>NZ_CP030117.1:4672500-4870000 GCF_001039275.2 Brevibacillus brevis
GGACCCGCGTTCCGAACTGGCGTCATTTGACGGAGTCAGGGTCGTTTCGCCCGAATTTACCGTTGATTCGCAAAATCCGTCGTGAAACACAGGAAAATGACTTGATCGATTTGGCGAGTGGCGAGCTCTCGACCGAGCTCGTCCCCAGTCAAACGCTCCAGCAGCTCATGACCCCCGATGACTTCCCGGCTCATCTCGGCTATGAGCATCCGCAGGGCAATTGGGCTTTGCGAGAGACATTGAGTCTTCATATGAAAGCATGGCGAAGCATCGCAGCACCTGCTACCTCGATCATGATCACTTCAGGAGCGCAGCAGGCCCTTCATCTCGTCGTTCAATGCTTATTAAAGCCAGGGGATGCGGTAGCCATTGAGGAGCCCTCTTACTGTTATTCCTTGCCGCTTTTTCATTCCGCTGGCTTGCGTACGTTCTCGCTGCCTGTTGACCGGGACGGAATCGACCCAAAGCACTTGGCCCAGTTGCACCGCCAGCACCGCATCAAAATGGTATTTCTCAATCCGAATTATCAAAACCCGACAGGGACACTGCTTTCATTGGAGCGGCGCCAGGCATTGCTCGCGTTCTCCTATGAAAACGGGATTCCGATTATCGAGGATGATCCATATAGCTTGACCAGTTTTTCGAGAGAGCCCGTCCCAACCTTAAAATCGCTGGATCAACACGGAACCGTACTCTACATCAGCTCTTTGACCAAAATCGTCGCCTCAGGTCTGCGCATCGGCTGGATCGTCGGGCCCCCTACTGTCATGGAAAGACTAGCAGATGCGAAACAGCAGTTTGATTTTGGACACAGCATTTTTCCGCAATGGCTAGCGAATCGCTTTCTCGGATCGCCTCAGTTTGCGAGCCACATCGATCTTTTGCGAACAGAGCTGTCCTTTCGGCACGATCAGTTAGTCTCATCGCTTCAAGACAAGTTCGGTGATCAAGTAGAAATGGTCGGTTCAGAAGGAGGCATTCACCTGTGGTGTAAATTCAAAGGGGAATGGAGCGGCGAAACTCTTCTCACAGAATCAGTCAAACGGGGAGTTGTCTTCGTTCCGGGACATCTTTTCGGGGCAGAGCAAGGATATGTCCGCTTCACTTTTGGCAGAGCTACCACAGATCAGATCCCTGAGGCAGTTTCGCGCTTAGCGGATGCATTCACGGCAAGTGGATGGGCAAAATAATCCCCAAGTGGATGGCAACTTTTTTGTGCGGTCGTTATATGATCGAAGTAAGCTACCGTATGCATCCTTGCGTATATCTAGCAGGATGACTGTGCCATACAGAAAGGACTGGCTGTTATGAGTATTTTGCCTTTCATTATTGCTATTATCGTACTTGTTCTTATAGGTCTCGTCGTTACGATAAAAATCGGAATTAACCCATCCGAATCCAAAGTGCGGGGCTTTAAACAACGTTCTCGCAATCTGTTGATCATCTACGGCATCATTACGATCGCTCTGGTCATTGCGCTGTCAGTCTTTCTCTACAACAACCTTTGATCACTCCCGAACGCTACGTGACATAAATAAGACGCCGTCTGCCTTGTATAGGTATGACGGCGTTTTTGAATCGAAGGAAGTCCTTCGTCATGTGTTTTTAGAAGATGATACCTCTTTTACACGATTTTCTTCGCTACGTTGGCGGCTTGCAGCCCCCGCTGTCCATTCACAATCTCAAAAACCACCTGCTCGCCTTCCTCCAAATTCCGGTAACCTGACCCCGTAATCGCAGAATAGTGTACGAATACATCAGGTCCTCCATCGCGCTCAATAAACCCATAGCCCTTTTCCTTGCTGAACCATTTTACTTTCCCTTGAATCATTGTGTTTCCTCCCTGTAATCAGTGCAGCTCTTACGCTTACCTCATCATATGCGGATGCGAAGTCAGTGGATATACGGTAAAATAAATAAAGTATGAATCGTCACGCCAGAAAGGAGTGAATCACATGAGAAAAGTATGGATAATTGCATGCGCGTTGCTGCTCACTGCCTGCTCCGAAATATCCGAAGGGGTCCAAACCGCTCAGCAAGCAGTAGAAACAGGTCAACAAGCGATTGAGACAGGTAAACAGGCTGTCGAAGCGGGCCAACAAGTTCTCGAAGCCGGCAAGCAAATGGCTGAGTCTGAAGTCGCCAAACAGCTCCAAACATACCTCCAACAAAAATACGAATCCTCTGAAGCATTGCGTAATGCCATGTTCAGTGGAGATGGGCAGTTGCTCGTAGAAGAATTGCAAAAGACCGAGCTAGCGAACTTCAGCTTTTACAAATCTGACATGTTTGGTGTTGAATATACAGGCACGCTCTCTGCCGATGGTACTTTCAAAGTACTCAAACACGATTTGAACAATCAAAGCGCAGAACCTACTGTCGTAAAGGAATTCAAAGTAACACTCGACGGAAGCGGTCAGGTTCAAGTTCAGTAATTTTGGAAAACATTTCAAGAAAAGCCTGCGATCAATCATCGCGGGCTTTTTTGTGTTATTAAAAAACTTTTTATTGAGGCTCTACAAAATTTTCTGTATTTCCTTATAGATTTTTATAATCGGGCATGATAACGTGTAAGATGTTCATATAAAATTCATAAATACTAAACACAACGAGGTGATGCCCATGAATATGCTGCTCACATCTATTATTGTGTACATGGCAGGTATGCTGTTAATCGGCTATTATGCCTACAAACGTACCTCCAATCTGACAGACTACATGCTCGGGGGTCGGTCGCTCGGTCCAACTGTAACCGCTCTCAGTGCGGGTGCATCTGACATGAGTGGCTGGTTGATGATGGGTCTGCCAGGTGCCATGTTTGCTCAAGGTCTTAGTGCATCCTGGATTGCCATCGGTCTGACTCTCGGGGCTTATGCCAACTGGCTTTATGTCGCTCCCCGCCTTCGTTCGTACACGGAGGTTGCCAACAACTCGATTACGATTCCTGCCTTTTTGGAAAATCGTTTCGGGGACGGGTCTCGGATGCTTCGTCTTGTCTCGGCACTTGTTATTATGATCTTCTTTACCTTTTACGTGTCATCTGGTCTCGTTTCTGGAGGCGTGTTGTTTGAAAACACCTTCCACCTGAGTTATCAAACGGGACTATGGATTGTCGGAGTGGTCACCATCGCCTATACATTGTTTGGCGGCTTCCTCGCTGTAAGCTGGACGGACGCTGTACAAGGACTCATTATGGTCATCGCGCTTATTCTCGTCCCGCTCGTGACCGTTCTTACAACTGGCGGATTGGGAGAAACATTTACGGAAATTCACGCTGTCGATCCCTCTTTGCTCGATATTTTTAAAGGGACGAGCCTGCTCGGCATCATTTCCCTGTTTGCGTGGGGTCTCGGCTATTTCGGACAACCGCATATTATCGTTCGCTTTATGGCGATCACGTCCACGAGCGAGATTAAAAAAGCACGCAGCATCGGTATGGGCTGGATGATTTTCTCCGTCGTTGGCGCCATGCTGACAGGACTGGTCGGTATCGCCCTGTACTCCAAGCAAGGCTGGACGTTGAGCGATCCTGAGACGATCTTTATCCAGCTGGGTACGATCCTGTTCCATCCACTGATTACTGGCTTTTTGCTGGCGGCGATTTTGGCAGCGATTATGAGTACGATTTCCTCTCAGTTGCTCGTCACGTCCAGCTCCTTGACTGAGGATATATACAAAACCTTTTTCAAGCGTTCTGCAACCGACAAAGAACTGGTCACCTTTGGCCGCATGTCCGTCTTGCTTGTCTCTGTCGTCGCCTTTTTGCTCGCCTTGAACAAAAATGACACGATCCTGGATCTTGTCGGATATGCGTGGGCCGGATTCGGCGCTTCGTTTGGTCCTGTCATTCTGCTCTCCCTCTATTGGAAGCGCATGAACAAATGGGGTGCTCTCGCGGGTATGGTCGCTGGCGCATTTACCGTTATCATCTGGACTCGCTTTGATGTGCTGAAGGACTTCCTCTACGAAATGGTTCCTGGCTTTGCCATTAGCCTGCTCGCCATCGTGATTGTGAGCCATTTGACCAGCAAACCTTCGAATGAGGTAACCGCTCAGTTTGATGAGTACCAGAAAAGCATGAAATAATTCTTGCTAATAAAAGCCAAGCAGCCTATGCGCTGGACAACTTCCCTGTCCCATGCCATAGGCTGCTTTTTTCTGTTGAAACGATTTGGCCCTCTCATCGTAAATGATCATAACAATCGAAAAAGGAAGGACAAAAAACAAATGATGATGATGTCTGGCTTGATTATTGGGGTATCCCTTTTGATTATTGGCATGCTTGGAATGGCTTGCTACCGCTTTTTTATCCAAAAGAAACCCGTCGAGCATTACTACACCCCGCTAGATCGCGTGTTCGGGCAAACGTCAGTTGAATTCCATGAGCAAAAGCTAGAAAAGAAAGAAGCAGAGGAAGAAGAAGGTGATGACAAGGATAAGAACGAGAAGATCCGGCAAAAGCGTAGATCATAATGAAAACCAAGCTTCTGCCAAACGACTGATTCCTACCGCAATGTCTTGTTCCTCCACTCCACCAAATCCAACGATGATGCGCGGCCGTGTATTCGTCGGATCATTGGCCCAGTTATGGCCGCTCGGATAAACGCGAACATCGGCCGCACACCCCAGCTCGATCAGCTCCCTCTCCGTTCGGGAAGTATCCACCTCCAGCAAAATATGCAGCCCTGCTGACTGTCCCAATACTCGTACTTCCGGGGGCATGAAGGTCTGTATCGCCCGAAGCAATGCATCGTGCTTGCGGTGATAGACGGTGCGCATTTTTCGGACATGCTTTTCCCAGTACCCCTTTTGCATGAACAACTGCATGGTCCGTTGCAAATGACGGGAAACCGGCGAAGGATACGCCTGGAATGCTTCCCAATATCGCTCGAGCAATTGCTTCGGGAGCACCGTGTAATCCAAGCGAAGTGCTGGAGAAAATGCTTTGGAAAAATTGCCGATATAAACAACACATCCGTCCCGATCCATCCCTTGCAAAGATGGCGTAGGGTGTACATTGTAGCGAAATTCACCATCGTAATCATTTTCGATGATGATTCCGTTCCTTCTCTTTGCCCATTGCAGCAATTGCTGACGCTGACCGACTGGCGTGACCATCCCATACGGAAATTGATGGGCAGGCGTCGTGTACACGACCGTTGCTTTGCTTTTTTCCAAGGCTTCAATGGACAACCCATCTTCCCCAAGCGGGATGGACACGACCTCATAGCCGTGATGGGAAAAGACGATTCGTGCATCTGCATAGCCAGGCTCCTCGATCGCAACCACACGATGCCGATCGGCCAAGAGCAGACATAAAAAGCTGAGAGCCTGCTGTAATCCGGTGCCGATGATGATTTGCTCAGGCCGACAAATGAGCGTACGTGCTCTGCGCAAATATTTACTGAGCTCCGCTCTCAGCTCCCACTCTCCTTGATCATCACCGTAAAAAGAAAAATCCTCCGGATAGACAGACAGCGCTTCCAGCATACACGAGCGCCAAGCTCCGTAAGGAAACGACTTCGTATCAATGACAGAACCATGAAAGTTGTAACGACAAGTGAGATGACCCCCTTTTTTCTTTTTCAAGATCGACGAACACAAGGCAATCTCCTCATCCTGATCCACTGGCTCTGACCATCTCTCGATCTCGGCAGCGTAAAAGCCGCTCCGCTCCCGGCTCACAATGTAGCCTTCTGCGAGCAGTTGCTGATAGGCTGCCTCAATCGTATTTTTTCCGACGCCACTTGCTTTCATCAACTGACGGATCGACGGCATCTTTGTTCCGGATGGTATCTCTCCTGATGCAATCCGTTTGCTCAATTGCTTGTATAGCTGCTGATACAGAGGTTCTTTGCTCTGTGCATCCATAATCGGCATGTACTCCATCAGCGGCCCTCCAATCTGTTCCCATCCAACCCTCCCAAACTGTCACTACATATAGGAGCAGTTCTCTTTTACAATGATTGTACCAGATTCACCCACGCGAAAGGAGAACAAGTCATGCGTATTCATTTGCAAGGAGAAAAGGTCGTTCTGCGAGATATTCGAGCAGAAGATATAGATACGATCTACTATTGGAAGTATGAAGCAATGGATCGGGAACATCTCAATTGGAATGGCCCCTACAAACCGCTTGATCCGTACACAAAAGAAGAGTATCGTGCCCTCCCACGCTACCAGGAGTCTCTCGCTCTCGTTGGGACAGATGCACCAAGAACTGAGCTGATGATTGAGATTGACGGCGAGCTAAAAGGTAGTGTCGGTCGCTACTGGATATCCGAGGAGACGAACTGGTGCGAAATCGGAATCGTCATTTACGACTCCCGCTACTGGCAGAATGGTTATGGTCGGGAAGCGTTTCGGATGTGGATCGACTACTTGTTTACCCACATGGATACGGTCCGTTTAGGCATTGGTACGTGGTCAGGCAACGAACGGATGATCAAGCTGGCTGCTCACATGGGAATGGTCGAAGAAGCGCGGGTACGCAAAGCTAGGATTGTTCGCGGTGAATATTACGATGCGATTAAGATGGGGATTTTGCGAGAGGAATGGGAGAATCGGAAATAATAAAGGGCAATCCCTGGTCTAAACAAGACGTAGGGACTGCCCTTTTTACTTGTAGAAAAATTGATTACTCCAACTCAGCCGCCACACGACTCACTTTTGCAGCCAGCTCGTCGAGATCGATGTTCATCTCAAGAGCCGCAAACAGACCTGTGAAATATTCGTTGATCTGGTCGATGACGCGATTGCGCTCACTCGCCACCAGCTCTTGGAATAGCGCAGAAAACTGCTCATCCAACTGCTTGTTTCCGATTTCTACATACGCGCTCACTGGATCTTGCATGCGCTTCTCCAGTTCTTCACGCATTTTCGCTTTGCCATCCTGCTCGAAAAAGTCTTTGGTGTTTTTGAACAAGGAAATCGCTGATGCAAATGCAGATTCGGCTACAGGCAGTTCATCAGCAAAGGACAGTGTTTCCACCTGCCGCTGCTGATAAGGCGCCAAGGTCAAACCTGCTGCATAGCCTTGTGCATCCTTTTGCCACGCCGCAACAAGTGTTGTCCCCTGCTTGTTCGTGAATTTCTCCAAACGAAGGGTAGTCGCTCTCAGCTCCTGCGCCAAGTCGTAGCTGATCGAACGCAGAAGATCAGTCAAGCACCCTTGCAGTGCTTGCTTCATGTTGCGTCCATCGTCCTTGATGACAGCCGGGTTAAAAGCAAAATTGAACAGCTCATTGAAACGGAAGAACAGGCGCTGGCGAACGTAGTAGAGCAGCTCCTCGCGCTCTTTTGCCAAGTCGCGCTCGAACGAAGCGGTAGATAGTGCTTCAACCGCTGACAGAGCCTGTGTCTTAGCGTTGCTTGCTGCTTCTTTGCGCAACAGACGCTCGTCTTCCCCGGACTGTGCCATACGCATGAATTCTGTCATGGTATCATGGGCGCGACGGATTTCACCGATTGCAGCATTCACAGCAATTTGCGTCAGTTCTTCAATCGTAAAGCGGAGGAACTCTGCTTCGAACGATGCCATTCCAGAGAACTTGAATGCTTCATCTGCCGGCATCAGCGGCTCGCCTTCAGCCGTATTCGTGCGCTGGCGGTATACTTTCTCCGCAGAAGCTGCCAGTTTGCCTTTTTCATGCATCCGTGCCAACAGAGCAGTCTGGCTGGACACCGGATAAATACGTGGAAGGCGAATTCCGCACGAGAGGAGGTTTTTCTCTACGTGGGTAATCACGCCCTGCAATTCCTCATCGTTTGCTGCGAGGTCACAAGCATTGACGATAAAGAACATTTTGTCCATTTCAAACGTATCCTTTACCCGTCCCATTTGCAGCAAAAACTCACGGTCTGCCTGTGAAAACGCGTGGTTGTAATAGGTCACAAACAGCACGGCATCCGCGTTTTTCATGTATTCAAACGCCACACCTGTATGACGTGCATTGATGGAATCCGCACCAGGCGTATCGACGAGAACGATGCCCTGGTCGGTCAGCGGGCAGGAATAGAACAGCTCGATATATTCCGCAAAACAAGCTTTTTCTTCCTTGGCTACAAAGCCTTTGAATGCCTGCATATCCACGAGCAGTTCTCCACCCAGATGAGCAGCCATTTCTGGCAAGCCTTTTGTAACAGCTTTCAAAAAGGTGTAGTGAGGTTTTGCCGTAGGCGGGATTTGGGCCACGTCGATCTTGCCCAGCTCAGCCAATGCGCCATCCAGATCAGATGCAATCAGCCCAAACACAGCGAGTGAACGGATAACATCCTGCTCGATTGCTTCGCGCTCCTTCAAAACGACACGCACAGTTCCATGCGGGCGCTCATCTGTAGGCGGCATAATTTTGTTGATCGCCGCAGTCGTCGGATTCGGCGATACAGGGAGTACGAGATCGCCCATCAAGGCGTTGGCAAACGAGGATTTTCCTGCGCTAAAAGCACCAAACAATGCAACAGTAAAACGATTGGCGGTCAGGCGATCTGCTCGATCCAGCATCGCCTGTGCCTGTGCTTGCATCCCCGGTACGGAAACGACTTCTTCACTTGCGCGTCGCAGACGCTCTGCTGCCGTAATTAGTTTGTCTCGTAGTTGATTCATGCTACTTGTTCTCCTCCACGCATAATCGCCAACAGACGACCCTTGGTTTCTTCTTCTCTCGCTGCCAGTCCTGCCAGCTTTTGATGCAGTGCTGCCATTTCACGCAATACGCCAAGGCGCTCACCTTGAGCCGCACTGTCTACACGCACCTGCTCTTTGATCATCTCAACCACTTGTGCAATGAAGGACAGGCCCACGCGTCTGTACTCCAGCTTCATCCCGTTGGAAATATCCGCACAGTAGTTCAGGACGTACTCACTTGAAGCAGCACCCTCTTTGATGTGCTTGCTCAGGAACTCGCCCGTAATCTCGATCTTGGTAGCGTGAACGCTGGCGTGATATTCTTCGCTCCGCAAATCAAATACTTGCGGCTGCTTGCCGAGCCATTCTTTGAAATGGAAGTCGAGATTTCCCGCCACTTTTTCGCGGAACTCAACGAGAAGGGCTTCTTCGCGACGTGCGCGTTCTTCCTCTGTCTTCTTGCCTGCAAACAACAACCCCACCTTGAAGCCTGGCTTGCGGCTCTCCAAGTAGCTTCGTGCTGCTTCGTTCGTGCTGAAATAAGTCAAACGAGCATTGTCCAAAAGTACACTCAGCTCTTTTTCCATCTGCATTCGGGCATCCTCTGCACGCTGCTCTAGAGTCGCTGCTGCCGCTTCCTCCTGCTCAAGCGCTTCCTGAACAACTGCTGCATTACGACTGTCGATGCCTTCCACTTCGAGACCATCCAGCTGGGCTTCCCACTGCTGGCGTTGATCTGCCTGGCTTGTTCTTACTACTTGGATGTGTTCGTCGATCAAATGCTCGGCAGCACTGCGAACGCTCGTGCCAACCAGCTTTTCACGATCAGCGATCAACTGCGCAAGCATGCCCTTAAATTCCTCATACATGTTCTCAGGATGATCGGGTTCTGCAAGCGACGTGTAAAAAATACCATCCGGATGAATGTTCCAGGTCGCGAATGCTTCCTCGACACTTTCCTTATAGCTATCGAAATCCAATTCGAAATCAATATGTTTATCGATCATGTTCACAACCAGATAGACTGGCTTGCCACGGTCCTTCAACGTCTTTGTAAAGTTGAAGTTCTCTTCGGCTTGAACATGGTTATAATCCATCATATAAATGACGACGTCCGCCAAATGCAGCGCAGATTCCGTAGCGATTTTGTGTGCCGCATCCGTGGAGTCAATGCCCGGTGTATCGAGCAAGCTGGCGTATTCGTCAAGGAATGTTCCCGGGTAGGAAACCTCTACGGATTCAACCGTATCTCCGTCAACAGCAAACTGCTTGAGCTTCTCCATCTCCGTATCTGGATCAAAAGTAAGGACACCGTTGTTCATGGTGAAGACGCGAGCCGCTTTTTCTCCGCCCCGAATCTTGACGACATTCGCACTAGTCGGAATCGGATTGGACGGCAGCAAATTGACACCCAGAAGCGTGTTAATCATCGTTGATTTTCCAGCGGAAAAATGTCCGCAAAACGCAATATTCAACTCAGCGCGCTTGGTTTTCGCGGCCAGTTGAATGAGCTTGTGTGGCGTGGTTTCGTCTCCCTGCGATTTCATTTCTTCCGCGAGTTCTTCCCATGTATGTGCCAGTCGGGAAAAGTCCGTTTCCCGGATCAATACTTGACTGTCAAGCACTTCTATTCCACCCTTCTCCATCATTCCTACTCTCTCTACTAATACCCAGTTCAAAAAGTCGTCTTTTCAGCATCGAGAAAGTGGCGAGAACCTGAAGAAGGAGGAGCGGAGTGTAGGGGACCTACATGAGCACCGGACTTCGATGGTGAACGCCAGTTTCGATGTCGAATAAGCTTTCATGACTACTTCATGATCAAAAGACGATTTTTTGAACTACCTTATTCCTACACTCTATTCTACCATGCCGAATGTAACATAGGTCACAGATGAGTTCAATTCAAAACTATGAAAGATTTAGCATTCGCCTGTTCTTCCGCATAATTTTCCTCTCATCTGGAAAAAATCGCACTAACATGATATTCGCTTTCTGAACGGGAGGAACTTCAAATGATGCGCAGATTTTTGTCCCAGCGTCGCCAAAAGAAAACTCCCTCTCTTATTGCGCAACGTTTGCAGCAGCGAAATGATCCTGCGCTTACGCTATCGACCAGTTTGCAGCAAAACATGGAGACGTTCAAGACCGTGCTGGGCAGCCCGCACGATTTGTTAATTCGTTCCTTTACGATCGGCAACACCAATCATTCCTGTGCCGTTATTGCGATTGATGGATTGGCGAACTGCGATATGCTGGATACGCAAGTCCTCGGGCAAATCCAGTTGATGATCTCGACTGCTTCCAAAGTAGTACCGACTGAGCCAGATGAGATTGTCCGGATGCTCTATGAGGAAGTCCTTGCTGTCGTTGAAATATCGAAAGCAACGGATTTGACAAAAATACTCGAAGGCATTCTTTCCGGGGATACAGCGCTTCTGGTAGATGAATCGACCGAAGTCATTATTATCGACAGCAAGGGATGGAAAACTCGGGCCATTGAGGAGCCGGTCTCCGAAGGCTTGGTGCGAGGTCCGCGCGATGGCTTTACGGAGAGTATCCGGGACAACACCGTTCACATACGCAGACGTATCAAAGACCCGAACCTGCGCTTTGAAGGGTCCATCATAGGTAGACGCAGCCGAACAGATGTGATCATCGCTTACATTGAAAACATCGCTGATCCGGAACTACTGAATGAGGTGAGACGGCGAATCTCCACAATCGATGTCGACGAGCTAGAAGAGTCCGGTTTTATCGAGCAATGGATTGAAGATGATTTTCTGTCGCCTTTTCCGCAAATCCATAACACGGAGCGTCCCGATAAAGTGAGTGCAGCATTGTTTCAAGGCCGCATCGCGATATTGGTGGACGGGACTCCCATGGTGCTCATTTTGCCTGTGACGATTGGCCTGCTCCTGCATTCACCAGAGGATTACTACGAGCGGTGGATTGTCGGTTCATTAGCGAGGCTGTTACGCTATTTGGCTGCATTTCTGGCCGTCTATTCGCCCGCTTTCTATATCGCCCTCGTCACCTTTCACCCTGGCTTGATTCCGTCTGATCTCGCCTTTTCGATTGCCGCCACACGTGATGGAGTTCCATTTCCAGCATTCGTAGAAGCGATCATGATGGTGACGACGATGGAGCTGTTGCAGGAAGCCGGGTTACGCTTACCGAAACCGATCGGCCAGACCATCGGAATCGTCGGTGGTCTCGTCATCGGTGACGCAGCGGTTTCTGCGGGCATCGTCAGTCCTGTCATGGTTATTGTCGTCGCCCTCACTGCCATCGCTTCTTTTGCCATCCCTTCTTATCACCTTGCCATTGCCTTTCGAATGATCCGTTTTTTCGCCATGTTTATGGCAGCCATTTTTGGTATTTATGGCGTGGTGTTGAGCTTGATTGCCATTATGATTCATTTATCCAATCTGACTAGCATCGGGTACCCTTATTTGGCTCCTCTTGCCCCACAGATGCCGAGGGATTGGAAGGATATGATTTTACGCGCACCTGTTACCTTCTTGAAAACCCGACCAGATGCCCTTCACACGAAAGATGAAAACAGAATGAGTACAGGAGGGTCGTAAGTGAGTGCACAAACCTTGGCGGAGAAAATGATCAGCAAAAATCATATGGGGATTAACATTGCCTCAGTCACAATCGGCGTCGGCATCCTGACTTTTCCCCGCTCCTTAGCCAAGGCAACCGGAGCATTCGATGGATGGATTTCCGTCGTGATCAGCGGTCTTTGTGCGTGCTTGGTTGGCTGGCTGCTTGCCAAGCTGGCAGCCCGGTTTCCGAGACAAACCTTCTTTGAATACAGCTCGATCATCGTGAGCAAACCGATCGCCTACATCCTGACCTTACTCGTCTGTATTTACACGATGCTGTTTGTCTCGTTTGAAATCAGGGCAATCGGAAACATCGCCAAGCAGTACCTGTTCTACAATACCCCGGTGGAAATGATCACGCTCTCCTTTCTCTTGATTGTTCAGTATTCTGTGGTTGGATCACGTATTGCCATGCTTCGGCTTAACTTGCTGTTTTTACCTGTGGTGCTTG
Source organism: Brevibacillus brevis (assembly GCF_001039275.2). NCBI lineage: Bacteria > Bacillati > Bacillota > Bacilli > Caryophanales > Paenibacillaceae > Brevibacillus > Brevibacillus brevis. The sequence continues at coordinate 4,685,189 of NZ_CP030117.1, forward strand.
TCGTCATGTTCGTCGTCCTGCTGTTTACTACCCAGTTGTTTGAGATCGAAAATATTCGCCCCTTCTTTTCTTCTGACTGGCGTTCTCTCTTGGAAGGCTCCAGAGTGGTCGGACTGTCTTACTCTGGATTTGAGATTATCCTTTTTTACACCATGCTAATGAAACAGCCTCAGGAAGGTGCAAAGGCCGTGGCGTTAGGTCTCTCGATCCCCATTCTGCTCTACATGACCATCTACATGTTCGCCATCGGTGTATTCTCTGCGGAGGTTGCGACGAACTTGACCTATCCAACCATCGAGCTGGCAAAAGAAGTCGAAATCCCCGGCGGATTTTTTGAACGGGTGGAGTCCATTTTCTTTACCATCTGGATCATGACGATCTTCAACACATGTGCAATGTGGCTCGATATTACCGTGCTCAACTTGTCGTCCATGTTCCACAAGGTACACAAAACGATTTGGGTGCTCATTCTTTCTCCCATGATTTATTTTGTCGCGATGCTCCCGCAAAACCTGGTTGATTTCTTCACGTTTGCAGATAACATCACTTATTTCGGAATGATCGTCGTCTATTTATGTCCGATTTTGCTGCTCCTCATCGCTTTCATACGAGGTGTAAAGGGTCATGAATAGACAACTCACTGCTTTCTGCATCTTCCTGCTTCTTTCGACTTTGCTGGCTGGATGCTGGGATCAGGTTCAAATTGAGGAGCGAGGATTTGTCGTGGGCGTAGCGATTGATAAACCTCGTACGAATGAAGCCGAGCAGCAAGCCAAACAAGAGGCTCCAGACAAACCTCAAGTAAAAGAACGCTTTCTCGTCACACATCAATTCGTCGTCCCCGGTGGATTGATCTCCGGCGGCCAAGGAAGCGGCGGTGGTCAAAACACAGCGAATGAGGCTTACCTCAACCTCATATCCGAGGGAGATTCTCTTTTCGAGATTTCCCGCGAATTAGCTACCCGGACCAGCAGAACTCCGTTTTATCAACACATGAAGATCCTGATCGTCTCCGAAGACATCTCCCGTACGAAAAACGGTTTTGCCAGAGCACTCGATTTCTATTTGCGAGATCCAGATTCCAGACGAAGCAGCAAAGTATTTATCTCAAATGGCCTCGCCAAAGAAGTACTGGAAGTCAAACCGAAAACAGAAAAGCTACCCGCTATTTACGTTAACTCGATTGGAGAAAACGTCAATAAAAATTCCCGCATGCTTCCAGAAGTTCGATTGGGTGATGTCCACGAGGAGCTTCTCAGTTCATACAGTTTTGTGGTCCCGCGCATTAGAGCAGAAAAGCAGGAGGTAAAATTAGCAGGCTCCGCTGTTTTTACCCACGACAATCAGTTGATTGGTTTTCTCGGGGAAGAAGAGACGGAGGGACTGAATTTTCTCACCGGAAAAGTTAAGGGAGGTATGGTAAAAGGCAAGTTTAAAAACAATCTTGTCTCGATGAACATTCAAGGGATCAAGCATGGCATTAAAGCAGATTTACGCGATCAGCAGCACATGAAATTCACGATAAATATCGAATGTGAAGGCACATTAGCGGAGTCTTACGCCACAATCGATTCCTTGAATAACACGGCAATGGGGAAGCTTGAACAAGTGTTTGCCGAAGAAATCGAGCGAATGAGTAATGATACCGTCAAGAAGGTCCATAAGCAGATGAAAGTGGATGTCATCAAGCTTGGCAGCTATCTGAAGCAGCATCATTTTTCGCTGTGGAAAAAGATTCGGCAGGATTGGGAAACAGGGCAGCATCTGTATGAAAAAAGTGAAATAACCGTTCAAGCAAAGGTCTATTTACGCAATATCGGCGCGATCAACCGTACCGAACGCCAAAATAACAGGTGATCCCATGTTCAAATTTTTAGGTGTAGTCCCTCCTTATTTGACCCTCACAGGGACGATCTTGGCGTTTTTGATTCCCTATCTTTTTTTTAAAATCAATAACAAAATTCATGAGTTAGGCGATCCGCCTTGGAAGAAACGGAATAACTCCAATTCGTAGCAAAAGCGTTCTCAACATAAAAAGCAAGGGCCTACTCAGCATAACGAGCCAGCCCTTGCTTATTTCACTTGCCATTAAAAAAAACTTCATACGTTACACGACTATAACTATTTTGCAGATTTTCGAGTCCTTGGATTTCATTTTCTAGAATTTCTAATTCTTTCAAGAGTACTTCCATGCGTTCTTTTGCTTGTATCTTTTTATTTTCTTGATCATCTCTTTTCAATTTCTTTTTGGGGCCTTTTATTTGTTTATCCAAACTCTCCTCTTCAACTCTAAGCTCGTCAACCCTCGCTTTCAGACCTACCAATCTCCGATATTCTATTATCGATTTACTCATGCAATCTTCAAATTTCTCTTTATATACAGGATAGTTTGTATCTACGACTTGCTTGTATAACCGTCTACTTTCTCGGTGATCTTTTATTTTTAAGAGGGTCCGTTTCAGTTCCATTAGCGATAGGATATACTCTTCAATCTGTACCGGACTTGCCTCTTTATTAATTTTCGTGGTTAGTTCGTTCCATGTTTCCTTTCCCAACTCTAAGATTTTCAATTCTTCACGTTGAACGGAAAACAACTCTAACCATTCTTCATTCGCATCACGCAGCTTCTGATATTCGTTTTTGATCTGACAATTATGTAATCGGGTGATAAAGAATCCTTTTTTTGTATCCCCAATCTGCCTATTGATTTCTCTTTTAGGAAGCAGCTCAAATTCTTCTGGTTGTTTTACGTCTTCAATGGCTTCAATATCATGGATCAGGTGTTTGTTTTGCTCCAGCATTTTTTCTGCCTTTTCTAAACTGCTCGCAGAGTTTGCAGCCCGTCCTTTTCGAACATCACCATAGAAGGCTGTTTTCTTGCCTTCCTCTCCCTTCCAATCGATCGGATTCTTATTCTTTTTTCGATCAGTCGGCAGTGCTTGATGCATGGAAAAGTGAATATTTTTCACCCAGTGAAGATCATTAAACTCTTCGGAATCTTTGTCAAAAAGGGACTTGTCGTCTTTCTCATCTGCTAGCCATAGATTGTATCTAGCAGTGGTCTCTGCTTTTGCAGAATCCAAATTCGTTTCGTCCATGGTTTGCGAATATTGATCATAAGAAGCTGTCCCGTTTGTTGGAGAACCAAATTGCCCATCATTGATCATCAACGCTTTCGCATCCCATTTAAACGGAATTCTTACAGGAAGCTGAATTTCCCAAGGTTTATCCGAGTCGATTTCTTTCAATATGCCCCGTTTCTTCAATTGATCCTGATCCACGGAAAAGTTATATTGATCGTATTGCAATTCAACGGTGTACTCATACTTTGTTCCAACCCTTGCCCCACGCAGCATAACCTCGATGGTATTATTATAAGATTCCTGATTATTTTTCTTATCTTGTGGAGCAACATTCCATTGCTGGTCTGCTTGTTCTCCCCGCAGAATCTGATAGCCTACCAAATGGCCCCCATTATAACTGGCCACTCGGTGCTTATCATTCCCATCACGTATGAGCGATTCTTCATAACCAAGATTCCCGATAGCCGGTACTAGCCCAGACGGGTCACGTTCAGAATTCCAGCCGTTTTTTGTGATATCAGCGGTAACAGAATGGGGTCGATCGCATGTATCTCCCAATTCTTTTGTAAAATGGAAAATGGATGAATTCAAATTTTCTTCCCCGTACACTTCCTTTAGCAGTCCCCAAAAGGTAGGGAGCCCTTTATCCGCTTTCACATCCGTAAATTTCCCGTCATCTCCAACGGCATTTTCGAAATCCTTTTTTCCGTATCTATCTGGCTTGTCCGCTTTCATTTTATTGAGACTGTCTGGATCGAGTTTCCTTTGGATGACAGGCATGGAAGGTTGCCTTTGATTTTGCAGAAGCTTCGTCATTGCCTTGTTTCCTACTTTTTTGGCGAGTTGTAAAACGGGTGGCATATTTCGGTGGGAATTGGGTGGGAAAAGCTTATTTTCAGGTAGATGTGCGTTGCTAGCCATCATTTCATTTCCTGGTGGGACTTGATCCCGATTTTTGAACACCTGATCATCCTCCTACTAGAATGAAAATTCTTTCTTTTATGATAGGACTTGCCCGTTTACCCGAGCAAGCCCACTATTATTTTCCCTATTGTTGTGCCAGCAAATCAGCAAACGCTTTGGCGTACGCAGGTAGATCAGGCGGTCTACGGGACCCAACAATGTGACCGTCTACCACAACCTCTTCATCGACCCAAATCGCGCCTGCATTCTCCATATCATCTTTAATGCCTGGCGTCGATGTCGTGGTTACCCCGCGTAGAATTTTTGCAGAAGCAAGCACCCACCCCGCATGGCAAATATGTCCAATCGGTTTTTTCGCCTCGTGCATCGCAACCACAAACGACAGCACTTCCGGATAGCGGCGCAGCTTGTCAGGTGCCCATCCTCCTGGAACGAGTACGCCTGCATAGTCGGCAGGATTGACCTCTGCCATCGCTTTGTCAGCCTCACACGGTACACCGTACTTCCCTATGTAGACGTGATTCGCCTTCGGGCCGACGAAATGGACGGTAGCACCTTCCTCTCTCAATCTCATCACCGGATACCAGAGCTCGAGATCCTCAAATTCACTTTCAACGAAACAAACCACTTGTTTTCCTGCAAGTCTCAACGTTCTCGCCTCCTTTTCCTTCTATACTACGTTATTGTAGCAGGTACAAAAGGAAAAGACAGCAGATAGGAATCGTAAAAAATCTTTGTGTGCTAAGAAAGTATACGCTGTTATATTGTCTTTAAAAACCTGTTACAATCCAACAATTCCATTGTCACACATAGAATAATTGACGTTATAAAAATACTGTACTATATTGTTCTTGTGGTCTGTTTCAAGCGCAAGTCAGATTTCCCTCACGTATTTCCCAATCCATATAAACAGAATCGGAAGGAAGATTTGTATGTCTAACCATGTACCGATCGTTCCATCACTAAGTGATAGCGGCAATCACTATTATCAAACCTATGAAGAAAGCCTTGCTCTTTGGCCAGTTCATTACGAAACATTTTATGTATCTACCCGTTTCGGTCAAACGCATATTATTGCAAGTGGACCAAAGAATGCACCACCACTCGTATTGCTGCACGGAGCAATGTTTAGTTCCACCATGTGGTATCCAAACATTGCTGATTGGAGCAGCGAATACCGAACATATGCAATTGATATCATGGGTGATAAGAACAAAAGTATCCCTGTGGATTTAAACGGTACGAGAACGGGTTACGCCGATTGGCTTCTTGAAGTGTTTGATAATCTGGGTATCAAAAAAGCTTACTTGCTTGGACTTTCGCTTGGTGGGCTTCATGTTATGAATTTTGTTTTGCGTGCGGCCGAGAGAGTAGAAAAGGCAGTTTTACTTAGTCCTGCGGAAACTTTCGTATCATTTCATCCAAATTTCTACAAATACGCACTTGGCCTTTTTGTACCTAACGGAGTTGAGAATTTTTTAAAATGGATGATGGGGGATCGTTACGTATTACATCCAAATTTTGCAAAGCAGTTTCATGCAGGCATTATGTGGCAGGATGAATTAAGAAATCAAAAACCTAAAGCTGATGGATTCCCATATGTTTTTACTGACGACGAATTAAAATCAGTAAAAGTTCCGATTCTCTTATTACTGAGCGAGTACGAAGTCATTTATGACCCGCAATCTGCCTTACATCGTGCTTTGTCTTTTGTTCCCGGTATCGAAGCGGAAATCGTAAATAATGCTGGCCACGTTTTGTCGATGGAACAGCCAGAATACGTTAATGGACGTGTATTGAGTTTTTTAGATAAATGAAAATTGAATTCATAGGTGTATGAAGGACCCGTATACACATAAGTGAGAGTATCTCCATCCAGTCGATACTTCGTAAACCGAATAAAAAAAAGTGAGAAACAGGCCTACTCACTGTTCCCCACCTTATAACGAAAACCATATGTATAGATTGCTGGTGCCGGTAGAGGGACTTGAACCCCCACGGTTTCCCTCACGATTTTGAGTCGCGCGCGTCTGCCAATTCCGCCATACCGGCCTATTCAAATGAAAACATGGTCGGGAAGACAGGATTCGAACCTGCGACCCCTTGGTCCCAAGCCAAGTACTCTACCAAGCTGAGCTACTTCCCGATTGCCAGCCATATCGGAGCTTCTCTCATTCGACAATTTCCGATAAGTATTGCAACACTTACATACTATACAGGCAAATTGAACCAATAGCAATACCGGATTTTTTTGGAATATAGTCATTTTTTCCTAGTTTTTAACTTCTCTCTACATGGTGTACAGATTTTTCCACAGGGTATTTGTCGTTTCAGGAAATCCTGCGGAAGGTTAAACGGATAGTCCAGCGGATGACGTCCGACAACGATCCAACGCCCATTCGGAAGCTTTTTCAACTGGTACACACGGAAAAATCGATCACTTGGATCGAAGGCAAACCATACCACAAGCGTCGCACATCTGCTACCCGAAGACAGGACCTTTGATTTTACAATTGGCGGTGCCCCTATCGTATCACCTACAGGAATCGCGAGTCGTCCGTTTATTCGCCGCAAATCAAGATTGCCGATCACTCGATTTGCCAGACAAGGAGTCATGAATTTTTGCAAGAAACGGCGAATTTTCAATTTGGAATGAAACCGCTTTGGCAAAAGGATTCCGCGATCCCCCACCCGCTTATGGGCCGAAAAGATAATCGTAAAGAACGCTTGCTCTGCCAATCGAATGACTTGCACCCATTGCTTTTTCATATAACGTCCCTCCCCCTGTCAGACTATGCATCGCGGGAGAAAAACGGTTGGACGCGTATCCGCATACATAAACCGTAGCGTGCGGGGCAAATTAATACGGTGTTCCCATTATCAAAACCCGCAGGAGGTATATCATGCCGAGCCAAATTAACACCGACTCGCTTAAAAAAGCAGAGGTAGCCACTACGCTGGCAAAAAATATGATTACGCAAGCGATCGAGCAATCTGCAGCGAATCCACAGCTCGCCGAAGAAGCCCTGAAGCAAGCGTCTCAGGAAATTGCCCAAGCCCAAACGATGGTATCCCAAGTCCAATCCACGCTGCAATCCCAAGCGCAAGCTCAACAAAGCAAATCCTAAACGAAATGCAGGCAGACCCGCACTATACTGGTGGTTTGCCTGTTTTCCCCATACAATAGCAATAGTTGAAGATTATTGCTAAAAAGGTGGGGGACGTATTGCCGCAACTTCAAGGATTGAATCATTTGCTTTTCTCTGTCTCTGATCTGGAGAAATCTTTTTGTTTTTACCGGGATATACTGCATGCCAAACCACTTGTACGAGGTCGCAAGCTGGCTTACTTTGACCTGAATGGCTATTGGTTAGCGCTGAATGAGGAACCAGACATCCCTCGCAATGAAATTGCTCACTCCTATACACACATGGCCTTCACTATCACAGAAGAGTCATTTGATGAGTGGTGTGCTCATTTGGAAAAGCATGGCGTTACCATTTTGCATGGACGGGATCGTTCGGAGCGAGATAAACGCTCCATTTATTTCACCGACCCTGATGGACATAAGTTCGAATTACATACAGGCACTCTCCAGGACCGTCTCACCTATTACCGGGACGAAAAGCATCACATGACCTTTTTTGAATAATCGATGGTGTTGCCCATTTCTTAATATACTTTTCACAAAATCACAATAGTTCCAAAGATTCAACTCCATTCGTAAATGCTATAATCTATAAAGCACTTATGGCCTATTCCTTTAATGAATAGGCCCGTTTTTCGTAAAAATTTGGAGGGATTTTATGTTTGGTAAGCGTGGCGCTCAAACTGTTACCGCCTCAATTCAAAAAAGCGATGTCCAAATGCCCGATCAGCTACAAGGAAAAGTGCATTTTTTGCAAATGAATCAGACAGACCTTGATCGGTTGAAACAAATTGAACCACTCTTAACAGAACACCTAGAGGCTATTACAGAGCGTCATTACCACATGCTTCGCCAATACTCCCATCTTATGCAGATCATCGAAACGCATACGACGGTTGATCGATTGGCCGTATCCTTTCGTCACTATTTGCAATCGCTTCCACATGCCAAGCTAGACGACGCCTATGTAGCCGGACGTAAGAAAATCGGAGAGGTCCACAGCAAGATTGGACTTGCGCCAGAATGGTATACGGGCTCTTACTTGCGGGTCTATGAGTATTTGATTCCCGCAATCGTCAACACCTATTCGAAACGTCCTCAAGAACTTTCTTCCGTCCTGTTGGCACTCATGAAGATCATCACGCTTGATTCGCAAATCGTCCTCCAATCGTATCAGGAGGACAATGATTTCAAAGTCATTGATCGTCTGGGCGAAGTTCTGGAGTTAGTGATTCAGATCGATAAATTCAAGCATGTGCTGGATACGATTGAGGATACGACTGAGGAAGCCGGCAATGTGGGCTCTGCTGCCGAGCAACTAAGCGAATCTGTGCAAAAAGTGGCTCAATCAGCCGTCTCTGTCGCAGAGAGTGCTTCCACTACCATCGAGCAAGCGACGATGGGCAAGGATATTATCCAAGAGTCATTGACCAGCTTTCTTTCCATGGCAGATGAATTCCAAGAGATGCAAACAAAAATTTCACAGCTAATGACATCCATTGCAGAAGTTTCCCAGGTCGTCCAAGTCATACGCAATATTGCGGATCAAACCAATCTTCTTGCATTGAATGCGTCAATTGAGGCAGCGCGAGCCAACGAACACGGCCGCGGCTTTGCTATCGTGGCAGATGAAGTACGGAAGCTCGCCGAACAGACCAAGCAATCCGTGCAAAGCATTACAGCCACAATCAACAATGTCCAGAATGAAGCTGTCCAGGTAAAAGAAACGGCCACTCTCATGAGCGACCATTTTAACGATAAAGTGATTCAGACACGTGATGCGATTGGGATATTAGGAGATATTGTGCAAAATATTGAGACTGTCGGGCATGCTACCGGACATATCGCAGCATTGGCACAAGAACAGTCTGCTGCCACCGATGATATTTCGATGCGCATATCGCAAGTCCAGACGAATATGGAGCAGGTCTCTTCGCACGTCTCGAATGTAGGTAAAAACGTCTATGATGTTGGCGCCGGCATTAACAGCCTGCACAAGTTGAGCATCACGCAAACGAGCCACTTAAAGACTAAGCATTACTTGCGAATCGTCAAAACCGACCATCTCTTATGGAGATGGTGGCTGTACAACTTCATGCTTGGCTATCACCACATTGATGAAAAAGAACTCGTCGACCATCATCAATGCCGCTTGGGGATTTGGTATGACGAGGCCCTGAACAATCCTTCCGTGAGCACCTTGCCCTCTTTCAAGCAATTGGATGCGCCTCATCGACAGTTCCATGAAACGGTTCGGCGAATTTACCACCTCGTCAAGCAAGGAAAACTAGAGGAAGCAGAAGCTGCGTTTGATACGTTAGAAGAAATCTCACAACGCATTCTCCACGTACTGGATCAGTTAGCCAACGAAGTTTCCTAATGCTATTATCTATTCGTCTTTTTCTTGCCCCGCTGCCTTTTGGAGGCAGCTTTTTTTGTTTGGACACGGTTTAACTCAGTGGCGGACAATGGTCTAGTACGAGCGTTGTTTCGCCTGACTCCTTTGGCTTTGGCAACTGATTTGCCAGTTCTCCCTGCTGATCTTGCTACTCCGACGCCAAACGCTTGCAATGCCCAGATCACAGGATACGAAATCGAGAGTCTGCCATTGGATGAACCAGCAAAATTCACTGCTGCAGCATAGTTGCCCGCAGTCAGCCAAACAGAGCCAGAATCTCCAGGCAAGGAGACGGGAACTGTACTTCTGATGACCGTCTGATTCAAAAAACGGATGGTCCCCAGTCCTCCGTAGTTCCCGTAACTGACATCAATATCGGTGTGGATCGATTCAACCGTTCCCCATGCCAGCCCCGATGAACGGCCCACTTTTTTCAATCTGCGCCCGATGCCATACGAACGAATCACTCCTGGTACTCTACCCACTGTTGCATAACGAGGGGCAAGGAGTCGATTGGAAATAGGGATACTAATCGCTGCATCCATTCGATTAGCTGCATTTCTCCGAAGCCGAACAAAGCGATACAAGCGCCCGATTCGGTCTCTTCCTGAACGGCCGCCGTCTGCTCCACCAGGCTGGATGGTCTCGGTATAGCCACTCGTATTGTTACGATTCAGGACGTGATTGTTGCTCAACACGAACCGTTGGCCTCCTCGGGCAACGATTAACCCAGCCGTTCCGGACGCTCCTGGGTAGCCGATGCTATATCCCGCAATCACAGGTCTGATTCTGCTGCGATAATTCGTTGCAGAGGGACGTACAGCAGGATGACAATGGCATCGTCCAGAGGTGACAGTTCGAACGGGAACGGATACATGAGTTGGAGTTGTCGCCACCTGCCTTTTGACAAGGACGCAGCTCGGGCAGCTCTTCTTCACGGCGGCACTTGCATTGACCGTATACATCACAATGCAGGCGCCGCCTTTTTTGTTTTTTCCGTTTGCGTAGCCAATCCCGATGCCAATTACGCCCGGCATCCGCTTCCACCTTTTGACCAAATGATTCTTGGCCAGGAGCGCTTCCTGAAAGGTTGCCATAGCACCCCTTCCTTTCTGGAGGTAGTTTGTTTTACATGGTCATCGTATGTAAAACTTGGCCAGCACTGTTGGACGCTTGTCATTGCGGGGAAGCCTTTTTTACGGATGGGAAAAAACCTCTTGTTCGAGCTGTAGTGGTGGGAGGAAACAGGAGAAAACGCTCCAGCTTCTTGGGCCTCCCGCTGTGGGATTGACTGCCCGACTCCATGAAAAAAAGCGAAACCCGCGTCCAAAGTCGTCCATTCAGGAGGCATCTCAGAGGTGGACGCTAAGAGCTTGTTTCTCTTTTTTTCATTGCGCCTCGGTCGGTGTCCCAAAGATCTTCGCTTATTTCTCCTGTTTCCTCTACGAGCTTTCCGTTTGATCCGATTTTTAAATCCCCTAAAAGATTGAAGAATCTCATCTGTTACGCCAGAGAAGAATATTTCCAGACGTAGCGACTTGTGAAGTCCTACCGAGCGGAGAAGGGATTCGCGGGCAAAAGAAACGCAACCGTGCTCGCGCTACGAAGCGGCTACCACTTTTGCGTTTCCCCGCGAATCCCTTCGGAGCGGACAGTCCCAGCCCCCAGCAGGACGGAGCCTGGAGCCTAGACTGGAAATATTCTTCTCTCCACCGCAGCCACGATAAAAGTAAACCGCCACCTCCTGTCTAACCAGGAAATGGCGGTTCATTATCTGATGATGTTAAGACGCTTCCGAAACAGTTACATTTGCTGGAGTAGTCTGAGATGCTTTTTTATTCGTATGAACCAGCAAGATGTTCAAGATGACGGCTGTCAAAGAACCTGTCACGATACCATTTTGCAGCATCATTTTTGCCAACGTAGGCAGTTGATCAAACATCGTAGGAACCGCAGCAGAGCCTAGTCCAACAGCGATACTGCAAGCAGCGATCAGCAGATTTTCGTTTTTGTTCAGATCAACCTGCGAGAGAATATTGATACCAGATGCAACAACCATCCCAAACATGGCAATCATCGCTCCACCCAATACCGCGTTAGGAATAACCGTTGTCAAAGCAGCCAGCTTCGGCAGTAAGCCGAGAACAACGAGGATTCCACCGGCACCAATCATCACATCACGCGATTTAATGCCAGTCAAGGAAACCAGACCAACGTTTTGCGAAAAAGCTGTGTAAGGGAATGCGTTGAAAATGCCACCAAGTACAATTGCGACCCCTTCCCCGCGCAATCCTTTGACTACATCTTGATCTGTTACTTTTGTATCCGTCACTTTACCAAGCGCAAAGTAAACGCCTGTGGACTCAGCCATGCTGATGATGTTGACGAGAATCATGGTAACAATGGCCACAATACTGAACTGTGGTGTACCGAAGTAAAACGGTTCAACCACACTAAACCAAGATGCTTCCACAACATTCGCAAAGCTGACCATCCCCATCATGTAAGCAACAGCCGTACCGACAATCAAGCCGAGCAATACCGAAATCGCACGAATAAATCCGGTAAAGAAACGATTAATAAGCAAAATAATAACCAGCGTTCCTAAAGCCAAAAGCAAATTGTGCGGTTGTCCAAAGTCCGGCATGCCTTGTCCGCCAGCCGCGTTGTTCATCGCAACGGGAATGAGCGACAGTCCAATGATCGTAACGACCGAACCTTGAACAACGGTTGGGAAAAAGCGCAGCAGCTTACCAAACAGTGGAGCTGCCAAGACAACGAATATACCCGATATGATGATGGCACCATAGGCGGTCGCTAGATTACTCGTAGACGCAATCGCGATAATGGGCCCTACTGCTGTAAACGTACAGCCTAGCACAACAGGAAGGCGTATCCCTGTATAACGTGTGCCAAGGACTTGCAAGAGCGTCGCGATTCCGCATGTAAAAAGGTCGGCAGCAATCAAATAAGCGATTTGCGTAGGAGTCAGATTCAAAGCACCACCGATAATCAACGGTACGACGACGGCTCCTGCATACATGGCAAGAATGTGCTGTAAGCCCAAAGTAACAATCTTATGTTTGGCTAGCATGAGTGAACCCTTACCTCCTATTCATTTTTTGATTATACGCGTGCAGGCTCTTCTTCCATAAAGTGAATGCCTTCTGGTGACATTGATTCAATACGTGCCAATGATTCGATTCGCACGCCAGCTTGCTCCAAAAGACCGCGGCCTTCCTGGAAGCTTTTTTCAATAACAGCGCCAACTCCGACGAGATGAGCACCAGCATCTTTGACAATATTCGTAAGCCCCACCAGAGCAGCTCCCGTAGCCAAGAAGTCATCGACAATCAATACGCGGTCTTCTTTGGACAAATACTGACGGGATACACTGATTTGATACGTTTCCTGACGGGTAAAGGAATGAACAGGAGCAGAGTATACTTCCTCTGTCAGCGTGACAGCTTTTTTCTTTTTCGCGTAAATAAAGGGAACACCCAACGCAAAAGAAGTCGCCATAGCGAAATGAATTCCACTTGCCTCAATCGTCACGACTTTTGTGATTTTTTCACCAGCGAACAGCTCGGCAAAGCGCTGTCCGATCTTCATCGTCAATTGTGGATCTACCTGGTGGTTCAAAAACGCATCCACCTTCAAAACGGATGCCGACAGTACCTTGCCGTCCTGTACGATGCGCTCTTGTAATTCTTTCATCAATTCTTCCTCCTCGGATATGGTTCCGGCCACTTTTTATACCTGTGGCCTGCTGAAATATAGAAAGCCCAGAGCGGACAGTGTCACAAGCGGGCTACGTAACAAACCAACGCCAAGTGAAACTGTCCCTCTGGGCTTTTATCCCTTAGGTGTGACACATCCATGGTGCCTGCGTCGCTCGGACCAGCTTTCTTCCAACCCTATTCTTGGAATAGGAAAGAAAGAGACGGAACCCTAGACGCACTTTCACTCGTAGTCAGGTGATTTACGGTCACCTGGTAGAAACGGTTGGGCCTTATTCCCAAAATTATACGAGCTACCTATTTATTTCGAAGAGTAATAACGAGTATTGACCAAATCTATCATAACTCCCGTGTTGTGAGCAAGCGTTAATTTTTGAAAGTAAAAGGAAGCGCTTACTTGTCCAAATAAAGGAAAGAGCCCTGATTTCTCAAGGGCTCTCGTACTTATCTCTTCGGCTTTTTCTGCCGCATCTGAACGTTGATCTTCTTCCATTTATCCCTTTCAGCGGCTGCAAGCCTTGCATCTTCTTTACGTGCCAAATGGGCCAATTCGCGCTGAAGCTTTAGATAACTGTCAAAGCGTGCCTTTTCCAATGATCCAGCTTGAATGGCAGCTTGAACAGCACAGCCAGGCTCGCGCATATGCTTGCAATCATTGAAACGGCATGTTTCCGCAACGGACTCGATATCGTCAAAAGCACCGCGGAAACCTTCATCTGCCTCCCAAAGCTGCAACTCCCTCATGCCCGGTGTATCGATCATCAGAGCACCACTTGGCAATCGGAAGAGTTCGCGGTGTGTCGTCGTATGGCGGCCACGGTCATCACCTTCACGCACGCCACTGACTTTTTGCATCTCCGCTCCGCTCAATTTATTGATCAACGTGGATTTGCCAACACCAGAGGAACCCATCAAAGCAATCGTCTGGCCCTCGCCCAGATAAGGCGCGAGTTGATCCAGTCCTTCTCCCTGCTCAGCACTGACTACGTGAACAGGTACTCCGATTGCGACTGATTCTATCTCTGCCATGCATGCATCCAGATCGTCACACAAATCCGCTTTGGAAAGCACAATCACCGGATTGGCTCCACTTTCCCACGCAAGAATGAGATAGCGTTCTATTCTGCGCAGATTTAAATCATTATTTAAGGAGTTCACGAGAAAAACGGTATCCACGTTAGCGGCCACAATCTGCTCTTCCACAGTATCCCCGGCTACTTTGCGGGAGAACTTGCTTTTACGTGGAAGGAGGCCGTGGATGGAGGCTTTCTTTTCCTCTGGACGAGCACTGATCACTACCCAGTCCCCGACAGCCGGAAAATCTTCTCGTCCGATAGCTTCATAGCGAAGCTTACCCGTTACTTCGCCCAAGAGTTCGCCATGCTCACTCCACAGACGATAAATACGTTTATGTTCGAGTGTGATACGTCCCACACTGTAGCCTTGCTCGGCATAAGGGGCAAAATGGTTAGCAAAATACTCATTCCAGCCCATAGATTGCAATACTTGTTGATTGGTTAGTTGATTCACTGCGGATTCCCCCTGCAATTGGTTAAATATATGGCTATCAGCCAGAACCAGTCACAGTCGAATCCTCATTTGGTGAACGGTATTACTGTTCGCTTGAAAGGAGGATTCCTGTGACCCCGACTACGACACTCTGAACAAATTTGATGGCTACCATAAAACATCTCTCCTTTAGCAAACCTACCATTCAGGTTTGGAATCATATTTCCCAGTTATTGTACCATAATGAAACAAAATGCAACAGCGTCAATCTCCCCCGCCGCCGCCTCCTCCGCTATCTCCGCCACCACCACTGTCTCCACCACTTCCGCTATCGCTTCCGCTGTCATAGCTGTCCCAGCGATCGCCTGAGTCGTGATTTCGATGATGGTGATTGTGGTTGCTGTCTACATAGAAGGCTCCGCCCCCACTGTCTGAAGAGGAATGAGAGCGCCCACTTCCGCCTTTTGCAGCTTTGGACGCCAAGACAAATACTACGATCAAAAACATGATGACGATGACAATGAAGAACTCCATTGTTTGTCCCCGCCCTTCCGCTTTTTTGAAGTTGTTTACCTAATTTAGTATAACATAGTATGGCTGGAATCGGCTGGGGGCGTAGAGAGTGATTCCTTTTCAACCGGCAAAATGTCCAGACACAGGTGCGATCGCCAAAATGTTATCCAACATAAACACACGATACGCCTTCCTCATATAACAGTATGCTTTCAAGCTCCCTTTGTTCACATCGATTTGCACCACACGGATCGTACGCCTGCTGGTCTCTCCATCCTTCTTCAAATAGATGATCTCCACTGCTTGCTGCCGCGCTGCGTACCTTCTCAACTCCAGAATCATCAGGCTGTCACCACCACAAAATGTGTCTTCTTGTTGTTGAGATCATCATACCAAAAGAGAACAGCCGTTCGCAAGTTTTCCTTTTCGAGGCCCCTGTCCAGAGATGGTACGTAGTGCCGAAGAACTGGCGTTTTCAACCGATTAATCCAGATCGCTAGCCCAACTAACTAGCTCTTCATCTTCAAGATCGTATGGATTCTTGTAAATATTAGAGTAATAGTACTCTGCTTCTAGTACGTCTCTAATTTTATTGAACGTATGATTGGTTGCATTAAATCCATTACTGATTGGAGCAGTAAATGCGAGTGAACCATTATGAAATCCATCTAGAGAGCCTGAAAGTTCTTTTTTGACGATAGTTTCAACTGCTTCTATCTTTTCTTTGATAGGCTGCTCTTTGTAAATTTGAATACAGAAATTTCCACCATGCTTTATTAATTCAAAATCTCCGTTGGGATGGAGTTTTATTGTATCTCCTTTCGCAAGACCTAGAGCTAGCCCAGGAGATGCACATAATTTGAATTTTTGATCGCTTAGGTATTCTGCAGGAAGCTCTTCTAAAACTGTTCCCTGTGAACTTGTGCCAGCAAAAACCTTAATCAATGTTAATTGATCTTCCATATGATGCTCCACACCTATCTCTTTTTTGTGACATACATCAGTAGCTGCTACCTCAGCTTTCCGACTAATGAACGAGTAACCCAATCCGCCAAAAAAGGCATGTACCCTAAAAATGGACACATGCCTATGATTGTTACAACTCAGCGCCTTCTAAGCGCACGTCCGAACACAATGAGAATCGGGGCCAACAAGATGGCCGCCGCAACCAACGAAGCGCGAATCGAAAAACGGGTCCCGATCCATCCGACAGCCGGACCACCTGCCGTTTGTCCCAACGCATTGGACTGGCCCATCATCGACAGAACCGTCGCTCGCACACTGCTCTCAATGTTCAGATTCAGCCATGTATCATACAGCGGACTGCTTAATGACTGGATCACACCGATCAACAGCAATGCTACTAACGCCCAGCTAAAGCTAGGGGAAAAGGCAAACGCAATCATTGCTGCAATTTTGAGCCCCGTCAACATGAACATGCCCACAAGGACAACCCTCTCATTGTTCACATCCAGCCTTTTTTCGACAATACCTACAACGATGAGGCCGAGTAAGCTTGCGAGTGCGGCAATGATCCCGAACCACATTGGCATCGAAATAGCAGCGAGCTCTGGAAAGCCAATTTCAGCGATCAAATGCGCTTCCCACAAACGGTCATACCCTTCAGAAGCTGCACCCGTAAATAGCGTCACGAACAAGATCAGCATCAGAATCGGCTGACTGCGAATCACTTTGGCCCCAGAAGCCCACGTCTGAATCATTTCCTGCACGTGGGAAGCACCACGCTCACGTGGAACAAAACCGGTCTCCTTCATGAACAGAATCAGAAAGACACCAAGCCCCAGATACATGAGGCCTCCTATGAGGTAAGGCAAATGAGGAGCGAGTGTTGCCAATGCCACACTAAGTACAATCCCGAGCAGATTTCCCATCAAGGAGTAGCGCTTGGCCTTCATGAAAATCGTACCGATCTTCTCTTCTCCGACCTCATCCACAATCCATGCAGTATCCGCTCCACTGATAAACGTATACCCGAGACCACTGATGACTTGCGAAAACAACACCAAACCGAAGACAGAAATCAATGGTACCCAAGCATCAAGCGCGGGAACGATCCCCTGCATCGCAAATCCGATTCCCAGCAAAAACATCCCGATAATGACGGAGCGACGGCGACTGTACGTATCCGCCACTACACCTGTTATCCCTTCAAACACCAACACGGATAACTCCAATACCGTCCCAATCAATAGCAATTCAAACGGGTTAAAGCCAAGTGTCACAATATAGTAAAGCGCATAGGTCGTGAACATGGTCGTATTGGCCAGGGAAGTCAAAAAACTTTTGATCGTATATACTTTTGTCGCATTCATGAACATGGAAGCAGTATCCACCTTTTTTTAGGCAGATGACGCGTTCCGTTTTCACATACTGATCGTTACTCTACAATCCTCTACTGTGTAAAATGCGTACGCGTCATGCTGCCACTCTTATTTTTCCTTCCTGTGTACTTGCTTGCTCTGCATAGTGTTTTTAACATGTGATATACACCTCCGAAAGTAATTATAGCTATTATAAAATCATTTCAATTCCCACACAATGGAAAAAAGCTGGGCAGCATGATTGGATACACTGCACAGCTTTTTTATGAAGCACTTACGCTTTTTTTCTAAACAGACCAACGATGGAGATCAACAACGCCAAACCAGAAAGTACTAATGGCAAGGTATTGTTGCTGCCTGCACTCGCTGCTTCCCCGGCAGGAGCGGTTGCCGGCTTTTGTTCTTGTCCATGCTCATGCCCCGCTTCGCCTACACCAGCCTTAATGGTAGTGACAGACGCTGGCGTTTTGGAATCCTTGTCCCCTGTCCATTCCACAACCTCGCCATTTGCGTAGGTCTGATAAGCCTTCCAAGCCACTTGGCCCTCTTCTTTCGGGTTTGCCCCGACAAACGTAAACTCTTGGAATTCATGTGCCTTAATTCCGCCTTCTGTTGCGGTCCACACAAGCGCTGTGTTCACACCGTCTTTATCTTTTTCGAACTCGTAGGTCCAGCCCGGAATCGGTTGTACGGAATTTACCTTCACACCTGCTGGGAATTCCAGCTTCACTTTTGTTGTGTTAACGTCTTTTTCTACTGGGACACGCACCGTGTATTTTTCATAGGAGCCTGTAGTAGCCTCTTTCGGATACACGTTCACATGTGCTTGTGCTGCTGTCGCCAACGTCAAAACTGCACCTGCTACCAGGACACTGCTCATCCATTTTTTCATTTTCATCATATGAAATCCTCCCTAGTTTGAAACTGTTTGAATCACTGCCTGATTATTTGTCGTAGCTGTCGGGTAGTTGATCTGGCTCATCCAAAGTCCAGCCAGAATAGCGATAATCCCGAATACAATCTCCCAACGCAAGTAAGCGGGCTGCAAGGAATTTTTCGTCCGCCAACGTCTGGTTTGCCTAAAGGCTAGAAGTAGCATGAGGCAAACACTTGCTATTTTTCCATATAACAGATAGCTCCATGCCGTTGCACTCTGGATAATATTCATGACATCTGTCTGCACGATGAGCATGACAACACCCGTCACGACGGCAAGCACCGCCGCCACAGCAACTGTCTGCAAGAAGAACCTCTTGAACGACTCCTGTCCTCGTTCAGCCGCTTTGACTGTAAGAAGCAAGTACACAAGTGCCCCCATCCACACGGCGACCGTCAACACATGCAACAGTCTCAGCAAAATGGACAGCCAGACAGGAGCAATGCCCCATGCATGACCACCAAAAGCTTGTGCGCTAATCACGATCACCCAGATTCCCACATACCATCCGGACACCATATTGGGGATCGCGATCAATAACAGTAGTACAAAGGACACCAGCAGCATGATCGCAAACGGAGACTGACTGAGCAAGTTCCCGTCCATCTGCCATAGTGCTTGCGTAAGTGATACAGCGGTTAACGATTCGTCATACAAGAACCACAAAAATATAAGTCCGATGATCGCCAAACTCCATCCGATTTGTCTGCCAATCCCGATGAGCTGGGCAAGGGAAGGCAAGCCATGACGCT
Organism: Brevibacillus brevis; assembly: GCF_001039275.2. NCBI lineage: Bacteria > Bacillati > Bacillota > Bacilli > Caryophanales > Paenibacillaceae > Brevibacillus > Brevibacillus brevis. The sequence goes on from NZ_CP030117.1 coordinate 4,704,535, forward strand.
GTGCTGCCCACGCTACCAGATAAAAGCCCCCACCTATGAGGATAATTCCTTGTGCCAAATAGCGGTACATGATCAAGTAGCTTGAATCTGCTTTTTGCTCATTTGGCGGAACCACGACCGCACTTTTTTGTCCGATGGAAAACGTGAGCTTCTCTTCGATCGGATGTCCGTCCTCGGAAACGACAGATACGATAACCGAATACGTCCCTTCAGCCAAATCGCTTGGCAGTTTCGCATTCAACTGCGAGGCATCACCTGGCTGCAATGTCGGCCGCTCTAGTTTTATTTCCTTGCCATCCCAGTCAAATAGACGCACGTTAACAAGATCGGGCTCCAATGTTTCGGTAAACCGCGCAGATATTTGTCCTGGATTCGCCTTCAGTACCTCACCATCTTGCGGTGAGCTGCTCATCAAGCCAGCATGGGCGTAAGCAGTTGTCATACCCGTTGTCAGGACAAGTAAGAAGGCGAGCAAAAACACAACCGCATAATGTCTGATGTTGTATGTCACCCTATCACCTGCTTCCTTATTTCGTCCTTAATCCTATCAAAATAGTACGAGAATCTATATGGCTCCATCGGGCTATCTGATGTGGCAAAGTGTTGAAAACAAAAAAAGGCATGAGCGGTAATTCTCTCCGATCCACGCCTTTTCAAACTGTATTAGGATGATCTTACCGTGCTTTGTGCGAGAAATTCCAGGACGAGTTGGTTGAATACCTCTGGTTGATCCATCGGTGGGATATGGGCTGAGTCAGGCAGGATGACTTTTTGTGCGCCTGTAATTCGTTCAGTCAACACATCGGCGATCTGTAGAAAATCGGGATAATCCCGTGCTCCTGCAAGAACGAGTGTTGGGGCTTTGATGTTTTCCAAACGCTCGATTGGTGAGGGAGATAACGTTTCCAATCCAACGCCAAACTCTGGCAACGAAAAGGCGTGTCTGTTGATTTCTTTAAAGCGGTTTCGTGCTTCGAGAGCTTGCTCATTTACCGGCTGACCAGGTCCGTCAAACCACATTTGTGTCGTCATTTCCAACGCTTCCTCTGTCGTGCCGCGCTGACATACTTGATTGAACCGTTCCACATCATGTAGCCTTTGTTCACTTCTTGGGTGACCAAACAAGCCGGATGCGACGAGAATCAAGTTGCTCACCATCTGCGGATAAGCAAGGGCGAACTCCTGCGCGACCATTCCCCCAAACGAAAGCCCAGCCACATGCGCTTTTTCAATACCAAGCCCCAGCAGAACTGCTTTCACGTCGTCATACAAGGTAAAAGGAACGTCAGTCGCCAGTGTTTTACCGAACCCGCGGATATCAAAGCGAACAACCTTATACGTCTGTGCGAATGCTTGTATCTGGTCATCCCATAGCCTTGTATCCAGATTGAAGCCGTGGATCAATAAGAGCGGTTCGCCTTCCCCTGCTACTTCATAGTAAATACGTGCGCCATTGGCTTCGAGAAAGCCAGTTTGTACAGCCTGCCTGTTTTCCATTTTTTCTCACCTCCCCCTCACTATCTCACCCCGGATTGTCGCTTGTCTATGTATTTTTTGTTCCTTTTATCCAATGACGCCTGTACGTAAAATCTTGATCTCGACATCTAGATCAAATTTCGCCCTTTTCATGATTTCCCGACATTCATCTTTACTCAATTTCTTCTTCCCGCTCTTTTGACTGGCTATATTGTAGATTTCCCCAAATCCTACCGGGTCTACATCGTGCTTTCTGAACTTCTCCAGTAAATGTTCCGTCTCTTTTTTAACCGCCAGTTCGATTGCTTTTTGTACCTTATTCAACTGCTCAGGCTTTGATAAATCGATTTTTTCAGCCATTTCCTGAATCTGCGCTGCCATTTTAACCTTCACAGAAAATCTTGGTTTCTCCAAATCCAGAACTTTTATTTGCTTTTTGCTTGAGATATGTTCAATTACAGTAAAAAGACGCTTTTTATCGAGGGCAATGTTTATTTCCAATTCCCCCTTATTGTAACGCTCCCGTAATATCTTGAGGAAAAACCCCTCCCTTGATGTAATCTCTGCCACCAGTTTTTCATCGCGAAATAATCCAATTTGATTAATATGCAATTCATTCTTTACTCTTTCGATATAAGGCATCACGGGATCTTTCCCGACGGCATAATAATCTTTCATGTACTCATGAAGTTTCGAGGAGATCATATTCTCTCCTTCGACGTTTTGCCGTATGGCTTGATACAGGTAAATTCCAATGTTGCTGTTCTCGGGATAGCGATGTGTCAAAATATCATATGCTCGTCCTTTGGCTACCGTTAAATAGACATTGCTACCAATGGAGGCATCACGCGTTAAGTTTTCTACAAGAGAAAGGATTCCTCTACGTGCTAATTCATCGTGATAGACCACGACGCGTATTTGACCGGCTACAATTTTTTTGGAAGACTCCCTGTTCTGTGAAACGGTAAGTCCTTTACTTGTATGCGCTGTGCCAGAAATCACAGTGACCAACTCACGTGCCTCCGGGTCAATTTGATAAAATACCGTGGTACCTAGCAGCTTTCCATCTTTACTAAGATCGTACCCTACGGCAACCGCCAGTCCCAATTTTTCTAATACGTGCTGCTCCCCACAGCCGTTCAATAACACGACCACTACTAAGTAGGAAACAAGCAATCGTAACCTTTTCATGTCCGGACCGCTCCCCTCCGAAACAGCCGAATTACTACATAAAGCACGATGGGATAAACAAAAATGATATAGAAGCCGACACCACCGAAAATATCCGTGATGAGATTAATCGACTGACGTGTTTCCAAAAAATTGCTAGCAAAAAACATGACACCAACAATCCCAATAAGTGCCATTCTCTCCTTGAGCCCACTAATATGGTGAAGCCCCCGCATGGCTACCCATAGGTTCATCAGCAAATTATCTAGCATGATAAGCATCCACAGTGAGATGGACACAAACTCAAAACGCTCCAAAAACGGAAACTCTACAATTTTCATCATCATTAGCGTCGCCCAGATAAGTTGCTTAAGCTGTTCCCCTTGAAAGTACAAGAGTGTAACTAGCATGACTACCACATACAAGCAGGTGGTCATAAACAACCCACCATGTACATAACGCGATAGCAATTCCTTTTCCTTCACAAACGGATAGATGAACAAAATAATCTCAAATCCGATGATGGAAAAAGACATCTTCTTCGCACCGTCAAAAAGCTGTCCAATGTCATGGTGAAATACTGGCTGCAATAAATGAAAATCGGCGTATTGCATGGGATAAACCATGAGCAGTAGCTGCCAAACCGTCAACCCGACAGAAAAAAAGCTAATGCCAGCCAACACCCGAATGCCACCCGTCACTCCATAAACGGCCAGGCAAAGCAAGGAGGCATTTAATAACCAGGAAGGCACTTCCGGAAACATCCATGACTGAATAATCTCGATGTACCCTCTCAAGATCGTTAAGGCAGAGCCCATGATATATACGATAAAGATGAAATTAAGAACGCGTGCTGGCCATTTTCCAAATACACATTGATGAATGTCATACAAATCCATGTCTTTGTATTTCGCTAATATTTTTAGCATGAACCACGCAGCTATATGGGTCATAATGCCTGCTAGTATGACCGCAATCCAGGCGTCTTGTTGCACCCTATCATAAATAAAGCGTTGTACCCCCGCTATGCCGATTCCCACCTGATTGCTATGAACCATAAATAGCGCGAGCGATACGCTGATAGCCATATGACTATTTCGACGAAAAGTGGACTGTGACATTCACATTCAACACCTAACTACTGAACTGGCCTTTTTTCGAATTCATCAGGCATACGGGTATTGTCAGGAGAACGTGTCAAAACCGGACGCTTGCTGAGAGAGGAAAAAGGAAACCGGATCAGACTGTTTTTAAAATCCTGCAAGCGAAAAGGAAAGAAGGGTAGAAAAAACGGACGTCCCAGACTTGATTGACGTAAGATGTGTATTAATAAAAAAGACGCGCCAAGCATAATACCAAAACCTCCCCAAATCCCAGCTAACAGGATAATCGGAAAGCGGAGGATACGTACTGCCGTACTCATCATGTAGGAAGGAAAAGTAAATGAAGCTAATGCACTGAGTGCCACAATCATGATCAAGATGTTACTGGTAAAACCCGCTGCAACGGCTGCCTGTCCAATTACGATACCGCCGACGATCCCTATCGTTTGCCCAACTTTGAAAGGAAGTCTTGCTCCAGCCTCCCGCAAGAATTCAATAATCATCTCAAGCAGCAAAGCTTCAAATAATGGAGGAAAAGGTACCTTGGAACGAGACTTTACGAGCGATACAAGGAGAGCAGATGGAATCATTTCATAATGGAACGTAAGTGCTGCCACATAAGTAGCTGTAAAAAACAAAGAGACAAAAAGGGCCGAGAAACGTAACAATCGAATGAAGGAAGCCATTTGCCACCGGATATAGAGATCTTCATTGGCCTTGAAAAAGTCCACGAAGGAACTGGGACCGACAATAGCAAATGGGCTCCCCTCCACAAACACGACAATCTTTCCTTCCAACAGGGCTTCACTCACATGATCAGGTCGTTCTGTTAGGATTAACTGCGGAAAAATAGAGAACGTATTGTCATCAATCAGTTGAACCAATTTTCCACTGTCAATCACGCCGTCTATATCTAGATCGCTTATACGCTGAATGACGGTTTGAACATTTTCAGGAGCAGCCAGTTCCTCCATATAACATATTTCCACATTCGTCATGCTACGTTTCCCAATCGTAATGGATACGTTGGTAAGCAAATCAGTCGACAGATATCCCTGTAGAACCCCTAAGTTGGTTTCCAATGATTCGCTAAAAGCAACCTGGGGACCGAAAATTTGGGTTTCGACCTGAGCCTCTCCCAAAGAACGACTCGGTATTTTTGCTACGTAGAGAAGAAGCCCCCACGCCATTCCTTCCATTTGAAGGTAAATCCATCCCCTCACGAGATACTCGCTGACTTGTCTGTACTCCATAGTTTTGGTGACATGAGCAATAGGAACATTCTCCAAAATCGTATCAGGAACGAGCTTTTCCTCAGGTAACCTTTCCAAATAGGGAAGCAACGCCTGTTGGAGAATTACCTTATCAACTAGATAGGGTAGGTAGGCTAGCAACAAGCTATTGGTCCCACAAGAAAGGTTACGAAACACCAATCGCGGATTTCGCATGTGATCCCATAATATTTCTCGCGTCTCGCTAACGGATTCAGAAATCATGTTGGTTGTCATCTTATGTTTACCCCAATATATGGTGTCCCCTTATTATTTTTCCAATGTCCTCGCTCTATTCCCTTTCCAGCCGAAGAGTAAGCTCCCAGACAAAATGAAAACAAAAAAACCGAGACGGAAATACTCCATCTCGGTTCGTTTACCACTATTTATCTGCCGCTCTTCATTTCAGTCCAGTAGCGGTCGTATTGCTGCAAGGTTTCTCCTACATCCACCAGCCACTCCGCACGGGCAATGTCTGCTGTATCCAGGAAGACCATCTTGTTGGAACGATATTCTTCACTGTGCAGTGGGTACGCTTTTTCGTTCGGGTTGCTGTAGCCGATAGACTCGTAGTTTTTCACACTGACCTCTGGGTCCATCAGGTAGTTGATGAACTTCTCAGCCATTTCCTTGTTTTTAGCTCCTTTTGGAATTGCCAGCGTGTCTGCCCAGATCGTTGCGCCCTCTTTCGGAATGACGTACTCCACATCTGGATTTTGTGCGTGAATGAAAGCGGCGTCACCGGACCATACCGTTCCAATCCATGCTTCCTCAGCAATCATCTTTTGCTTGATGTTGTCCGTATCAAAGGCAACAACATTCGGTACTACCTTTTTCAAATCAGCAAAGGACTTTTCCAGTTCCTCTGTGTTCGTCGTGCTATTGGAGAAGCCGTTCTTGATCAGTGCCATTCCCATAACCTCACGCGGGTCGTTCAGCATGATGACACGGCCCTTGTAAGCTTCATTCCACAGATCGTTCCAGCTTGTCGGGGTTTCTTTTACATATTTCTTGTTGTAAGCGATCCCGGTAATTCCCCATGTATATACGAGTGAATACTTGTTTTCTTTGTCAAAAGGAGGTGTCTTGAACGTAGACACGATATTGCCCATGTTCGGGATATTGGCTTTGTTCAACTCTTCCAGGAGGCCCAACTGAATCATAGTGCCTACCATGTAGTCGGAAGGTTGAATCAGGTCGTAGCCGGATGCACCCGCTTGAATTTTTGCCAGCATTTCTTCGTTGCTGCCGTATACATCATAGTTAACCTTGACGTTGAATTTTTGCTCAAAATCTTTGATGACGTCTGGGTCAAAGTTGTCTGCCCAGCTATAAATATTCAATACTTGTTGCTCTTGCTCAGATGACGATGAGCAGCCTACAGCAGTCACCGCAAGCACGGCGGTCAAAGCGCCGATCATCAAGGACTTGAAACGTTTCATTTTTTCCTCTCAACCTCCAAATCAGTTATAGGATTGCTTTTATGAAATCTCCATGATGTATCTAAAGGATGGATTGATTATTTTTCGAGTCTTTTCGGCGGAAAATCTCGGCTACCACAACCAAAAGGACTGTACTCACGATCAAAAGTGTCGAGAGTGCATTCACTTCTGGCGAGACGCCTCGTTTGACCAACCCGTAAATATAGAGTGGTAATGTGGTCGAATTCGGACCAGCCACGAAGAACGAAATAATGAAATCGTCCAGCGACAGGGTAAACGCCATCAGGAAGCCTGCGATAATCCCTGGCATGATCAGAGGCAGCGTCACATAGCGCAATGTCTCCCATGGAGTTGCTCCCAAATCTTGAGATGCTTCTTCCAGTTCTTTGCCCATATCAGCCAAACGGCCAGAGATAATGACCATCACATACGGCATGCTAAACGTAACGTGAGCCAGGATCAGGGTCACTTTCCCCAGCTCCATCTGTACCTGGCTAAACAGCACGAGCAAAGCCAACCCCATCATGATCTCCGGGATGACGATCGGCAAGTACATCAGCCCGTTGAAGATGTTGCTCCAACGAATCGAATAATGCTTGACCGCCAATGCGGCAGCCGTACCCAAAACCGTTGCAATAACGCTGCTGATAACCCCAATCGTCAAGCTGTTCATCAGCGCTTGCATGACCTGCCTGTTTTCAAACAAAGAAACGTACCACTTCCACGTAAAACCAGTCCACGTAGCGTTGATCCGTGAATCATTGAACGAATAAAGGACAAGGATCAAGATTGGCAGATACAAAAAGACCAGCATCAGCCACGAGTATCCAGATAGTGCGTTTCGACGTAATGTTTTCATGCTGATCCCTCCTTTGTCTCGCTCGCTTTGGTAGCGCGGAAATAAAGAAGAATCAACAGCATGGACAATAGCATCAGCACGATGGACAAGGCAGAACCAAACGGCCAGTCACGCGCAGACAAAAATTGATTTTGAATGACGTTTCCGATCAGAGCCGATTTCGCTCCTCCCATGACATCCGGAACGACGAACATCCCGATAGATGAAACAAATACGAGGATCGAGCCAGTGACGACACCTGTCTTGGTCATCGGCAGAGTCACATGCCAAAAAGCTTTCCAAGGCGTTGCACCCAGGTCATACGCTGCTTCCAGCTTACGACGATCCATCTGCTCCAGCGACACATAAATCGGCAGTACCATAAACGGCAAGAGTGTGTACACCATCCCGAGCAGGACAGAACCCGAATTGTACAAAAGCGGCAGCGGCTCCGAAATAATGCCCAGCGATTGCAGGAACGTATTGATTACACCTTGCGAACGCAGGATGATTACCCACGCATAGGATCGGACCAAGAAGTTGATCCAAAACGGAATCATCACGAGCAAAAGCCATATTTGCTGCGTCGATTTTTCCAGCCGTGAAATGTAATACGCTAAGGGATAGCCGCACAAGATCGAAAATACCGTTGTTAGAACCGCCACGACCAGCGTATCCCCAAAAATTTGACCATACAGCGGATCGAAAATACGGATGTAATTGTTCAGCGTAAACTCATAGACAACTTGCCCGTACGTGCCTCTTTTGAGGAAAGACAATATGGCGATCATAAGCATAGGCAGGACGAAAAGCGCACCCATCCACAAAAGGGCGGGAAGCGCGAGCAGTTTTACCGGCTTCTTGTTTAACAAGGAAGAATCACCTCGTCCGTCTGTGCCCAGCCAATGGCCACTTGATCTCCCACCTGCCAGTCCAGACCGTCACCTGCGTACTGGTGTGCCATTACGGTCATATCCTGCCCCTCGAGGCGGATAAATACCTTGCGCAAATTGCCGAGGAACACCGCGTCAGCAATAGTGCCCAGCTTCTTGTGCTTGTCCTTGTCGGAGTCAACCGGGTACAACTTGATCTTTTCTGGACGCACGGCTGCATTCGTTCCGTTTTCCCGGAAAATGTTGTTTTCCCCAATAAAGGTAGCCACAAACAGGGTTTGCGGGGAGTTGTAAATCTCTGCTGGAGAAGCAATCTGTTCAATTCGTCCCTTGTTCATAACCGCGATGCGATCGGACATCGCCATCGCTTCTTCTTGGTCATGGGTGACGTAAATGAACGTTATCCCTAAGTTTTTCTGCAAGTTTTTCAGTTCGAGCTGCAAGCTTTTTCGCAATTGATAGTCCAAAGCACCTAGAGGCTCGTCCAGAAGCAGAACGCGTGGGTTGTTAATAATCGCCCGTGCGATTGCTACGCGTTGCTGTTGTCCGCCAGACAGCTGCTTAGGCGTGCGCTTCCGCAATTCTGTCAGTTGGACGTACTGAAGTACTTCCTCCAAACGCTTTTGTTGTTCAGCTGCGTTCACTTTTTTCATTTTCAAACCAAACAGGATGTTTTGCTCCACGGTCATGTGTGGAAACAAAGCATATTGCTGGAACACCATGTTCATATCGCGCTGATACGGTGGCACATGGCTGAGTGGTTTTTCGTCAAGGAAAATTTCCCCAGTCGTTGGCTGCTCAAAGCCAGCAATCATTCGCAGCAGTGTCGTTTTCCCACAGCCACTGGGGCCGAGTAACGTCAAAAACTCCCCTTCTTCAATGGAGAGAGAAAAAGAGGGGACGACGACAGTATCTGCAAATCTCTTTTCAATCGAATCCAGATGTATAATTTTTTTCATTCCGTCATCTCACCATATGTCATTATACTCACAATCTAGGTAACTATATCGTGTATGATACGATTTGTAAACAGTTTCACGAACGATTCCTCCACAAAAACAAACAGAGCCAATGAATAAACATTCGCTCTGTTGCGTATCCCTTTTATTTTCTCATACAGAAGTGGATTTCGGTTGAGACGTGCGATTCTGGTTTTTGGATCTTGCCCCTAGGAAATTCGTCCCAATCACCCCGATAATAATCATCACCGCGCCAATAAGATGGTAGTATGCCAGTTGTTCCTGCAAAAAGATGACGCCTGCCACGATGGTCACCAATGTAGACAAATTGTTAAACACGCTGAGTTTGGATGCTTCCATCTTGGACAAGGCAAAGTTGGTCATAAAAGACGTCATGAGCGAGGACAGTATCCCCAAAAATACAATCGAAATGATAAACGCCGAGCTGGCGAAAGGGGCAAAATACGTCGACAAGGTTCCCTCTGCACTATGGCGAATGACTGACCAGCCATTAAAAAACAAAAATCCGAGCAACGCCACCATATACGTCATGTCTATATAATGAAAGGACTTTGTCATTTTCCTCGCCAGAACACTATACCCCGCTAAAGAAAACGCGGATAACAGGATGAGAATGGTACCGATACTACTCCCTGAGCCTGCGTTTACACCCAGCCCCTTCATTGCAAAAATGTACACGACGCCTCCTACGGATAAAAGCGTGGACAGCTTTTGCAGCCACGTAGAAGACTCTCCCAAAAAGAATGCCGCCATGATCATAGTAAAAATCGGAACGGTTGCTTGAATAATCCCTGCTTCAGAGGAAGTGGTATACACCAGTCCAAACGCCTGAAGGGTAAAGAACAGCACGGGGTACAGCATGGCGAGCGGTATAATCGTGAGCATGTCTTTTGGCTTGATGGACAGCTTGATCCACCCAAACACGATCGGAATGGATGCAGCGATAAATGCCACGGTAAAACGGTGTGCCAAAGTATCAACCGGGTTGGTTACAGCGAGTGCCATTTTCAGAAACAAAAACGACAAGCCGGTAATCCCTGCATTCAGTAATGCCGCAAGAATCGCTTTTTGTTGGTCTTTCATCGTATGTATCTCTCCTACTGGGGACTTTTTACAGACGGCCGTCTTAGGTTAATAGTAATAGGGGATTAATCGTGCTACAATGCAAAAAAGGAGTAACTGTACCGATACAAATCCGGTAGTAAGGGAATGTTTTGGATGCACAAATATTTGCAGCTTCAAAATGAACTCGAAACATTGATTGAAAGCCTCTCCTATCGAGACGGAGACCGGCTTCCCTCCATTCGGGAGCTCGCATCTCGCTACCAATGCAGCAAGAGCACTGTCATCCGCACTTTGAATGAGCTCGAAAAGCGTCACCTCATCTACTCAGTCGACCGAAGCGGTTACTACGTCGTGAAAAAACAAAAGAAGATACAACCCGCAGATACGTCCATGATCGATTTTGCGACCTCTGCTCCCGATCCTGACCTTTTTCCTTATGTCGACTTTCAACACTGCATCAATAAAGCGATTGAAACCTATAAAAACGATCTTTTCATATATGGAACTACACAAGGCTTGCCATCGCTCATTGCCGTCATCGCCAAGCTGCTTGGGAACCATCAGGTTTTTACGGACCCGGGTAATATTTTCATTACCTCCGGTGTCCAACAAGCTCTATCCTTGCTGTGCAGTCTTCCTTTTCCAAATGGCAAGGAAACGATTCTGATTGAGCAGCCCAGCTACCACCTTTTCATTGAAAGTTTGCAAGTACGCAAGCACCCTGTCGTCGGGATCAAACGCACTGCCCAAGGAATCGATTTAGAAGAGCTGGAGTCTATTTTCCGAAAGGGAGAGATCAAGTTTTTCTATACGATGCCTCGCTATCATAGTCCGCTCGGTACGACGTACAGTCGAAAGGATAAACAGCGTATTGTGGAGCTTGCCCAACAGTATGACGTCTATATCGTAGAAGACGATTACATGGCAGACCTTGAGCATGACAGCAAAGCTGATCCCCTCTTTACCTATGATCGCTTTTCTCGCACCATCTATTTAAAAAGCTATTCCAAAATTATTTTTCCCGGGCTGCGTTTGGGTGTAGCCGTTATACCTGACGCGCTTAAGGATTCCTTCAACCAGCACAAGCGACTCATGGATATCGACAGCTCCATGCTCTCTCAAGCTGCGTTGGAAATTTACCTAAAAAGCGGAATGTTCGAGCGTCACAAGCAAAAAATACGCAGTTCCTATCAACGGCGATCCAACCTGCTAATGGCGTCCTTGAACCATTTTGCGGCGAATGAAGAGAATCTGTTCAGCTTTCAGCCCTTTGCGTATCCGGGGATTCATACGCACATTGTTTTGAACGATTCCACCCCGGTCTCTGCTGTTATCAGCCAGCTCAAAAAACGCTCGATCCTTGTGGATGCTACTGACAAAAATTACTTGATGGGCTTTCCGCAAGAAAATATGTTGAAGCTGAATGTGTCCTATGCCAAGGAAGCAGTGATTGAGCAAGGGATTGAGGTGTTGATGGATGTGTTACGCCGCATGCACCGATAACCTATCCGCCTTACGTCGTAGATAAAATCCGGCGAGAGTGCGTTATTGGACAACAACGAAATCTCGATAATGGAAGTATTGGTTCCAAAATGTTGAGTAACCAGAAAACGATCTACATCGTATTATCAGATACAGAAACATGATTTCCCCCGAGGCTTCGTTGGTATTGTTTCAAAATGCATCGATTGCGGTATATCGTTATATAGTAAGTGAATCCCAATCCAAAAAAATTCGTTCCATAGTCGGCCAGTTTGAAGTAGAATCGCATCTATACACATATAATTTGTTGGGCTTACTCGGTGTGATGCTGAACATTCCAATAAAGCGTAAAAACCTGGTACGATCCGACTCGATTAAGTTGATGACTGGCAGTTAACGATAGAATGACAAAGGAGAAATAGATGTTTCAGAACATTTTAGATTTCTTAATGGAATACGGCTATTTGGGAATGTTCATCCATTCTTTTGCAGACGCAGTCATCTTTCCCGTTCCTGCCTTCTTTCTTCAAGTACCACTCAGCCTCGTTGATCCTTCGCAGGCCTTGTGGATTGCAACGGTAGGCTACATCGCTTGTCTGTTAGGGACACCCGTCGGTTATTTTATTGGTAAAGTACTAGGCAAATCCGTTCTCTACAAAATCCTCAAGAAGGAATGGATTGATTCTGCCACAGCGATGTTCCAAAAGAAAGGCGAAGTCGCGATCTTCATCGGTTCGTTTACCCCCATTCCGTTTAAAGTGTTTACAATCATGTCGGGTTGCTTGAAATTCCCGTTGTGGAAATTGATTGGGTACGCGGCAATTGGACGGGCAGTCAAATTTTACGCAGTCGGATTTTTGTTTTATTTTTACGGCAAAATGGCGGAAAATATGGTCCATAACGTTTCTCTCTATATCTTTCTCACCGTTGTGCCGCTCATCTTGGTCGGGCTATGGGTGAAGAAAATCATCGCCAAGCGCCGCCAAGTGAAAATGGAAAGCGCTGGAGTCAGCAACGGCGTCAATGAGAAAGTCATGAATAAATAAAGACGATCATAAAAAGCAAAGAAACCCCAGATCGGGGTTTCTTTTTTTACGACGGTTATCCTTTTTTCACTCGAATGACATCATCCTCAACATCAATGACCATAGCTGTCACATCGTCTTCTTCCATCACCAAATCTGCAATGCCATCCTCGACATATTGCTGAATCACGCGTCGCAATGGACGTGCCCCAAAGGAAGGGTTGTAGCCCAACTCAGCCAGCTTTTCTTTTGCGGCATCTGTCACGGTGATCTCCATTCCTTGCTCAAACAGATTGCCCCTCACATCTTGCAGCAGCAGATCGACGATTTTGACCAAATCCTGTTTTTCCAGATGGGCAAAGGAAATGATCGAGTCGAAGCGGTTCAGGAACTCCGGCTTGAAGTACGCCCCGAGAGAATCCAGCACGGTAGCAGGCTCGGGCGCTTTTGCTCCAAAGCCGACGGAGATTTTTCGCTCGCTCACACCTGCATTGCTCGTAGCAATGATGACCGTCTCTTTAAAATTCACCGTACGACCCTGACTGTCTGTCAGACGACCATCCTCCAGAATTTGCAGGAACATGTGCATCACGTCCGGGTGTGCTTTTTCGATCTCATCCAGCAGGATAATGCTGTACGGGTTGCGGCGTACGCGCTCTGTTAGCTGACCTGCTTCTTCATGACCGACGTAGCCAGGAGGAGAACCGATCAATTTGGATACCGAGTGCTTCTCCATGTACTCGCTCATATCGAGGCGGATCATGGAATCACGGGTCCCAAACAGCTCCTCTGCCAATGCTTTGGACAGCTCTGTCTTCCCTACGCCAGTCGGACCGACGAACAGGAAGGAAGCGATCGGTCTGTTTTTCGGTTTCAGACCTGCCCGACTGCGTCGAATCGCCTTCGCTACTTGAGTGACCGCCTCGGATTGACCAATGACTTTTGCTTCCAAATGTGCGGCCAGGTTTTTCATTTTCATCTGCTCATCACTTTGCAGCTTGGTAACCGGAATCCCAGTCTTTTGCTCGATCAAGGCTTGGATGTCCGTGACGTCAACCTGAACGCGTTGCTCCTTGCCTTCGATTTGATCCAGCTTCTCTAAAATACCCGCTTCCTCGTCTCTCAGACGGGCAGCTCGTTCGTATGCTTCTTGCTCCGTCGCTTCCTTTTTCTCCTGATTGATTTGTGCCAGCCGCTCATGCAGCTCTGCCGTATCAACCGCGGAGGATCTCAGATTCAAGCGAGAGCCCACTTCATCCATGAGATCAATCGCCTTGTCAGGCAAGAATCGATCCTGGATGTAACGATGGGAGTATTCCACGGAAGCACGAATGACATCATCCGAGTAAGCAACTTGGTGGAATGCTTCGTATTTCGGACGCAATCCTTTTAAAATCTCGATGGCTTGTTCTACGGTTGGTTCCTTGACCATAACTGGCTGCAGGCGGCGCTCCAGAGCAGCGTCTTTTTCAATCACGCGATACTCTTTTAACGTTGTTGCCCCAACCAGTTGCAACTCACCGCGAGCTAGCGCAGGCTTCAGAATGTTCCCTGCATCCATGGATCCCTCCGCAGAGCCTGCTCCCACCAAGAGATGAATCTCATCCACAAACAGGATGACATTTTTGCGTTTTTGCAGCTCGGCAATCACTTGCTTCATTTTTTCCTCGAACTGTCCGCGAATTCCCGTCCCTGCAACCAGAGAGGCGACATCTAAAATGTACACCTGCTTGTTTTTCAGCTTGGTCGGTACTTGCCCTTCCGTAATACGCAGGGCGAGGCCTTCCGCAATCGCCGTCTTCCCGACTCCTGGCTCTCCGATCAGAACTGGATTGTTTTTGTTACGTCGGTTCAAAATCTCAATGACACGCTCAATTTCCTGTTCGCGTCCAATCACAGGGTCAATCAGTCCTGCACGTGCCGCATCGTTTAGATTACGACCCAGGTCATCGAGGATGCCTCCACCACGCTCTGGTGCTTGTGGCTGCGGTTGGCTGGAAGATTTGCCAGCGTTCATCGAACCTTGAGCAAAGCCTTGCAGGAACTCATCCAGTCCAGAGAAGGAGGAGAACGGACTAAAGCCCATGCCCACTCCCATTTTGTTGGTCAGCTTTGTCTGGCAGTCTTTGCACAGATCGTATTTCTGTTGCTGATTTTGTAAGCGTATATGAACAGTCACAGTTGCTTCTCGTTGTTTACAGATTTCACAATGCATATTCAATCCCCCCAAAAGCGTTGTTTTGGAATTCAGAAGGTCTTCGATTTTTGATCTTTGACCTTTCCTGACCTTCGATGACTTTATTATAGTTTGACCTTCTTTGACTTTCAAGAGGGATTGTATGGTTTTTTACACTTTGCCCTTTCGCAGATAAGGAACGATCGAAAGTAACCCTATACCAGCTAAACAAGCACCTACCCACAATGGTGATACAAGCCCGTAGCCACTGCTGATCCCGATCCCACCTAAGGAAGACCCAATCGCAACACCCAATGTAATAAAGGAAGTATGCACAGTGTTTACCATCGTCCCACTGCCTGCTGTATTCATAACTCGTGCGATCATGGCCGGATTCATCGCAACACCCGTCAATCCAATCAGAACAATGGACAGCACAGCGATCCATATATTTTCGGCTCCTACGGCAAACAGAACCAATGCCGCTAAGAGTATGCTTAATCCCGTTACAAGGATTCGCATGGTAAAACGATCAGCAAGTCTGCCAATCACAATATTTCCGATCACCGTCGCGATCCCATAAAGGGCAAGCAAATACGGGATACTCGCATCCGAAAATGCCGTTACATCCGTAAGAATCGGAGTAAAATAACTAAACGCTGCGAAGGTACCGCCAATGATCAGCATACTCGTTGCATACGCGGCCCAAAGATGCGGATTATGAAAGCTGCCAAGCTCATCCGCTACGTTTATCTGGTCTTTTTGTGCAGAGGAAGGGAGCAACCATTGAATCAAGATCCCTGATAGCAATACGACAACGGCCACAGCCCAAAAGCTCATTCTCCAGCCGAAAAATTGTGCAATCACGGTTGTCAGAGGAAGTCCGATGACAGTAGCTATCATTAGGCCAGCCAAAACAATCGAAGCGGCCTTTCCCCGTGAATGAGAGGGAACCAGGCTGGCTGAAATACTGACGGAGATGCCAAACGCTGCGGATGAAGCAATACCCGTTAGGATACGCGCAAGCATCATTGACTCGTAATTCCAAGCCAATGCTCCCAACGATTGGCCAAGGAAGAAGACGGCAACCAAAGAAAGCAGCGCTTGTTTTCGGCGAATGTGCAAGAGAGTTGCTGTTAGGATGGGGCCCCCTATCACCATTGCTCCTGCATACGCTGTAATGAAATACCCGATGGAGGGGATCGTCACATCGAAATCATCGGCAAGCTCATTCATCATCCCAGCCACCATAAATTCAGAAGTCGTCATCGCAAAAATCGCTACCGCTAACAAATAAATCATCGACGGCATGAAGAAACACTCCTCGCTTATTATTGTAACACTCGGTACAAAAATCACTCAAAAAAAGAGCGCTTTACGCGCCGAAGATAGATTCCATGGTGCCATTCATGATTTGTTCAGCCAATGCCCGATTTTGTGTGGATGTATTCAACACACGGAAGCCATAGTAACTACTTAAAAATAGGCTAGCCAAATCCACAGCAGATCGTTTTTTGGCGATTTCGCCCGTTCGCAAGCCTTCTTCCATCACTTGTTCCATCGTTTGCTTCAAAAGTTCAACATGTCTGGAGACGATTTCTTCAATCTTGGGATCGTCTTTTGCCCGTTCCAATCCCGCATTGATCAGCAAACATCCCTTTGGATTCGTTGATTCAAAGTCTTCCACCAATGCCCAAGCTAAAAAGTTTTGCAACCGTTCTTTCACGGAACCCGGGCTTTCCAATAATGCCCGCTGTTCTTGAATCCCAGTATCGTGATAGTGTTCCACCACCGCTAGATAAAGGTCCTGTTTGCTGCCAAACGTATTGTACAAGCTACCTTTCCCTAGTCCAGTATCACTGCATAAATCATGCGTAGAACAACCATTGTAGCCTTTTGACCAAAACGTTTTCATGGCCACATCTACGATGGACGTGTAATCAAAATCACGAGGTCTGCCACGTTTACTCAACGGAATCCTCCTTTCGTTTCCAACTGTTATGGAAATCTTACACATTATGTACCGTTCGGTCAACAAATGAAATATCTGCAACTGTAAACCATGCCTATAGAAAAAGCCCATTTTGAAAATCATCTCTCAAAACAGGCTTGATCTTTGATTATATCCTCTCTAAATCTGTTACTGTTTTTTCGTTTACTTGATCTCCAGTATTGAGCGTCGTCTTTGGTTCAAGCAATAATACATGAACCTCTTCCTCTGCAACTGGCATATGCTCTACACCTTTTGGAACAATGAGAAATTCGCCTTCGTTTACCCAAACATCTTTATCGCGAAATTTAATAAGCAGCTTCCCTTTCACAACGAAAAACATCTCATCCTCATTTTCATGCTGATGCCAGACAAACTCACCTTTCAATTTCGCCAGCTTTACATAGGAGTCATTGATTTCGCCTGCAATTTTGGGATTCCAATACTCATGGAATAACGCAAACTTTTCAGCTACATTGACCTTCTCCATCATTCTCCCCCATTAAAAAGAGTATGCTTGTACTTCATCGAAAGTAGGCAGGGATGGTTGAGCACCGTTCCTTGTAACGACAATCGCTGCTACTTTGCTGGCAAAAGTGGCCGCTTCCGTTTCTGTCATTCCTTGTGTGATTCCAACGGCAAAAGCTGCTGTAAAGGAATCGCCTGCCGCAGTTGTATCCACTGGCTCTACGCGGAAAGCCGGGATATGGGTCGCCTCATCGGCGGTTACTAACAGAGCCCCCTTTTCCCCCAATGTCACGATGACGCGCTTTGGTCCAGCAGACAATAGCTTTTTGGCTGCTGTATGTACTTCGTCTATCGTAGATACAGGCATTCCTGTGAGAATAGAAAGCTCTGTTTCATTTGGGGTTAAGGTATGTACATGGGTTAATAGCTCACTGGATAGCTCACGTGCCGGTGCCGGATTTAAAATGACCAGTTTACCGAGTCGGGCAGCCTCTTTGACTGTATATTCCACGACGTGCATCGGGATTTCCAGTTGGAGTAATACGACGTCGCTTTCCTTTAAAATAGACAGATTGTCTGCAAGATGCTCGGTGCTGACGAGCCCATTCGCACCCGGAACGAGCACGATGTTATTTTCCCCATCATCACTTACATTGATAAAAGCCATGCCTGTCGTACCCGAGCATTTGATCCCCTCTATGTGAACGTGCGCATCCGTTAGCCCTCCCAGCATGACCCGGCCATTCTCATCTTCTCCTACCATTCCAATCATGGAGACATGTGCACCCAGGCGAGACGCGGCTACTGCCTGATTCGCTCCCTTTCCTCCCGGGATCAGCTCGAAGTGATGGCTTGCGATCGTTTCTCCTGCTTTGGGCAAATGATGTACATGGGTTACAAGATCCATATTGATGCTTCCTACTACTGCGATTTTCACGACGAACCCTCCTCGTTCCTTCCCGAACATGATCATTCGGTCGGTTACAAAATAGTGCTTTTCATCCGAGAAGTCAACGTATTTTCTCAAGATTGTTCCTAAGACTTGGATCGCAATGCTTCCATTGGTTATAATGAACAAATCTTCTATCATCCGGAGGTAAACAGATGGAGCCGATTATCCACCATCCTTGGAACATTGATGAGCAAGACGCCATCAACTTGCAGCGACAACTAGCCCAGCAAGTAAAAAAAGAAGATCAACTAGCGGACGTACGCTTTATCGCCGGAGTCGATGTCGCCTATCATGCCGAGTCCGATTTGTTAGTCGCTGGTGTCGTCATCCTCGACGCCACTTCCCTGCAAGTCGTCGAGTCTGTCGTCATTCAAGACACCGTCGAATTCCCGTATATTCCCGGATTGTTTTCTTTTCGAGAGCTGCCGCCGTTGGTGAGTGCATTCAAGGAGCTAAAAACAACCCCGCAGCTCGTCGTCTGCGATGGACAAGGAATCGCTCACCCGCGAAGATTCGGACTAGCCAGTCATTTGGGTGTCCTGTTTGACATTCCTACCATTGGCTGTGGAAAAACGAGACTGCTCGGTGAACACGAAGAACCCGCACAGGAAAGAGGTGCGTATTCCCCTTTGATCGATCAGGGTGAAATCATCGGTGGAGTCTTGCGCACACAACCGAATATCAAACCGATATTCGTCTCGATCGGACACGGAATTTCTTTGCCAACTGCATGCGCATGGATCACCAAGCTCTCTCCCAAATATCGTTTGCCCGAAACGACGCGGCAAGCGGATCAGCTCGTGAATAAAGTATTGGCGGAGTTAAATAGCGGCCGCTAATGAAGTGTCGGCCATACATTTTCATCGTGCTCGTCCAAAACTGCTTCGATCTGCTCTCCTTGGAAAACGACAATGTAGCCTCGTGGCAAAGCCAATGCTTGCAAGAGAGACGGACGTAGCTTTAGCAGTTGGTAAACGTAGTATGACTCTAGCTGGTCACTATCTACTTCACCTTCCACAGGCCCAAGATACCACCCGGAGTCACCTTTTCGAACATCTTCTGCACGCTGTAAATAGACATGGTCTTGTTCAAATGCACCTTTTGCCACCACAATTTTATCTTGGAACAAAGCAGCTTCCCCTTCTGCTCGCACGGTTTTTAAACAGTTGTTTTGCGCCATTTGCACGACCAAGGACACAGACAGGTCAGAAGTTGTTTCGGAAAAAGGATTCGTGTCGTAGTTGGGTGCGACGATCTCCATATACCCATCCCGTTCGAAAACCATAAGAATGGTCCAGCCTACCTGAATTTTCGCACCGTTCTTGATAGGACCAATCTCGCCTTCAACATCGGAGAATACGTCCAACAGAAAGTCTGCTTGCTTCACCAAAAACTCTTTGCAGGTCACGACAAACGTGCGGTTATGAATCTGTTTGGAGCGTTGGCAGAGTCGGGACTCTTTCTCATCTGACATGGACCTCTTCCTTTCTGTGTGATCGGAATTGCTGCTATCTTCAGGATATCACGAATAGAGGAAAAGCTCCGTTACACTTTTGCTACAAGGAATAGGTAATAACTGGCTGATGAATGCGTAGCAAAGCTCGGCTTGGCAGGTGGGCTACAACGTTTTTTGTTGGATTTGTTCGACACAGTCTTTGATCGTATCAATGACGACTCCGGGCTCGGTAAATTGAGGAAAATGTCCACTGTTTTTAGCGAGGATATGTTTGCTGGTGCTTGATAATGAAAGCAGTTCCAACTGATGCTCGATTCGTTTTTTGCGTACTTCTTCTGGCATCATACGATTTTCTTTTCCACCTGTAATCACATAAACAGGGATGTCGGGAAAAGAATCGATTACATGGATTTGTTCCACTGTTTTTTTGACAAAATGAACTTCATTGAATGGTTTATGGGGAGACCAGGAATCAAACATGGAGAGTATTTTGTTAATGGTTTTGACTACCTTACCTTGATATTTCTCAAGGCCGATATCTTTCGGATGGCTGGATTCTAAAAAGACAACGCCAGCTACTTCGTCGGGGTAACACCGGGCATATAAATTTGCATATAATCCCCCTAATGAATGTCCGACTAGCAAAAATGGGGGTTCAAAACCTACTAACGTTAATGCCTCCCGTAACGTTTCTACAATCGTGAGTCCGTCTTGGGGTTCTTGCGGCTTATCACTACCCGAAACACCAAGACGATTATAGGAAAAGACAGATGACGTCTCTGAAAGATCCGGTTGTATTTTCATCCAGCCTTCTATCGGTCCTGAGCCACCGTTAATGAGAACGATATTGGGTTGGCCGTTTCCGCTCCAATGATATTGGATCTTCCCTCTTGAAGTACTTACTTTCGATATCTCTATTGCCAATGTACGACACCTCACTTGTAAGGTCTGGATTTCACTGTAGTAATACGTGATGAACAAATGAGGGTTTCTATTTTTTAGGAATGATTCTTGTACGGAGGAAAAAGCACGTCAAAAAAGCAAAGCTGGTATAAAAAACAAGGCATATTCCTCCTCGGTAATTCGAGTTGGAATATGCCTGATCGACGTACTAGCATCGTCCCTTATTGCCCTTCCATGGCGAGTAAAATAAACGTGATAATGGCGATTATCGTACCAAAGACGAAGTATAAACCCAAAAGAATGGCCATTAACAACAAGGTAGCTTTTGACCAGTTTTTACGATTCAGATTCCCGTCTGAACCAAAAGCCCAGACAAATAACAAAACAATATTCGCGATCGGAATCATCATGAACAACGAGACGAGTATCCAATCTTTCATCGTCATGACCTTTTCGTTTTCCGCTACGCTTCCTTCCACATACGTTTGGTGATCCATTCTACACCCTCCATGTTTTTTGCCAATCCACCGTTCTCGCTATTGTTCAACCGCTGCTCCAATGAATGCCAAGATCAGAATCAAAAAGAAGACACTCAAGTACAAACCGATGCAAACACCTATGATCAGCAAGTTCGCTTTGGCCCAGTTCTTTCTGTTTAGATTGCCTTCACTGCCAAATGCCCAAACAAAATACATCACGAGATTGACCACGGGCACCATCATAATTAAAAAAGTAATCATCCATTCCTTGACCGACATAACCCGCTCGTTTTCAGGCACGTTCACTTGCCATTGCTGTTGATGTTGCTGCTGTTCCAATTGGAAACCTCCCTGTTCTGTCATGATAAAATGTTCTCTACCCGCAGCGTGCGAATCAACGCTTGGGCCAAAGGCTGCCACACGAGCATTCCCCAGACTCAAAATGAAAGCTCCCGAGTAGTGCCCGCCCGTTTACCGAGGTCGCGAACAAGATTTGCTAGTAGGTTTTGTCCTCGAACGGGATGATAAATTCGCTGCAAGCAACTCTGCATCCTTCCAGACTCCCCACGATATACGGCTCCAAGATACCTTGAACTTTAAAGAATTGATGTGCCTTTATCTTATCGGTATCTAATACAAGTCTCTTTACCGTTCCTTTCAAATGAACCTCGAGAACGGATATCGGCGGGAGTTGCTCGAAGGCGTTTTCCTTTTGCAGCCCCAGACCCGATGGTACGACCTTTTGAGCATTTCGACCATCATCTGCTAACAAATAATAATCGCGCATGTAATCCCGCCTCCTTTATTCCGTTTTCCACTCAATCTGCTGCCTCTGTGCTACACTCAATGCAAAGCGTTCACGGTCCTTCTCGAAAAAAACGGCATTTCGCATATTCGCTCCATGAAAATTCGCATGATACAGACGAGAATGGCGAAAATCCGCTCCTTCCAAATCAGCATATGCAAATTGGACACCGAGTAAGCCCGGTACACGATGCAGCTCGTCCACACTAACTCCTTGTCCCTCGGCATAAGAGAAGATAGCTCCGCTCAAGTCAGCATGACGAAAATCGGCATCACAAAGAAGCGAATGGCTGAAATCAGTGCGTTGAAATAGGAGGAAGAGAACCTATATGCCGTGCTCTGATCCTGCTGATCATCCATGTCCAGCTTGGCCCGCGCATTGTCCTTGTGAATGGATTCACCTTTCCAAATAAGACCATTATTTTATACACAATCTTACAATCGGTATTATTCAATGGGTCGTTAGTCCTGGATGATATGATTTTGAGGCAAGGAGAGGGGCTTTTTCGCCTCGACTATTCCTGCTATTTGCACTTTGGTTACCATTTATAAGATGATAAAGGAATTAATAGAAATCAAACAAGGGAGAGAAGCTAGGTGAACATAAAGAAAAATCAATTATATGTAGAATTGGAAATAGCGAATTGGGACAACACAGACCTTACATCCACGCTAGATGAAATGTGCTACTCTCATAAAGAGTATGAAAACGATGTAATCGAGGTACATCAAGTTGTCGATCTGGGAAAGCATAAAGGCAAGTCGAGATACTTAATTACCATCAATATTACGCGAGATTTGGATAATCTCGGGGAAGAAATTGATAACCCTTATATCGTCAAAGGCCCTTGAATTTGGTTCAAGGGCCTTTCCTATTTACTCATAACGGCTTCCTGCAATTAAAATGGTAGCAAACAAATTCCAGTCTACATCTTCAAGATCAGCTAACATATTATCACAATCTTCAATCCATGACTCCATCCCACTCAGGAACTCTTCCAGGGACATATTCGCCCACTCTTTTTTATTTTGCTGATAATCCTTAATCAAATGAGAAATGAATTGAACCATATCCTCCCTACTCTCAACCGTATCCGCTCTCTCTAGAATATCCATGCGAAACTCATCCTCCCCCTATGTCTTTATCTTCTATTTTAATATAGTTGTTCCAAAGGAATTTGACGAATTGGGGAATGAAAAAAGCCCGCTGGCGTGCAACGGACTTTCTGTCTCTTATGTGAGAGGGAACATCTGTCTAGTAACAGGATTCGGGCTGTCACTATTCTCGTAGACGTTCCTTATTGAATAATCTCGGAAATCGCTTGCTTTTGCTCCAAAATCTCGCTTTGTACCTCGATCAGTTCTTTCAACAGATCAGCAGCCTCTTGCAAGGATGTCGCTGCTTTTTCCTTGTCACCAGCCTTGAATACTTCTTTTGCTTCTTGCACTGTGTTCTTCTCATTTGTTTTCAGTTCTTTTGCTTGCTCTTTGTTCACTTTCTTTTCTGTACGGATTGGCTTCAATTGTTGGTTCATCTCTTTAAAAGACGCTTTTTTCTCTTTTACCTGAGTCAATTCTGTTTGGATATGCACCAGTTTTTCTTCGATGGCGGTATGGTTCGCGGCGATTTCAGCCTTGATGCTCGCTACCTTTTCTTTATCCTTTGCTTTCTTCGCTTCTTTCAGTTCAGCCGATAGCGCCTTGTTCTCTTCGCGGAGTGGCTTTGTCTCTGCCAGCGCGCTTTTCACAGTTTCACGTACTTCTGGCGTCACATCGCCCCAAAGAATGTCCCATGCTTGTTTGTTGGTCTGAGTTTGAGCCTTCAGTTTATCTTGGAGAGCTTTTTGCTCCACTTGCAATGCTTTTAGCGCTTGAACTTCAGGCAAGCTGCTCCACCCTGCTTCTTTTCCTTCTTTCTCCGCCGCAAAAACTCCTACCGCACTGGTTGCCAACAAGCACGCTGCGATTACAGATACGGAAAGCATTTTTTTCATGTGTGAACACTCCCTGTCTCCTATTGTTTCTTGCAAACAAATCGTACCGTATGAGCGTCAGGAATGTTCGGGATAACCTCGTGAAAAGTAAGGGGAAAGTGTGGGATTTGGGGAAAACGCAAAAGCCCAGGTAAGACCTAGGCTGATCAGGATTGTTACTCATTGGAACCTATTCGATATACCTTTCTTGGTGTAATCTAGTTCCACTTTTCATTTAAAAGGTTAAATGGCAACATCCTGGTAGCCGACTTCCGTTATTTCTTCATTTAAAATCCGAAGTCCTAGACCATTTTCTTCGTCCCAGGCGCAGTCGAAGAGTAATCCGATATCTCGCCCTTCAAAAATATCTCCATAGGGAACAACAATTTCAAGCAAAACGACCCTTTCGAGTAGTTGGTCTTGTGTTTCAATTAGGGGATAATCTTCCTGGTACTCTATATCATACCCGAGCTCATGCCGCTTTTGCATGTAGTAGTCGAGGATCGCTTGCAAAACTCTCTGTTGTATGTGCTCCCAATTTTGCATGAGTGATTGATAAGCCATGTATTGTTCTTCATCAAATTTACCGTCTTCCTCACCCTTCACCGTGAGTGTTATCTCGGTTTCTTTCCCGCAAAAATGAATGGTCATGTGCTTTGACCAAACAAGAAAGTATGAAAGTTCACCAAAAACCGGATCATTTATGATCATGACACAATCTCCTTCCCTGCTGTTTTTCCTCATCATGCTGACAATATTACTCGCTTGAGGTATAAGTAGTACTTATTATACTTTCATTATTAATCTTAATCGGTACCATCATAAGCATCTCCAAGAGACTCAAAATCCTCTTCATACCAATACCATGTTATGCCCTCACCTTTTGTCTCTATAAGTCTATTCATTAAGTCCGTATTTGGAGATACAATGTCTACACCAAAATCTTCATCTTTAAATAATTCAATTCCCCCGCAAAGTTCATAGAACTCTTTCACGTCATCTGGTAATATGTGTGGGTCTTCGATCTTAGGTAAACCTATAGATGGATGTATAATGCAATTATCAAAACCTTTTATTTTGTCGATCATTTCTTTGATATTCATTAATTACTCCCTCCATTTTAGTCTAAATCATATAATGATTTTCTAAGTTTATCTGAATAGTCTCCTTACAATAGTTTCAAAGGAAAGTTCTTCTACAATATCTCCTATTACAAGATTGAACGGTCCTCTTCAAGCAACCTTCTCATTGTTTTAAATGTTTTTTGCATACACTTTTTACCTCTCCACGGTTATTTTAATTCTGGAATCAAAAGGTACGCTCTTCATTTGATTTGCAATATTCTGTTGTAAACCAATCCATTATTGTTATGTTTCGTACTCCATTCCCCTCCATTTGCATTAGTCAACCACATTTTGTGTCGTCTTACCATTCTAGGTCGGTGAGGCTGTCCCCTATTCTACTTAATAGGTGTACATAGCTTGTAATAAATTTCCCACAAATTATGTGTGATCAATGTGAATTCTATGTTGTCCGCAGTTAATACACTGAAACAAATATATTCCTGAATCCTCACTTACTTGGTCCAAAGTATCAATTCCATAATTTTTCTTTATTGTTAATAATTCTTCATCTCGTAAATCTATCTTCATTGCTGATAGCTCACTTTTATTCACGTATCCGATAAAAGCACAAAATTCATCGCAGTGGCTTAGCCATTGTGGTTCCTGCCATGAAATGTAACCAGGGGTACGAAAGAGTAACTCCACTAGTTTATCATCCTCAAACTGTTCAACCTCATCGTATCCCATAAAATACATATACTCATTGGATTCGTCATCATAAGTCATAGACAATAACTTATCTTTATATTCTACTGCTGCCTGTAAGACACCATTATGTTGCTTAGTAGCAGTTCCTTCATAAATGCACCATGGGCAAACATTTTCGACTTCGTCTATTGAATAAAATGGTCCCATGTAGATATAATCCGTTTCTTTATTACAAATACTGCAATTTTGTACAGGTACCTTTTTGAATACTCCAATATTGTACACATTTGGTTGATACTTAAATATTGGTAGGTTATTCATATAAAATATTCCTCCGAATTAGAAGAAGCATATTTAGTATTCAATAAAGTACTAACGAGTATGAAATAGCCTTGCTAAGGTTACAACCTTAACAAGGCTATATTAACTAACTTTAACTTTTTTCCTAATCATTCATTCATAAGTATCAAGTTATCACTTTTTCTCTACCTATATAATCAAGAAATCCTCCTCAACATTTTCGTATTTTTCATCTGATAGATTCACTAAAAATTCACTAAAGGAAACAGCTATTTCTGGAAGACATTGTTCGATTAGAGAATAGGACAAATAATATCCTCATCATCTACAATCTCTATAAATCCGTCTTCGTTTGCCGACTCAATAATCTCCTCTAGTGGTTCAAATTCTTTTATCAACTTCCTACTCAATTCTGCTCCCCTCCAATTCTGTGAGCTTTGCTCGTTGTGACTCCAATAGCTGTTCCGTTTCCTGTATTTGTTCCTTTGCCCGTTGTATCATTAGTACAGCTTCTCGTTCTGTTTCTTTCAGTTCTATCTGTTGACGGGCTAACACGTTTTCGTTGTGCTGGACAGTCTTTCGCAATCCAGATGCTTCCCGTTCCAAGCTATCTATGCGGCGAAGTATTTCCAGTCTGGAATGCCCGTCCTTCTGATCTGCTAGATGGTTATAATAGTCAGCCTGTTCCAGTAGCTTGCTTATTTCTGTTGCTACTTGAGGGTCGGTACTACCAGATCGTCTTAACTCGTCCGCCTGTTGCCGTAACGCTCGTGCTTTCTGACAGTAACCTCTCACTTCCTCTACGATTGCCTGATACTCTGTTTGTGCCTGAGCAATCAAACCCAATGTTTCCTCTACTACCTGTTCACGTTTTGCCATTCGTTTCATCCTCCTTTGATTTTGAGCATGCAAAAAAAGCTCATTCCTACTCATAAAACAAGTGGGAAAGAGCTTTTAAAAGTTTATCAAGTGTTTGAATTGTTTAGTGTTTGATTTGTTGGTTGTATTGTACGATCTTATTGTTGGGAGTGTAAACAAGATTTACACAAAAAGTGTCCAAAGCTTATCTCAAATTCTTTTCCATCTCTCTTGTCATTTCTGTTTTTTTATTTCTGGAGAAAAAAATCACTCGTATCTACTTCCTACAAATAAAATTGTAGCTATTGAATTCCAATTTATATTTTCCGAAAACTCTTCCTTTGATTCTTCAATTAGTTCGTATCTATCCTCAACCCATGATGCAATTCCATTAAGGTAATCTGTAAGGTCTGTATTTGCCCACTGGCTTGGATTTTGCTCTAAATCTTCAGCTAATGCATAAATAAAACTTATGAAACCTTCCACGTCTTTTACATTTGCCAATTTATCATGAATATTCAAAGTTAAGTCCTCCTATTCGATAACTTCCTTCAAGCCCTTGCCAATTTTTAAAGCAATAGATTTGCCATCGACCCTTGTAGAAAATTTCCATGCATCCTGATAAACTTCTGCTTTAGAAGCCCACTGAACTGGAATTTTGTCTAAATCGGCAAGTCTAGCAGCCCCTAACCTTCTATGGTCGAGTGTCCATATGTTCCCCTTCCCGTCCTGCCAGACTCTTATCGGGTTTAATTCAAATATTTTAGAAGGGTTTTCTGAAAATGCCTTAGCATTATCAAGTACCGTATACTGACCAGTTTTATTACTGATAGAACTTTGCATGAATCTGATTTCTTTAGGATTAAGTGTTTTACTTCTGTTTCCAACACTTTCAATCATCCCACCAAATTCATCTGTTATTCGTTTAATGCCTAATTCACGTTCTGTATCATAATCAAACTCAAACTTTGATTTCGAAGATTTACCCGTCCCCTCTTTACACTTCATCAACCCCAACGGATCAATGAACCCAATTGGATCCCCATTCACATAAGCAAAACGGTTAAACGTCTGCCCGTCCGTCATATCCCCTTGGAGCACATCTCGATTCAGGAACCGCTTCAACCCCGGATGGTAATATCGCGCCCGCATGTAGTACAACCCATTCGGATCGGTCATGACTCCATCGCGGCCGTTGTAGCAAAACGGCTGTTTCGTCCTGCCCTCGTGTACTTCCAGTTCCCCGTACAATCCGTAGGTATAACGGTCTGTGACTCGACCATGCTCGTCGGTCAACAGGGTCGTGCTTCCGCGCGTATCCGCGTGATAGGACAAATAATCGCCTTGCGCATCCTCACGACCAATGAGGCCCAGTCCATATACATAATACGCTCTGGCGGTTCCACTTTCCTCCAGCTCCATAAGAACCTGAGTCAAATCGGCGTTTTGGTCAACCACATACCGTGTCGTCTTACCGTTCCAGGTCATGGGGGTGCGGACGTATTCTGCATCGTAGGTGTAGCGAGCTTGTCCGGCGCGAACAAGACGATTGCGGACATCGTACGCATACGTTTCTGGCTGTTGCTTACCCGGGAGCAGCAGAAGGTTGCCGTCCTCGTCATACTGAACCGGTTGACCATCTACTGTGTCCAGTCGGTTGTCCTTGGCGTACGTCATCGCCGTAGCAAGACTCGAAGCTGAATCCCCAATAGCGGTAATATTCCCGCCCTGGTCATAGGTATAGAGAATCTTTCGCCCTGCCATGGCTCCGCTCGTCAGACGCCGCAGGGCATCATAGGTATACTGCTTTTCTTCCTCTTGGATGATCTGCCCGAGCTCGTTGTACACAAACCGATATTGCTGGAGCATGACACCTTGCGCATTTTGATCCCAAAGACGCAGAAGCTGTCCGGCTGCGTCATAGTGACGCTGCTCTACCGTGCCGTTCGGTCGCTCTGTACGGATGAGGCGGTAATTTTCATCATACGTATACCTTGTAATACGACCTGCCCAGTCTGTGACCATGGTCAATTGACCTGCGAGATCGTAGGTATAGCGAACCGTCTTGCCATCTGGATAGACGAGCGTTGCTAGTCTGCCTCCCGCATCGTAGGTGTACTGTAGTGTATTCCCATACTGATCTGTGCTGGAGACGATTCGTCCCAAAAGATCGTAGGAACGGCGCTTGGTGTCTTTTCCATCTTCTTTGACACTTACCACGCGACCCTCGGCGTCGAAAGCCCTGCGAACAGTCCCCGCTTCGTCTTGCTGCTCAATGAGCTGTCCGGCTGCGTTACGTTCAGATAAAAGCAAACCACTGGCATCGTAGGAGAGGGTGGTGGTGGCATTGCCATCCGTATAGCTCGTTAGTCTGCCTTCTCCGTCGTATTGCTGCTTTTAATATTAGAAAAACACGAATTAAGTAGTCTAACTCTAATCCAGAAAAAATGCCTCGTTAAAGGTCTATGAACCTTAACAAGGCGATTGTTTCACATGATTATAAGCTAAGAATAAAGCTATATTTAATTTTTTTATGTTAATAAACTAAACCTCGATAAATTTAAATCCTTTTAAGTTATTTTCTTCTACTATTTCTTTTATTTCATCTGAGACAAAAGTTTCTGTTCCATATACACGTTCATTTAAAAAAACCTTAAAAATATTGTACCCATCAATAACTTCAGGTTTAAAAGCATATTTTTCGAAACCCACTACCAAACCCGAAGGGAGTTTTCGTAGCAAAGCACTTTCATAATCAACTGCTTGTAAAATACTTAAGACGTGAAGTACATAATACTTTCCTTCTTTATGCTGTAGTGGAAGAAACTCTACGCAACTTGATAGCTTCGATTCCAGTACTTTTTTAGCCTTCTCACTCATTACCATTGCTTTTGAGTATCCCCAAAAATGAGGCAGGTCACTCAACTCCCCTTCCTCAATCGTATAGACTTGAACTTCTCCCCAATTCTGTTGAAGTGGTGTTAAAGATTCAAATTTCCCAAAATACCTTTCCTGGTCATCTTCAAAATTAACAAGTTGAAGAGAATTATATCCTTTGACATCACTTTCAATCTTCCATATTCTCACCTAATTCTTCTCCTTTCAATTTAACGGTAAAGTACCGTTAAGTAATTTGCCTCTTATTGTATTTATAGTGTGAACTATGTCAGCCTGAGTACCACCCATTTGCTCGGTCTCTTGTAATGCTTTGGTTACATATTTAATATAGTCAGGTCCATGATTTCCAATATGCAGAGCTTCATCACCCACATATTTAGACGGTTTATTAGGTAAGAAGACTCCATTCGCTGCTGAGTTAAAATCAATACCATACCTTTTTAAAATCTGTTGAGCATCATAAGCCCTAGGGTCATTCCACGGAATAATATGATGTGCTGCATTTGGATAAGGAGGTGTTTCAACCCCAGCTGCTTTAAGTTCATTTCTTAAAATTGTTGAAGCACTGTCTGATGGATTGTGGGTACCATATACTTTTGTTTTATTGCTTACTTTAGTTGCATATCCTTGCGAAGTAAATACACTAGCTCCCTTTTCACAATCCTTCATTAATCCTAACGGATCAATATATCGTATAGGGTCCCCGTTCACATAAGCAAAGCGGTTAAACGTCTGCCCGTCCGTCATATCTCCTTGGAGCACATCTCGGTTCAGGAACCGCTTTAACCCCGGATGGTAATACCGCGCCCGCATGTAATACAACCCATTCGGGTCGGTCATGACTCCATCGCGACCGTTGTAGCAAAACGGCTGTTTTGTCCTGCCCTCGTGTACTTCCAGTTCCCCGTACAATCCGTAGGTATAACGGTCTGTGACTCGACCATGCTCGTCGGTCAAAAGGGTCGTACTGCCGCGCATATCCGCATGATAGGACAAATAATCGCCTTGCGCATCTTCACGACCAATGAGCCCCAGTCCATATACATAATACGCTTTTACGGCTCCATTTTCCTCCAGTTCCATAAGAACCTGAGTCAGGTCAGCGTTTTGGTCGACCGCGTACCGTGTCGTCTTACCGTTCCATGTCATGGAGGTACGCACGTATTCGGCATCATAGGTGTAGCGAGCTTGTCCGGCACGTACGAGACGATTGCGGGCATCATACGCATACGTTTCTGGCTGTTGCTTGCCTGGTAGTAACAGCAGATTGCCGTCCTCGTCATACTGAACCTGTTGACCATCTACGGTATCCAGTCGGTTGTCCTTGGCGTACGTCATCGCCGTAGCAAGACGCGAACCTGAATCCCCGATCGCGGTAATATTCCCGCCCTGGTCATAGGTATAGAGAATCTTTCGTCCTGCCATGGCTCCGCTCGTCAGGCGCCGCAGGGCATCATAGGTGTACTGCTTTTCTTCCTCTTGGATGATCTGTCCGAGCTCGTTGTACACAAACCGATATTGCTGGAGCATGACACCTTGCGCATTTTGATCCCAAAGACGAAGAAGCTGCCCAGCTGCGTCATAGTGACGCTGCTCTACCGTGCCGTTCGGTCGCTCTGTACGGATGAGGCGATAATTTTCATCGTAGGTGTAGCGTGTAACACGACCTGCCCAGTCTGTTACAGTGGTCAGTTGACCCATAAGATCGTAGGTATAGCAAACCCTCTTGCCATCTGGATAGGTGAGCGTTGCCAATCTACCTCCGACATCATAGGTATATTGCACAGTATACCCGTTTTGATCTGTGCTGGAGACAATTCGATCCAAAAGATCGTAGGTGCGGCGCTTGGTCTCTTTTCCATCTTCCGTGACACGGACTACTCGACCCTCAGCATCAAAAGTCCTTCGGACGGTACCAGCTTCGTCCTTCTGCTCAATGAGCTGTCCGGCTGCATCGTAGTGATAAGTTGTTTCCTGACCACGTGCATTAGTTTTGTCAGCGAGCAATCCGCGCTTGTCATACCGGTAGGTCATTCCTTCTCGAGTTGAGTTGCGTTCGGATAAAAGCATACCACTGGCATCGTAGGTGAGGGTGGTGACATTACCATTGGCATCCATATAACTAGTCAGACGGCCCTCTGCGTCGTACTGCTGCTTGTATAACGCTGTTTCGTTTTCCAGTACCTCGATCAGTCTTGCGGCTGCGTCGTAGGCGAATCTGGTTTTCTGACCAACAGCATTGGTCATACCAATGACTTGGTGAAGTTTATTAAATTGGTATTGATTTGTTCGTCCAAGTGCATCTATATGAGAGAGAACATTGCCTACTCCATCATAAATAAGGCCACTAACCTTCTGTCCGGTTGCATCATAGACAGCCTTTAATCGCCCAGCAGCATCATATTCATACCGCTGACGGTTCCCAAAAGGATCAATAACAGATGTAATTCGACCCATCGTATCTCGTTCGAGATTGGTTTTTACCCCTGATCGGTTAACTACTGCAATAACTTGCCATTCCCGGTCGTATAGATATTGAATTCGTTCTCCTAATGCGTTTGTGACTGTTTCGATCTTTCCAGTTATGGTGTAAGTTAGCTCAGTTGCTGTTCCTAACGGATAAACTTCCTTTATTCGCCTATCATGTGAATCGTAAAAAAACTTCTGAATTCTTCCAATGGGATCCGTTGTGCTTACTAGATTATCATTTGAATCAAAAGAACGCTCAATGGTTCCTCCAAATGCGTCCGTAAAACTTACCATACGCCCAGTATTATCGTAACCAACACGGATTTTTCGGCCCTCTCCATCCTGAACCGAAACAATTCGTCCATATCCATCATATTGATAGGTTGTCTTTGCACCTGAAAAATTGATATAAGTGGTTTTTTGCCCATACTCGTTATAATCGATCCGAGAGGTGCAACCATCTGGTCGGGTAATACTGATCAAACGCTCATGTTCATCATAAGCGTAAAAAGTCACTCCACTTTCCGCATCTTCTTCTGCGACCAAGAGGTCATTTTCGTTATACGTATACGTACTCGTATTGCCAAGAGGATCTACGACTTTTACCTTGTTCCCGCGATTATCATAAATATATGTGGTTGTCTCACCAGCTCCATTTGTCTCAGAAGTAGTTTGTCCCCACTCATTATAGGAGTACTTAGTAATAGTCCCATCCTTCTCAGTTTTCTCCAATAAATTACCATTATTGTCATGGATCATGACCTCGGTATTCCCATTGCCATCTGTGAAAGTTGTAACCATTTTCCCAGGTCGACTCTCGGTATCATATTGAATATAACCAGGAATACCTGCTGCATCTGTCTGACAGATTATGCGCCCTTCCTCGTCAAAGGTATTAACATAGAGTTGAGTACCGTCCAAAAATAGTTTTTCCAACTGACCGTCAGCTGTGTATCTCAAGTCACTAGTAATTCCTTTAGGATCAGTAAAGCTAGTCAAATGGCAAGAGGAATCGTATACGAAACTAAGGTACCGAGTCCCATCCGACAAGCGAGACAACAATCCTTTACTATCATACTCCAGAGAAAACGCTCGACGACTCCGCTCTTCTGTCAAGCGATTCAGCCTGCCATGCTGGTCATAGCTGAAGAGCAGCGACATTCCGGCAGCCACCGTATGGCGAAGTGCTTGTCCATTTCTGGCAAAATCGTACGTCTCTCTCGTTTCCTTGACCCACAGCGTATAGCCGTCTTGTCTTTCCCGCAGTTCGTCAAAAAAGACATCCGCATCGCTGGATCGGTATAATCCGCCCTGAACACGGGTAAAGGTATTGGCGCGGCTAGCATTCCACCAAACTGTAATTTCTTCGCGTGTCTCATCCAGGAATTCCAGGCGCATTTCATAATTGTGTGTCCATGCTTTGCCCAGTGCGCCCTCTTGCAAAAGCAGGGAGTTGTAATGCAGCTCAAACGTCCACGTCTCGGCGCCATACAGCTTGAGGGCAGGATGAACGATAAACTGCGCTCCAGTACCGCCATGGACCGGGTCTTTGATGCAGCTTTTCGGTTTTACTTTTTTGACGTTCATCTTTCTTAACTTGTCTGGTTTCTTGTGCTTCCCTTTGATTCTTTTCCGAGCCCAGGCCATTCCCGTTACGGTCGAGAAGACACCGTCCGTCGCATAATCTAATGCCTCAGATCCCGCTTCCTTGAGCACTTCTTTCACAACAGGCTTCTGCATGAACTTGCCGACCATGCTCTTCTTCAGCTTCTGCACAGCAGCAAGCTTGTCCATACTCTCCTGAATATTCCGCGCAGCAGTGACGACCTTGCCTTTCACTGCGCTTGCTGCATTGGCCGTCGCCTTGACCGCTTTTGATACACCCAGTGCTTTGTCCGCTGCCTTGACCGCTTTCGTTGCCTTGGACATCGCTTTTGTTGCCTTCACTGCTTTCGTCGTCAACTTTGCCGCAGTGACTGCCGTACCCGCACCAGGAATCGCGGCTGCAAGGGACATAGCGGCACCAGCATAATCGCCACGTGCGACGGATATCCCCGCATTGACGACGTCTGCCACTTCCCCGATGACAGGGATCATCCCGACGATATCGAGTCCAAGCTGTAAGCTATCGAGGAAGCCCCATCCAGACTTCTCCTCTTCCTGCTCCTCTTCAACGACTTCTTCCTCTTCCTCCTCCTGCGGCAAATCCTCCACAACCACAGGCGCCTTCGTCAGCCCGACCATCTCAATCTTCGGCGCTTGAAGATCCACTTCCCCGTCCAAAATCATGCTGCTGGTGCTGCACATGAGGTAAATGGCTTCCTTGGCCTTGATCTCAACCTTGGTGTCTGACGTAATCTCCATATCCTTTTCCGAGGAAAATACGATCGGATGCATGCTGTGAATCTCGATGCCGTCTTCTTCATGCAGCTTGATAAAAATATTGCCTTCCTTGCTCTCCTTGGCAGTAAGAACGAGCTCCTTGCCGCCCATCATCAGCTCTTTGCCAAAGTTGGTTCCCCAGTACTTGATGCCGGGATTGCCCGTTTTCGCGGTGCTGCCTCCACCTTTTCGCACGGAGCTGACTGCCATAGCGCCTTCTTCATCTGGCGTGGAGAAGTATAGCTTGACGGAGTCGCCCATTTGCGGCATGCAGTGAAAGCCGCTGTTGCCCTCTGCCGAGTAGACCGTGGCATACGGGAACCAGCTCGCTTCTGCCTTGGGCTGCTTCGGATCGATGTCGAGGTGGATTTTGACGGTGTCCTTCTGGATGTCGATGATCTTGCCTTCCAGAGCAGCGCCGCATATGTCATCGTTGCGAATAGGGTTTTGACGGACGCCTGCTTCGGGCATGAGTTGATAGGTGTGAATGAGAAGGGCATGGTCGATCCTCGTTGTTGAACCGGCGACGACCAGCTCTTTGCCTTGGTAGTTCACGCGGTCTCCGAGCTGGAGGACCTGTCCGCTTTCTACTTCATAGGTGAGAAAATCGTTTTCCGACATACCTGCCGCGTAGCCGTTTTCTGTCGTTTCCATAAAGGGAGACAGCCTTTTGCTGATAGTGTAGCTGGCGTCTGTCAATTGGGCGGTACGTCCCTCGGGCAAGCCGAACCAAAACTTTGGCTTATCCGCGACAGCCTCGGCGACGAGAATAGAGCCGAAGCGAGAGGCCAGTCGCTTTAAAAACTGCCAATCTGTCTCCTGATACTGGATGGCGACGGTCCCAAGCGGCGCTCCGTTCGAAGCATGGTCCAAATAATCCGAGCCAGGATAGTCCTTTGTGATTTCATCCAGCAGACTGGCATACGTCATTTGTTTATGCTGAAAAGAGCGCATCTTGCGCTGTCCGTCCATTCGCTGTGTGTGCGAGACCGCTTCCAGCTCCAAATGGTACACACCTCGAACGAAGTTCACACTGACGGAATCCACGAGTCCTTTGAACAATGTCTTCATAAGTGAACCGTTTTCCACCAAATTCAGCGCGACTGTATCCTCGCTCGTCGCCATCTCAATGTAACGGTCGCTTTTTTCCTCCGGGATGATTGCGGTGACGAACAGTCTGGCGTGCTCATTAACTTTCTTCACGATTCTGACATCTTGCAGGCTTTGGATTTCAAAGGGTGAGACCAACTGAATATTTTCGTATCCAGCCAGCTTCTCTGTCGTATTCATACAATCCCCCTCACTATTGCTCCTGTCCGTCGTCTTCGATGCGAATGCAGCCTCCATATATGCACATGTTCGTGCTGGTGTTTAACAGGGCGGGATGGTTTTCCACGAGTACATCTGCTTTGCCATCGATCCAGGGCATAGTGACCACAGGAACGCATGGCATCGGCTTGAGTACACCGTTGTTGGCAGCAGTAGCAGCCGCGACGGTTGGATTTTTCTCGCATTTGCATTTGCCAAACGGCATGATGTTCACTTGCGGCATATAGTCATTCACGTTCATTTGTGCCTGGTTGCGAATGTACACGCCATGACTAAACGGCGTTTTCAGCTTGTTCTTCTGGCTCCCGTAGTCGCACGTGAGAATTGCTCCCGCCACGACGTAGCTTTTCTTCGGAGCCGACGAAGGTACAACATCGACATCTTCAATCATGGGCATGACTCATTCTCCTCCCTGCTTGCTCTGCTTTTTTCAAGCGGATACCGAAAAAGTCCCTGCGCAGCAAAGCTTCCGCCAGCCGCAAATCGATGATGATATACGGTTCACGAATCCCTTCGATTTGAAAAATCGTATGACGTCCAATCTTTTCTGGATCGAGAACCAGCCGTTTGAGTGAGCCGTCCTTGTGAAACTCGCTTTGCTCTGACAGGCAGTTCACACGCGGCAGGATCATCATCCAGTACAAATCCTGCTTGATCCGCTCCCTGTCTACGAGCACGACAGATTTGACAAACAGCTTCGGCGCGAACTTGTGGATGATTGTCTTTAAACGGTTGGAATAGAGCGGGATCGGTCTGTCGAGAAAATCCAGGTAGTCGTTTTCTTTCTTTTGCTTGATGTCGAACTGAATGACGGCCTCGTCCAACTCGTCCTGATATTCTGTGGTGAGCCACTCCTGCCGGATGACGTCAAAAACGCCTGTTGGCTCTACTGCACTCGCGATTCGCTCGTCCTGTGACAAGATGAAATAATTCATACCTGACTCCCCTCTCGCCAAACGACATGTCGCTCCTGAAGTTCGTCCAACAGAATGGACCCCCTGGCCTCCTCCGAGAATACAGCTCTCTCGAGAAGCGCTCCGCTAAAATTCGCACCGGTCAAAATCGCATCTGTAAAGTCTGCTCCGCGCAGATCTGCTCCGGTAAAATCAGTCCCGGTCAAGTCCGCCCCGATGAACAAGACGCCATCAAAACCGGGCATCTCCCACGCATCTGGTTCCAACAGACCCCTTGGCCCGGATGCTTCACGAAAGCTCGCACCTAGCAGATTCGCCCCGGTAAAATCCGCTCCATGAATGAGACTGTCGCCGAAATCAACCGCTTTTAGCTGCGCACGATGCCATCTCGTTCCGACCAAAACACTTTCGCGAAGGGTCGCTTTCGTTAGCTGACTGTCAGAGAGGTCCGAATAACGTAAATCAAGACCATCGAATTGCCCTTGTCCCAGATCGAGGCCAGCCAAAACCTTGTAGCCGTATTCCAGCTCTTGCTTTTCTTCCAGCCAAGCACGGATCATCTCGGAATCTTTGTGGCGAGTATCCAGACAGTACACGATCTCGCTTTGATCCAGATACTCTCCGACACGCACCTCCAACTCCAGCTCCTTGTCCACCTGTTGAAAGACTTCCAACTGAACAGCCTGCACCATGGCATAACGGATCAAGTGAACGACATATTGATGAAACTTCTCTGCCTCCACGAGCTTGATCCGTTCGATATCGGGAAGTCTTACGTGTCCGGCATACGCTCTGGCAGCCTCGTTCCATTCGATTGCGAGTCGATCCAAAAAGTGATACGCCCAGCTCGCATCATAGCTGGTTTGACACTCCACCGGATCGAAAAACCAACTGCTATCCGTAGCTTCCAGCAAATACTGATTGCTTCCCTCCAGAAGCTCCGTCCGCAGCATGGAATAGGTCAAGTACGCCAGTTTGCCCTTTGCCCCTTGCTCCTGCTTATCAACCACGCGTTGACATATTGCTTCAAATGAACGGAGAAATTCTTTTGCGAGCCTTTCTTTATTCGCCTGATAGTAAGCATCCAAGGCATGCAGGCTGGCGATGGTTCTCTTCGGCACCTCGTGCTCCTTGAAATGCTGCAAGGCTTCCTCTCTTTCCATGCCAATCCCCCCTTCTTCTCACCGTTTTTGCATACACCAAACACACGGTTACCCGCGTGGCAACCATGTGTGTCAATTGGTTTTGAGCTCCTGCCCGACGATGCTTGTATTTCCGTCCATCTTGATGTTGCTCTCTTTGCAGGTGAGACTGATCTCCTCTTTCGCCGAGATGATCACCTTCGTGGCTGAGTCCATCAAAATGTCCTTTTCGGAGACAACCTTGATATTTTTCTTGCTGAAAATCTGGATGCCGTC
This sequence comes from Brevibacillus brevis, assembly GCF_001039275.2. NCBI lineage: Bacteria > Bacillati > Bacillota > Bacilli > Caryophanales > Paenibacillaceae > Brevibacillus > Brevibacillus brevis. The sequence goes on from NZ_CP030117.1 coordinate 4,742,821, forward strand.
CGCGTCGGTCATGCGAATGAGGATTTCCCCGTCCTTTGCGCTAAGCAATACCTCTGATGGGCTGAACATCAGTTCTTTTCCGTTAGCCGTTCGGAAGTATTTGATATCGGGATTCCCGAGCTTGTTCGTTTCGCCCTCGTCTGAATTTTTCCGGACAGAGCTGATCGCAATCCCGTCACTTTCCTTGTTGCTCGGAAAATAGACGCGGACGTAGTCATCGAGCTCCGGCATGCAATACCAACCGCTGTTTCCTTCGGCTGTATAAACCGAGGAATACGGGAACCAGTGCGCCTCGCTCTTGCTTTGGCTCTCATCGATATCGAGGTGGATTTTGACGTTGTCTTTTGAGACCTCAATGACTTTTCCCTGCACCGATGCCCCTACGATGAGCGAATTGTGGAGCGGCTTTTGGCTCATTCCTTTTTTGGACGCGAGCAAATACTTGTGCTTGAGCAAGCCTTTCTTCATCTCGGTATAGGCCTCATGCACATACAAGCTCTTCCCTTTGAAATCCACACCGTTGCCCAAATCGAGAACGCGATCCGTCTCGACCTCGTAAAAGATGTAGTCATTTTCATCCACGCCCTTGACCCCGTTTTCCGAGGAATGGCGGTATTCACTCAAATTTTTACGCACCCGATAGTGAAAATCGTCCAGCTTACCTTTCGAGGCACCCTCTGGCACACCAAAGCTGAACTTCGGCTTTTCAAAGACGGATGCTGGCATCAGTCCGGTCTGAAAACGCGAAGCAAGCCGCTTAAGAAATTGCCAATCCGTCTCCTGATACTGCATGGTAAAGGAACCAAGCTTCCCACCATTGGAGGCCATGTCCATAATGTCCATGCCTGGATATTCACCTGCGATTGTTTTCAAAAGGGCACCGTAGGTCATGGCTTTGTTTTGAAATGAACGGCTCTTGCGCTTCACGTCGAGATTGTACGTAGGCGAGACCGCTTCGACGTACAAATAATAGACGTCTCGGACGGCTTTGATGCCTATCTCCAGAACGATCCCCGCAAAAAGCGGCGTGGCGTTGCCTTCGTTATCCACCTGGCTGATTTCGATCGGGGTCTGTGCTTCTGTCATTTCTACATAGCTGTCCTTCAATTCTTCTGGTACGATCCCCGTAAATGTCAGGCGAGCGTGCTCATTAATCTTTTTCGTAATCGTCAGTTCTACCAGATGCGTCAATTGATAAGGAGAGATTTGCAAATTGTTGTAGGCAATGACAGGAAGACTCATATTTTCCCTTCTCCCTTCCCATTTTCATCCGAATTGGTGGATACAAGCGTCAAGGAATCCATAATCCCCCAGCCTACTGGCTTCCAATCTGACAGCTCCTGCTCCGTGCAATTAAACGTGCAGAGAAGAGCGCGTCCCTGTAGGGAGACAAAGCTGATCAGGTTGTAAATGTCCGTATCCAATGCTGGTGCAACAAACTCGAAAAATCCAACGCTGGCCCCGGCAATCTCACGTATTCCTTCCTCCTGCCAACGAGCGAGCGGCTGTGTTCTTCGCAAAACCTGCTTCATGACATCCATGAAGGCTTTCAACTGCGCAGGAGAATCGGTCAGCTTGCTCTCGGTATAGGTAAAAGCCAGGTTAATTGACGCTGTTTCGTTGGTAAAAATCAGGGAAGGCCTACGTTCTGATGGATACTTCAAAGCTGCTACTTCTGGACTCATGATGGAAAATGTCTTCGGGAGTCGAATCTGTACGAGATCGTCGAGGACGCGCTTGTCCTCCATGGGAATTCTCTCTTCACCGACTGTAATAAATGTTTTGTTCACTACATCCAGTCGATTTTTGCCCTTTGGACCAAAACGTATTGCTGCTGGCTGTGCATCCTCACCGGAAAGCTCATTCAACATGCCGATAATGCTTTCATCCATACGCGCCATTTCCATTCACCATCCTCTCGTTAATCAACAATAACCCGCTGACGCCCGCCTGTTTTCCATTCCGTTTTTGAGGACTTTCCGCCACTCTTGGCGTCATCCAATATGCGTGCGAGGTATTTGAGAATCTGCAGGTTCGTGTACTCGCGGTAACCAGTCCCCAGTCTGTTGCCTATATAATGAAGAATGAGCCCCCGCTCTACTCTGTCCCCATTCAAGCACTGCATGGCAAAGGTGAGATCATACGGGTGATTGGTGACAGTTTTCAGCATTTCATTCGCAAAATACCGCAGGATGTAGGGAGCAAGGGTTGGCTCGTCTCTCCCAGCATGTTCGACATGCACGATATTCCATGTATTGAATTCAGTCGCCATATCGGCTAAGTCTTGATAATCGCCGCGTAGCCTTGCCCCTTGCTTGAGCTTGAAGCGACCCAACTCTCTTTCATCCTGTCGTGACTCTATGTCCTGATCGAGAACATAAGACGTCTCGTAAACGTAATAGTCGGTCAACGAAGTCTCCTCTTGAAAGCGAATCTTGAGTACCGTCTCCATACCTGTGGCCTCATAAGGAACACGCTCTTCCCGTTCGAACAAGTAAATCCGCCCTTGATGCTTGACGATCCCTCTGCCGACAGTGAGGTGCCCTTCGCCGATCGTTACATCCACCCCGGAAACAATGCCGTCTGTATAATCCTGAAAGTATAAATCTACAAAATGTCGCGGGTAATCACGCAGATTTTCAAGCATCTCTCGCTTGAGAATTCGCCCTTTATGAAAATTGGGATAGAGATGGGAAAACACCGCTGTTCCCCCTTCCTGTTCATTTAAGCTGCCTGGTTATTTGCTCATTTCATCCCGTCAAAGAAATCCAGCTCGGACAAGTCACTCTCAAAAGCAAAGAAAACCTTTTTCCCCAAAGCAAGCTGTTCATTCAGACGAGCTACTGGCACGACATGGAATCCCCACTCGCTGCCACTCGCAAACACGAAGTATTTCGACTCGCCATTTTGAATCGAGTCAGTCTCATCCTGCGGGATATGTGTACCGTACTTGCCCGCAATGTCCTCATACAGCACCGTTTTGTATTGAGCAGGATCATCCATGTACAAGTACCGCTGGCGCAGTTGTCCATCATTTTCCTTGAGATAAAACTCAACCTCGCTCACTCCGTAGGGACGCGAGATAGATCCATGCACGAGACTCAGCTTTTCCTGACTATGAATGAGTACCCTCTCTTGCTTGTTATGAGTGAAGGCGGTCACGGAATACGGGACGATCGGTGCATGATTCGTAATCTGCGCTTCGATGAAACCTGCCTTTTTGGCACTTTGATAGCGCAGTGCTCCACGCAAGCAAGACAGCTTCAGGTCTGGCACCTTGCCCGCCTCCTCCGACTTTTGCCTGAACTCGATACTGCGTCCAGGGACGAACTCTTTGAGTGCTTCACGGAAAACATCAATCCGGCACGACTGCCCAGTCAGCTTGATGATCGAGAAGTCAGCCAGCCTTCCCTGTTGGTAAAAATCGTCCAAGAAGTCTCGCAAAATCTCGTAAATATCCGCCTTGATCAGGTGATTGATCTCTTTGGCGTTGAAGACGACATCAGGAAAATCAAACACATCCCGGAAGCGACCATCCTCCCGTATCGACAACACCCATCGCTCGACTGCCGTCAGCTTTAGATCAGGCTCTTGACGATTTTCCGTATCGGATGTGAAGCGATTGCGCAGAATGCCGGTCTGGCGGAAAAATTCTTTTTTCATATGGTCAGCGAGGTCCCACAAAAAGTGAAAATTGTTGCGGACACGCTGATACTCGTCCCGGCTCTTGTTCTCGTATTCCTTGTAGCGAGTCGGCAAAATCGCCTCAGCTTCCCGATACCTCGCCTCGAAGCGTTCATAGATGGAGTCGACGCCGTATTCATCCACGTACCGGAAAATTTCCGATCCAGGGATATCGATGATCTGGTCGATGTCGGTCACTTGCCGCCCTTTTCCGTAATAGTCCGCGAAGACGATTTTCATAAATTGCATGATGCGATACGTAATGTTATTGCCACCAAAATTGGTATCGCCGTTTTCATAGGTCGTATTGATATCGATACGGTAGGAGATATGTCCGTCCTCGATCCGGAAATGGCACGATGACAGATCCGTCGTTCCTCCGCCGCAATCGATGACGAGCGCTTGATACGTCTCCCCGTCCAGAAAGCTGTTTTTGTCAATTTGATCCGCAATCGTATTAAACAGGACGGCCATTCCTTCATCGAGGGCGTGCTCTGATTCGATGCGATACTCAGGCAAAATCTCGGTGAACATCTCAAGAAACTGCGTTTTCAGCTTGACTGGACTTGTGATATGCAGATGACGAAAGCGGCATTTGAACTGATGCTCGGCCATTTGAATAACGTGAAGAAGGTACTGACGCAGGATGTCGCTTCGTTTCACAGTCGCGGTATTTCCTTGGCTGTCCATGACCTCTTCGATCTTTTGATAGCTGTTCACCCAGCGTTTGATGCCTTGAAACACCGTCGCGTTCGTGCTGTATCCGTTCTTTTTCATGTGCCGCAGTGCTTCATAACCGATGTGAAAGCGAACGTCATGCGGGGAGGAGCAATCCGCCACGCTGACAGCCGTCGGCAGCACCTCGATCCATTCCTCGTTTTTTTGCGTCGTATCGGGGAAAGAAACGTAATTGATCGCATTCAAGCGTATGCGTCCATTCAACAAGTCGTTGCTAGAAGGGGAGCTCACATACTGATGATCGAGAAAAGCACCCGCTGTCGTCGAGGAGGTACCAAAATCAATTGCGAGAACGGCATCTGTTTCTTCCAATTCCCTGATTTCGAGGTCAGTCACCGGTACTTTGTAGTAGTGGAGATTGACAGGCGGCAACGGATGGTCCTGGTGATACGCCTTGTACAAATACTCCGAATCCTGCTTGCGGAAAAAGAGCAGGCTGTAGTTTTGATTGACGGTCTTTCTCAATGGAGCATCTTGGTGAGCGTGCAGCCTAAAATGCCCTGCTCTCCTATCGTCTTTGTCCTTGCGCAGATGCAGAATGCCGCATAGCTCCATATGGTCATTCACCAAAAGCACATTGGATTCAGACAAGCCTTGCGAGGATTCGACGCGATAGTTGTCCAGCCTGTCAATGGCAAGACCCGTGTACAAGTACATCTTCGCTGGAATTTTGATCGCATCTACACCTGGCATCGGTGTGTTTAAATATTTGTGGAGTACGGCTTCTAGGCGTTCAACACCACCTGGAACAGCACGCTCAATCAGGAGGTTTTCTTCTGCGCCTCGAAAACGCAGAATCGTGTGCAGCAGTCCTTCCCGATCGAGATTGTTCACGACAGAGCGGACCAGCTTTTCCTTGTAACAAATATTGCGGAGCTGAAAGGTCGTCATCTCCATCAGCTCGTCCCGTGTGTAGGTCGCTTCGCCTGATTGATTGCGTTGATTTCCATCCCCGCTGCCTTTTTGGAGATGAAGCTTATATGAATAGGTAGACATCCCAACTCTCCTCTCTCCCGACCTTTGTTGGGGTCAATCGGTCAAACCTCTAGTACAGTGCAACACTGTCGATTTGCATCGTTTCCTCGACATCCAAGATGCCGAAATGATTTCGCCAATAAATCTCTGTATGGAACCGAACCGGAAGAAAAATATCCTTGATTAAAGCGAGCTTGGCATGTGCGGTTTCACTCTCCGACTGCCCGACGTAAATCAGTAGCTCATCTTTTTCTTCGCAATTGGCGTAAATGGTAGAGTGAGAGAAAATTTTGCGCATCGTATCCTTGAGCAGGTACACCGCTTCGCCTGTCTCATACAAGCGCAAAATATTGCCGGCGATAATCTCTCGCTCCTCTTTGGTAAAAAGGCGGATATTTTCCTGTACCCGACTGCCGAACAGCCCCGCTTCCAAGTCGCGCAACACAAAGCGGATGTGGTATTCACGCTTATTCATCCCTTGCGACAGATCAATCTCCGCCAGCAAATGGATGATGATATCAAACAAGGTATGCCGAAGCTCTGCATCATCCGAGTAATTGGCGTCAAAAAGGTCACGGAAAATATCGTCGAAGCGGTAGTACGGATTCACTTCTACTGTCTTGTCCACCGTTTTGGCGTTGATGGCCTCATGACTCAGCTCCATGTAGGGCGAATACACTTTGGCAGCCTTGAACTGGATGTCTTTTTTGGCGATCCCGGCGCGTTTTGCACGAATAATCAAATCCCAGATGTAATTCAAGCCCATTCTCCTTCACACTTGTATTCCGGAAAATACATCTGAACCTCGGACACGAGGAAGCTCATCATGTCTTGAAGAAGAAAGCTGTTCGCCCCGCGTCTCCGAAAGCCGAGAGCCATGATCTTCTTGTCGTTTTCTACCCGGACGTTATCGCTAATGAACGGATTCAAGCCGTACGTAGCGGGAGGCCGATTGTTTTTGTCCCGGATTTCTACATTCACTAGCTCTAGCTGCTCGGCGGCCTCAAAGGAATGGACGATTCGGATAATCTCTCCTTTGGCTCGTACGGTCATTGCCTGCTTCCGGGCATAGCTCCCGATGAAGCTGTTTTTGCGTCGATTGGACACTAATTCGTAGTCGAGTCTTCCAATTCGGGTCGTGACAGGCTGCGTGATTTTGCATACGTTCCAAACTCCCGATTTCTCCTGAGGAGAGACAATCGTCAGTTCTTCCGGTGATCGCTTGATGTAGCGAATCAGCTCCTCATCTCCATCCACCAAATATCCGTGCTCACTGCCCGTCTTACGTAACGACAGGACATGCTCGAAGTTCACCCGGTCAATGGCAGGTACGGGAAACCCGATGTTTTTTAAAGCCAAACGCTCGATGTTCCACAACGGGATAACATCCAGCTTTTTGTAAGGCTCCCACTCATCTAGGGTAATCGACATTTCCAATATCTCTTCGTCTTCTGTAAACGTGCCCTCACAGGCAACCAGAATGACATCGAAAAACTTGCTGGCGTAAGGGTGATTCACCGTTTTCCACGGCATCCCGTTCTTTTGAAACATGTTGTACAGCTTTTCCAGCTCATCCATATAGACACGACTTTGTTGCAGGCGCACTTCGATTGGATAGTGATTGCCTGCCGTGTTCAGACGCCCCTTGAAGGTTCGCTTGCTCATCATCAGCGCCTGTATCTTGTCGTACTCACACTCTAAAAAAATCGTCATCATGACCGCTTCTTCCTGGTTGCTGAGCTTGACCGCCAACTCTTTGCGATCACATATCTTCTTTTCCTCATCGCCAGGGATCATCGGGTACAAGTACTCGTGGATCGGATCAAAGTCATCGCGATGACAGAGGGTCACGTAGATGTCATGCTTATCTTCCTTGTCCTCGATCTCGGTAAAAACACGCTCCTCCAGCTTTTTCTGCATCTCCTCCTGATACTCGACCAGGTTGAGGAAGACACCGTTCATGATCTGCTTGAGCAACCTGCGCTGCTCCAGCTCCTCCATTTTGTTCAAACGATCCAGTACGATCTCTTTCATGGCGTTTTCGCTGCCTCCTCCTGTGTCGGATTGGCTATAGCTGGTGGATTAGCTTGCGGTGGCTGAACTGGCTGAGTCGCCGGAGCTGTCGTGGCTGGCGGAACTGCTTGATTGGACGGCACTACTTGAGGTGCCGGAACTGGCTGATACGTTGGAGCCACCGGATTGACTGGGACTGTCTGGTTAACCGGGGCCGTTTGATTTACAGGAGCTGTCTGGTTACCTGGTGCGGTTTGATTAACTGGGGCCGTTTGATTCACCTGAGCTGCCGGTGGTTGACTCGCAGCACCCGTCCCTTGCACAGGCGGCTGACCTGCTGGCGCACCTGCCGAAGGCGGAGCAGCAGGAGGGTTCAGCTTCTCCTCTGCCTTTGTCACCTTGCGCTCCATCGCCAAAACTTTTTCCAGCACACCAATCTCCTGATAAATTTCCTGCGCCATCGTATACGATTGGATCGCTCCCTCGAAGTCTTGCGCCGCATAGCTCTCGTCGCCTTGCTTTTCCAGCTTGTCGCCGTCGAGCGTCTTCTTTTCCTTATCGATGCCGGTCTTTTTGGAAGCTACCTCGTCCAGCTTGGTGCGAAGCTCCTTTTCTCCTGTTACAAAAGACGTTTCCAACGCCAGCTTGCGAGCCTTTTGGTAATAGGCCTCCGCACCAGCGTAATCCTGCGCCTCAAACAAGAGATCTCCTTCCTTTTTCCACTGCATGACGAGCACATACGATTGCGTCTTTTCTTTTTTCTCCAAAATCTCCGGTTCGTTAAAATCATCGCGCCCTTTCATTTCTTTGAGCGCCTTGTCGTACTTATCCAATGCTTTGGCGTACTGCTCATCCTTTACAGCCGTATCTCCATCCACGATCAACTGAGTAATGCGGATCTTTTTGGCCAAGAGAGCAGCCTGAACTTTGTTTTTCACGATATTTGCGGCATTTCGGGCATCGCTGTACGCTTTGAGTGCCTTCGGATAATCGCCCTCCGCAATGAAAGCGTCTCCGGCTGTTTCATGCTCGAACATCCCTGTCGCAGCATCCGCGATGCGTTCCGCTTCCTTCATCTTGTACAGCAGAGCTCCGCCTCCAGCCAAGGCAAGCACGAGAAGGATGAGTGCCACCCTTTTGATAATCCGCCATTTTTTTTGCGGGTCTGTCTTGAAAATTTTGTTCGCAAAAATAGCGGCTGCCGTGTAGTTTTGAACGACATGCTCTTGCTTGCTCAAAAGCACGTCCTCCAGCGTATCGATCCAGGTTTCAGGATCTGTCGCTTCTTGAAGCCCGTCCTGCATTTCGGCCGGATTCACCTTCTCCCACAGACCAGGGGTGGCAAGCAGAAAAACATCACCGTCATAGAGCGGGAGCTTCTTGGAAACAAACGGACGAAATTCATTGGGTGTCCCCAAATAGCTCAGGAGATTATGTCGCTCCTCGTGCTGATCAAGCGTATCCTCTGCGATCTCCTCCCCATCCACCATCTGTTGGGCAAGACTCTGATCCTTGCTCTGCCATTGCAATCGGCCATTCCGAAACTGATACAGTCGGGTGTTACCAGCGACCCCGTACCTCACTCTGGCATAGTCCGTTACGATTACGGTCAAGCTCGCTTTTAGTCTGACGCGATGGCTCTCCGCTTGCAGGACACGATGGGCCTCCTGCAAATAGCGGCGAATGCGATAACGTGAAATGGACGGCTTCTGCAAAAAGTAGCCCAGCACGCTTTTCGCCGCCAACTCCGCGCTTTCTACTTCCTGATCGTTGTCCAATCCGCGGGCGATTACCCAGCACGCGATATCATCCAGCTCGGCGTAGGCAAAGTAATCCTTGTTGCGAACGAAGCTGCCTGATTCGGATAGAAACCCGGTAATGAATTCACTGTTGTCCTTTCTCATTCGTACTACCCGCTCCCCCGTTACCAGCCTTTTTCCAGGATGAGAATGGTTGCGTTGTCCTGATTGGCTTTTTGCTTGCTTTCCACCGCTTCAATGATTTGGTCAGCCGCGTCATGGGCAGCGATATTTTGAAACAAAATCTGCTCCAGCTCCATCTCGGTTAACGTATCGTAGACACCGTCACTACACAGAATGACCTTGTCTCCCTTCTCAAGAGGAAACGGCTCACGGCCAATTTCGATATTTTGAAAACTCTCGTAGCCCAAGTAGTTGATTAGCTGTTTTTTCTGTGGATGCTCCAACGCCTCGTCCTTCGTAATCTCACCGGACAGAAAACGCGCCTCCAGCACCGACTCATAAATGTCTTTTTGATTGATCGGGATGAATTCTCCATTCCGGAAAACGGTAATGATACTGTCTCCAACCGCTCCCCAATACAGCTTGTCCTCTACGATTACGCCAGCTACCAGTGTTGTCCCACCCCGACTTCCTCTCAGTGCCTGCAAAATCTCCGAATTGGCAAGGGAAGCAGCCCGTGAAAAGAAGAGGGACGTATGCTTCGGGTTGTCCAGCTTTGTAAACTCGCGGATAAATGTAGTCACGGCAAGCGTTGAAGCAAGTCTGCCGTTAGCCAGTCCACTGATTCCATCAGCCAAGACCGCAATCGTCCCATGAGATGATGTAGCTGTCGAAAAGTAATCATCCTGTTCTTCTCGCCTGCCGATCGTCTGTCCATTTCCGATCTGGATGACGGGATTCTTTTCTTGCCGGATCAAAGCTGCACGCAGACGAAACAAAAGAGTAATGGCAATGATCACGCCAAGGACGACCAGATACGGGATTGCGCCCTGTTGAAACATGCTCATCATTCCTTGCCTTTGTTGGAGTTGTCCCACTCGAAGTGAACACCGCACAGCGGGATGAAAATAAAGGTACTCTTTCCGAGCTGGAGTACATCGTAAGCAGTGAGCTCGACTGGTGTATACACTGCTTCATTGTTATGATAGGCAAGCCCCGACGCATCGCCCGGGAGCAAGTAAAAGTTGCGTTTTTTCGGATCGTAGACAATCACCGCATGATTGCGACGAGAGATCGTGTTGTCTCCGACGATTCGGATATGCATATCCTCTGCACGACCAATGAAGTTCTTCTCCGCCATAATGCGGTAATCTTGACCTTGTTGCGGCCCCTCAATGCATACCAGCCATCCGGTAACAGGTTCGATCCCTTCTGTTTCCCCCAGGTACGGCATCGTCTTATCGTCGTCCGCCACTCTTGCTGGTGCTTTGTTGTCCGGTTTTGCCCCAGGCTCGACGACCATACTGCAATAAGGGCAGGTGCTTCCGTGTTTTCTGGTACTAAACATGTGACCATTCGCGCATCTTGTCAAACTCATTCTTCTGCTCCCCCGTTTCGTTCCGTGCAAGGACGATATGTATGTGTGTAAAAGTGATGTTTACCCCGTTGTTATTTCAACAACAAGCGGGTATTGGCTATGTAAATGATGTCGCCAGCCTTCACTTTATGCGGCTGTTCAATCTCCAGCTTGCTCTTGTCACGTTTGTTCGGCTGCTTGATGCCTGTGCCGTTTTTGGAATGAATATCCTCGATGAACCAGTCTCCAGACGCTTGATTCAGAACCGCATGCTGCTTGCTGATCAAGGCGGCATATTCCGCGTCGGCCAAATCGATGTCGACCTCGTTTTGCGCGGAGCTTTTCCCGATCAAAAGGGATGTCTCCCCTTGGATGAACCACTCCTTCACGCTCTCTCCCTCTTCATCTAACAGAACCAGTTTGGTGACGCCATCCTCTTTCTTTGGCTCCGGTTCGTCGGGGCTTCCGAACTTGACGATAATGACCCCGAACAAAAAGAGTCCGAAGGCAATTCCCGTAATAATTTTCAGAGTGTTGCTGTCCGTATAACCAAAGACATAAATGAGTGCACTAATCACAAGAATGGAAATCAGCAGCTCTATGAGCTTCACTCTGATGGACTTTTGGTACCCTTTTTTCTTCGCCACATCTTTACCCCCAATCCACTACCTATGTATGCTCGTGATCAAAAGATGATTTTTTGAACTCTTTTTAAGCAAAATGCTCCGAGCTTTGGACGAATGGTGTATGTATAGACATCCATCCAAAGACAGGAGCAGGTTGCAACTACCTCTATGTCATGAAAGAGCTGTCATCCAAGCCCGATTTTTCCCTCTTATTTTTTCTTCATGCGGAAAAACTGTTCAAACATATCCGTCGTATCCAGTGGATTTTTCTTTTCGGATTTCATGGTGTTTGGATTAATCTCGCCTGTCTTCGGATGAAAACCAAAAAATCGTTCGAAGGTGCTCCCCAAATCTTCGAAGTTCACACCCGTTGCAGTCTGTGCTTGCTGTTTGCTTTGCCCTTGTTTTGTGCTGCCTGTATGACTAGTCTGTTGTTGCTTCTTCTGCTGAAAAGCTTCGTAACGCGCATCGTACGCCTCGCGCAAGGCAGGGTCCTGCAATGTCTGATAGGCCTCGGTAATTTCTTTAAAGATTCGCTCTGACTCACTGCTCCCGGCATTGACATCCGGATGATGCTGCTTTGCCAGTTGACGGTATGCTTTTTTGATGTCATTCGTGGAAGCTTGTTTGGTTAGCCCCAGAATCTCGTAATAATTTTTCATGCATGCACCCTCTGTCTGGCAATGATTTTGGTTATTTTGTAGAGCCGTACCTCGAACACGGCTTTCGAGATACGGCTCTTCCTACCTTACTTCATGCAAAACCTAAACAGCGTAGCCGCCTTCGATTTTGGTGAGTTCGGTTTTGTCTTTCTTTTGCTTGATGAAGATGCTGAATGTTCCTACACCCTCGGTATCACCAAAGCTCTCGTTGTAATCCACTACGAATGCGTTCGGGAAGTAGATTTTGCGGATCACTTGATCAGCAGCGATTACTTCCAGTGTTACTTTGCGGTAGCAATCCGCTTTTTCTGCTGGTACCAAAGACCAGAGAGCCAGCTTCATGGTGTCATCCGCACTGTCACCATCTGTTGCAGTGATGATTTTGCCAGTCAGTTTCAGTGTTGCACCCACATCTGTGGAACGCGCGTTGGAATCGTCTGGCGTGTCAGTGTCGTACTTTACTGTCTGAATGTTGTCCATGCCCAGCTCAATTGTTTCAGAACCTTCTACTTTGAGTCGAAAACCCATGAATAAAACCTCCTTGGAATGAAATCTTGCTCTCGAATTACCTGATTGGCTTCGAGGCTTATGTGTAAGGGTGCGTTTTGGGAAACACACCTCTAACCACCTGCGTAATGTGTCAAAAAGTTTCATAAACAGCTCTCCAGGGGATCAATGCTATGCTTTGACCGGAGTCGTTCCTTTGGTGATGGTGACCTCCAGGTTTTTCACATTGCCGTTGAACACCAGATCGATATGGCACAGATTGCTCTTGTCATCGATGATGTAGCTCATGTCATCTCCATCGTGAATGATAGAGTTCACGAAGCCGCGTGTGCCCAGCCATTTGCTTTTTTGGCTGCTCGGATTGTTACTGAAGAACTTCACGATGTTGTCATGTTTGAAATCACCCGTCTGGAAGCGGAGAATCCGCTCGATATAGGTGCTGACCAGTGTTTTGTAGATGGAATCAAAGCCGTCCTCTGCCATGGCGAGGCTGCGTGCCTTGTACACTGTAATGCGCTTGATATCTTTGCCTTGGATTTGTGCATTTTCCGAAGAGAAGACGAATCCAAAGTTTTTACGGTTGATGGAGTCTTTGATGTTGTTGGTAAAGCCAGAGATTTCTTTGGCCATTGTGGTGACAGCGCGGAGTCCATTTTCACCTGCTTCGATGTCAAAGCGCACACCTGGATATTCGCGGCTAACCACTTTGAAGGTCTCGCGCAAGTACTCTGGACACTGGTACGCTGCCACGATACCAGCAGCTACATAGCTGGCACCGACATAAACACCCTCGATCCACAGCTTCAGGATGTCTTCTTTTTCCTGGGACAGCTTCACGCCGTCTTCGGTTTGCAGCATTCTGCTGTCGATGACAACTCCTGATTTATCTTTCGGAATAATCGTGAAGTTCGGAATGCACGGGATAGCGAATTCACTAAATTCTTTGCGCACCAGGATTCCGCACTTGTCGATGTATTTATCAATGCCCGCTGTCGCCATGCTGTTGAAGGTCGTTTCTTCACCTGTACTGAAGCTGAAGAACACTTGTACCTTGAAGTCCTTGACGACTTGGAGCAGCATGGTGAGCGATTCCATCGTATTGCCGTCCTGCTTGACGACTTTTTCGTTCCCACGGAAACGCTCGCGAGTCACTTGTGCTTTTCCGGCGGAATCCATATCAACCGATGGAACGATTCCGAACCAGATTGTATCCGTGAAGTCGTTTTTCGCGTTAACCGTGTTCAGGTAAGTCTCCAGACGTGGAATGTTGCTGGACTTCACGAGCATGTCGAGCTTCGTATTCGTGATCAGCATCGCTGGCTGCATGCCTTTGTTCTTGGTCACGTACTGATCGAAGAACATCTTCACGCCCAAAATCTTCTCAACCAAAGGCTTCACTGTTTTTACGAAGTCGTCCTTGGCGTTTTTGTAAAACTCCAGATACGTATTGTAGTTCTGTACTTCTGTCTCAATGTTGACTTCGGTATGTACCGTCGGCAGCGGGCAGAAGGTGCGCACCACGAGATCTTTTACATAGGTGGATGGCGTCTCTGTGATCGACTCGTAATCCTCTTCGAAAACGTTCATCAGTCCGTTTCCGCTGTTTTCATCGAGAACCATCAGCTCGCGGCTGTCACTCTTCGGTGCCTCGATGATCTTCAGTTCTCCGTCTTCCCCAATCGTCAGCATCCCGATCTGAATCGCTTCTGATTGGTTCTCTTCTTGTGCGCCGCCCAAGAGCAGGCGTGTTTTGATATCTTCAATCGCCAGCGGCAGCATTGCCATGACGTTGTTGTAGTTTTTGCTGGCATCTTCGAACATCGTGTTCAGCTTGTCACCGAGATCGAGCTTCTTCGGATCGCCATCATCGAGCTTTTCATAATGGCCGTACAAGTAGTGAATCTCTTTGCGCACCTGACGGATGTCATCCATCACTTTTTTCGGGGAAATCATATCGAGCAAATTCTCGAATTTGAAATCCACATTGGTGATTCCTTGGCTGCGCTTCGTATCAATCAGGGTAAAGAGCATTTTCAAGAAGTCGTTGCTCTGATCGATCTTGATCTCGGAAATCGCATCCTCTGCAATTCCATCAGGCTTTTTCAAGGTGTACATCACTTTTTGGTTTGCTGCATTGTAGAACGAATACACACTCGGGGAGAACTTGTCCAAAAACTCATCAAAGCTGCGCACGAGGAGATGCTCGTTGATCTCCTTGATTTTGTCATCGCTGAGACTGTCGATGCCTTTTACATCTCCAACAATGGTGATGAGGTCCAATTTTTCCGGGTTGATCTCTTCGAACAGCATGGTTCGGTTGGTCTGGTTAATAATGTCCATAAATGGCCCCTTTCTGTTGTCTGCATAACCACTTAGTCCTACTTGATAAATGATGAGTCCTACTTCACGAATAAGGATACAAATCGTGACATTTATACCAAAAACAAACAAAAAATCTTGCCTCTAAATTAAACTTTGCTCGCATTATTTGTCAACATTCCGCCGATTGTGACAAATTTCCTATACCTATGTGACCATTCTCAGTATTTAGACCCATTTTATTCCACAAATCTTCCTTTTCTTGGATTCCCGTTTTATGCTGAAGACACCGAGTCTCCTTTCCTAGGTCTTCGGAAAAGAAGGGTTAAGCCTCGCCTTGTCCCCTCTCTTACTAGAAAAGAAGCACAAGGACTGATAGATGATTCTCCCTAGTTGCCGCTGGGGAGTATTATGCATTCACCTCATATTTACAAAAATGGGTGTTATTAACTTTTATATACATCGGCAATAGGAAACCGATCTTTTATACGAACAAACATTTATAGGTAAATCGTCCCATTTTAGTAAGTCATGAACTTTTTAAAATTTTTTTCAGAAAAAAGGTGAATGTATGTACAAAAATCGTCAGTCAGCCCTCTCTCTGCCGCCACTTTTTCGAATGGTGGTCATCGGACTGCTCCTCCCCATGCTCTTCTTGTCCGCCCCTCTTGCTGCGGGGGCAAATGGAACAGCAGATGCGGGAGTAGACGCGGTCTTTGTCGTTGATACGAGTAATTCCATGAACAAAACGGACCCCGGCAAAACAGCCGCAGAGGTCATGAGTATGTTCATTGATATGAGCGAAGCCACCCGTACCCGCATTGGCTTTGTCGCCTATAATGATCGGATTGTACAAGCTCAGTCTCCAGCAAGCATGGCCGAAGCAAGAAATCGGGAACAGCTCAAGCGAACCATTCAAGGGTTGCGTTACTCCGGGTATTCGGATTTGGGGCTCGGTTTGCGCAGAGGGGCAGAGATGATAGAAAAAGCAAAGGACCCGGCTCGCAAGCCATTTTTGATCCTTCTCTCAGACGGAGGAACAGATTTGCGGCAAAATGCGGGTGGCAGGAGTGTGGCAGCATCCAACAAGGATGCGGAAACAGCTATCTCGAAAGCAAAAGCGCAAGGCTATCCGATCTATACGATTGGCCTCAATAGCGATGGCTCCGTCCAAAAGGATCAATTGAAAAAAATCGCAGAGGCAACAGGCGGAACTTCCTTTGTCACACAAAGTACGGATGACCTGCCCGAAATCTTCAATCAGATTTTTGCCAAGCATATTCAATCGCAGCTCGTGTCGGTGGCAGCGATGACAGCTACCGGTGGTTTGCAGGAAGTGACCGTGACCATTCCTAACTCCAGTATGCAGGAAGCGAACATCATCCTGTTGTCCAACAATCCGCTGCTGGAATCGCAAGTGTACTATCAATCGCAAAATGTTCATTTTATGAAATCGAAAAAATATTCGCTGATGAAAATCGAAAAGCCGAAGAAGGGGAACTATCTCGTTAAATTTAGAGGCAAACCCGGGGATTTGGTGAAAATCAATTTACTGGGGAATTACAGCTTGATGGCGGGTGTAGAGGTCAAGCCTGAACCTGTTATCAAGGGGAATCCTGCTACGTTTACTACCTATCTCCACCACCTGGAAGGGGGCAAACGACTGGATGACAAGGATGTGTACGCATCCATGCAAGCAGAACTGATCGTAAACGATCTCGCGGGGAAAAAAGAAGAAAAGGTCCCGATGAAGAATCTTGGTGATAGCTTTACGGTCGACTACGTCTTCCCTCACACGGGCAAGTACGAGTGGAAAATCTTTATGAACGGCCCGGACTTTTATCGCGAGACGGCTTCGAGCGTTTTTGATATGACGAATATCGCGCCAGTTGCTGCCTCGGTCAATACCTTGACGATCGAGAAGGAAAACGGCGAGCAGGCTATCGATTTGGGTTCGTTCTTCACAGATGCCAATAACGACAAGCTGACCTATACCATTGTCACCGCTGATCCAGACGAACGATTTGTCGCTACGATCCAAGACGCGGCTCTGAAGCTGTCACCAGAGAAAAGCGGCACATTAGAAATCACCATTACCGCCACGGATGCGGAAGGAGCAAGCGTCACAGGCCCGCTCGTCATTACCGTGCATTCGGTATGGGATCGCTACATTACCATCGGCATAATTGTGTTGCTCGTAGCAGCGATCGGCTACGGTGTTTACCTGCTTACACGTCCTAAACCAGCCTTTGTAGGTCGTCTGGAGGGGTATTTCCTGCACACGGCAAGCGGCCACGACATACCAGTCAAGTTTTGGCCTCTCGCCTCCTTTGGCAAGAAACAACGGATCACATTGCAGGAGCTGTTCACCAGTTTGGATGTGAATGAGCATTTACCCGAAGCGCAGAAGATTTACTTCCAGCCTGGAAAAAATCAGACGTTGCTCTTGGTCAACCATAGTCACTGCACAGTTGAGCGGGGCAAGGAAACCATGCCCCGACATAAAAAGCTCGTCCTCCAATACAATGACAAGGTGTATGTGACCTTCGAGGATCGGATGACGGAGATCGAAATTCGCTTTAAGAAATCGTCTAATGAGGAAGCTTCCTAAGAGAGAAGCGCGTCTTTCCTTTCCAAATCAGATGCTCTGCACGAATTGCTGTCGCAAACAGCTTGAGTGTGGGGCATCTTTTTTTCGAGTCGACAGCCAATCCCCACATGATGACATTCGCCAGCAGCAGCGGAACCTCAGGGTTGATCGTTCGAAGCGATGGCAAGCGATCCTCAATGACTCTTGCCGCCACATCAACGGGACGCTCTTTGGTCAGGCAGTAATACAGCGTGGCAGCCAAGCTATAAATATCCGAGATGACTCCTTGCTTGGATTGACCCGAGTAAAACTCAAGCGGTGAATACCCTTCTGTCGTCACAATCGGCTTGGGTTCATCACTCACAAAATAAATCGCCGAGCCAAAATCAATCAGCACAGGCTGGCCAGCTTCGGTAACCAGGATGTTTTTGGGCTTGATATCGCGATGAATGATGCCTTTTTTGTGCAAATAGTCTAATCCGTCAAATATCGGAAGTACCGTCTGATGCAAAAATGCTCCCAGATCAAGCTCTGCTTGTGCTAATACATACGCATCCAGCGTCTTCCCTTTGCAATAGTCCACGACGAGATAACCTGTGCCATTTTCGGCAAAATGGTCGATGTATCCGATGATATTTTCATGATTCAGTTCTTTGTGTAGAGACGCCTCTTGCCAAAAGCCGTCTAGCAGCATGTCGAATTTGGTTTTTAACGATGGTCTGCGACAAATGACCTTCACGTGATCCAAATCTCGCATCGCCAATGCTTGAGGGAAAAACTCTTTGAGAATGAGTGTCCGCTTGCTTTTCATATGGTAGACCACATACACATTCGACAGCTCACTTGTGGAAATGATCTTTTTGATCCGATAAGCTTTTTGCAGGATCGTGCCTTTTTTCAGACCTCTTTCCCGTTCTACCTGTCCCATGTCATGGCCTCCCCTATCTTTCCTCTCAAAAAATGATAACGAAAGATGGGGGATTATGGCAATATAAAGAAAAAGGATGGAGAGGGGAATGATTGATCATGGCACATTTGGAATCGTTGTTTCACGTACAAGTTCCCGTGAAAAATTTGGAAGAGGCCATTGTCTGGTACTGCAATCACCTTGGCTTTTCCTTACAGGCGCGGTATCGTACTTCCGCTTTTCTTGCCCTGTCTGCCGGACCCACCTTGATGATATGGGAAACGGATGAAGAGACGTCCACAACCTTTACCGTTGATCATCAACCCATGCCTGTCTTTTTGTACACCACTTCCGATGTGCATGCACTCCATGATTATTTGCAGGCCCATGAAGTCTCGATTACCCACTACCAAAACGATGGCTTCGGATGGGTGCTCAAGTTTTTTGACCCGAGCGGAAACATGTGGGGCGTCATTCAAAAGAACAACTAGTCAGTTGGATATGGAAAACAAGAGATCACACCCTATTCAAATCATAACTTGGGAAGATTTCTCACAGCTTTTTCTTTGCTGTTGCCGCTGCTCCCATAAGTATTGGCCGCGTTGATAAAACGGAAGCGCGATAAAGGTCAACAGCATAAGGATCGCGAAAATGAGCGGCCCTTGTCCAAAGCCGAGTACCTGGAGCAACACCCCGCCGATCCAGGCACACACACTCTGTCCCAGGAAGGCAAAACCGCTGGCTCCGTAATACGCTCCACGTAAATGCTGGGGGGCGATTTCCCCGATCAGGATATCTCCGACGACAAAGCACAAGATTTCGCCGATCGTAAATACCACCATCGACACGGATAGCCAAAACAAATTCGTAAATAGCCCGAAACCGAACAGCCCTAATCCAAACAAGAGACAGCCCACCTTCAACGCGGTCATCGATGAGTACCGCTTCATAAACTTGGCGAGCGGATATTGAAGTGCTAAAACCGAGATGGTATTCACTACAAATAAAAAGGAATACGCCTCTATTCGATCATGCCCAATGTACTGCGAGAGTGTGGTGTCCAGATGTGAGTAGGCACCAGCAACGAACAAATTCCCGAGCAACAAGTAAAGAAATACTTTGTCTGTAAAAACAATGCGTGCCATCTGATTCATAGTGACCGGATCAGCAGCCGCGTCCTTCTTCAGCTGTTCCTTGAACATGACCATAAATACCACCAACACAACTGCGTACACAGCAAAAATGATGGCTGTGACGAGGAACGGTAGCAAGGACGTGCTCCCTGCACCCAGTTGCAAGCCGATTAATGGACCGATTGCTCCGCCCAGGTTGATCGCAAAATACCTGGCGTTAAAAACCGCTGCCCGCTGATCATCCGACGTGACATCCGCCAGCAGGGCGCGTGCTGTAGGCTCAAATACGTTTCGAAAAAGACCGTTACAGGCACTTAAAACAAAGAACATCCACGTCTCCGTCGCAAAAACATACCCGATCAAGACGATGCTCCACGCTCCCATCGCAGTAATCATCACAGGATATCTGCCCAATCGGTCAGACAGTGCTCCCCCAGCAAAGCTGCTAATCGTCCCAACCAGCAAGCTGAGTGCGAGGATCGAGCCAACGATCGCCGGATCAATTCCTTTTACCTTTCCTAAATAAATGCCCAAAAACGGCAGCGTCATAAAAAAGCCTGTGCGTGACAAAAATGTTCCGATAATGACTCCCCATGCCACTGGATGAAATCTCATTCTCCCCATCTCTCTTTCCCATTCCCGTTTGTTATCTCTCGTGTTATCTTCAGTATATGGAACTAGAAAAAGGGGAAAAAGGGTTCGATTTGATTGAATCCGATCACCTTTTCGAACATGCATTTTTAACTGAGAAATGAGGGCCTGCATGGTTACCGTTCTGCATTTTTTAGAGCTTCGCTCGTTTTTTCATCAAGAAGAAATCGGGAAACCATTCCCTGTCACTATCGAAAAGCTGGCTGGGATTTGGCACTGTACGCCTCGTTACGCCAAGCTGATTGTCCGTAAGCTAGTCGAGCTGGGGTGGGTCGAATGGAAGGCGGGACGCGGGCGAGGGAATGTCTCGGTCATGACGCTTCATGCTGATTCCGATGAAATTCTTCTGGCCGAGGTCAAGCTGCAAATAGACAAGGGCGACATCAAAGAAGCAATGGAGCTCATGAATCGCTACGGCAAAACAGCCGTCAAAGACCAGATCATGGATTGGCTCTCGGAAGGAATGGGCTTCTCCAGCGACTCTGTATCGAACCGTTCCCAAGATATCCTGCGCTTTCCCGTTTACCGCAGGATTGTGACGCTGGACCCTGGTCTGGTTTATTACCACTTCGATGCACATCTCGCGGGCCAAATTTTCAATACGCTCGTTCGTTACGATCTGAATAGTCGTTCGATTTTGCCTTCCATCGCCCACTCTTGGGAAAGCAGTCCAGATGCCACAGCATGGACCTTTTATTTGAAAAAGAACGTGCTGTTTCATCACGGACGGGAACTATCTGCTCATGACGTCGTTTTTTCCCTGAATCGGCTTCGCTTGCATCCAGACACGTATGAAGCAAGCTGGATGTTTCGTGACATAGATCAGCTTATAGCCATTGACAACAGAACTGTGCGCATCCAGCTTAAAGAACCCAATTACTTGCTTCTGAGGCTGTTGGCGACGATACCCGCAAGCATTGTTCCAGAAGAAATCGTTCGGCAGGATGAGAAAGGCTTTGGAGAAAAGCCAATTGGAACAGGACCCTTTCAGCTGGTCCGACTTAACGAGGGGATCTGTATTCTAGAAGCATTTCCTGCTCATTTTCTGGGGAGACCGCAGTTGGATCGTGTGGAAATTTTGATTTTTCCCGAGTTGGACATGGGGTGCCTAAAAGAACCAAATTGGGCGTCTGTAATGGTGTCGCACGGTGTCCAGTCGAAAGCACTAGCATTGAAGGAAGCCGTCATTCAGGATGGTCAGGACTGGTGCGATACGGAGGCGTTTTTTTCGTGCTGTAATTTGCTTGTTTTTAACCAGTGGGAGAGCGGTCCACACAATCATTTCAAGTTCCGTCAGGCGCTTGATAAGCTGATTGATCGCGATCAAATGATTGCCGATTTGGGCGGTGATCGCATCTATCCCGCAAAAGGCTTCCGCACGTATCACCCTGTTTTAAGGGAGGTAAGAGCGAAAGAGAACGAGCAGCCCTGCCATGCCGAAATCATGTCCCTGCTACAGGAAAGCAACTATCAGGGAGAAACATTGCGTCTCGTGACCACAGCCTACCATGAAGAAGATGCGCTATGGATTCAACAACGATGCCGCGAGTATGGCATTCATCTGGAAGTCGCTGTGAGAGAACCATGGGAATTTTCGAATCGCGACTGTTTGCCCGAACATGACTGCCAGTTGTACGGCAATGTGTTTAGCAGCGATCAAATTAGCGAGCTGGAGATGTATTTGCAAAGAAATTACTTTCTCCCCGCATTTGATGAATCGTTGGCTTTTGCCATCAACGAGGAGATTTGCCTGACGTTTCAGGAGCCAGACAGGCTTGCGCGGGAGCACCATCTCGCCAGGATTGAGGCCATGATTAAAGAAAACTATGCTGTTTTGTATCTCGTTCAGAAAAAGACCCTTACGTCGTTCCACAAGTCTCTACGAGGCGTGTCGATCAATTCGTCGGGCTGGCTGGACTTTCATAAGATCTGGTTTCAGCCGGAGTCGTTGCACCAGCAGTTGTAAGAAGGAGCTGTGGAGGGGGAAGAAGTGCATTTCCAGTTTACGCTTCGGCCTCCGCCCTGCTGTGGGTATAACTGGCCGCTCCGAAATAAATGGCGGGCTCCAGAGGCTCTTGGACTGGAAATACACTTCTTCCCACGCGGCTTTTGTAAAAAAAGGTGATGCTAGAAGCCATTCTTCGAAGGATTATGAAAGCATCCCTGAGTTGACCTCTAAAAATGGGGTAAAACCAGGAAGAAAACGAAAGCTGTACGGAAGTCCGGTCACATGTTTGGAAGGAGACCGCCCGTACGAAGTGAGGTTACAGGCGACTGGAAAACATGTGACAGGGGTTCGCCCCGACCACAGCCGTCCGGGGACATCTTTATTCTTTCATGCTAAAAAAGCAATCCAAGAGCGAGCCTTGGACTGCTTTTTTATTTAGAAACTATTTTGACTGGTGATAGACTTCTTTACCCGCAACAAACGTCATGGTCACGTCAAATTGTGAATTCAATACCGTAATATCTGCATCATACCCTACCGCCAAACGTCCTTTTCGCTCGCCGATGCCAAGGATGCTTGCTGGTGTCAGGGAAGCCATTTCCACTGCATCTGGCAAAGAGACACCACTCAGCGTCACCATATTGCCGACCGCCCGATTCAGCGTCAAAATGCTTCCGGCAAGCGTCCCATCAGCGAGCTTCGCCTGATTATCTTGAACGTGAACCTCTTGTCCACCGAGGTCGTACGTCCCTTCGCCCATCGCGGCTGCACGCATGGAATCGCTGACGAGGGCGAGACGTTCTGCCGTTTTGACCCGATACAAAATCTTCATGACTGCTGGATGCACATGGATGCCATCTGCGATCAGCTCTGTGCTCAACTGCTCATGATACATCGCGGCGCCAACTACGCCCGGCTCCCGATGATGCAGCCCTGTCATGGCATTGAAGCAATGGGTAAAATGGCGTACGCCCGCATCCACCGCTTCCGTCGCCTGAGCGAACGTAGCGCCTGTATGTCCAGCAGACACGATGACATCGCGTTCTTTTAACCAGGCAATCGCTTCAAGTGCTTCCGGTTGTTCAGGCGCAATCGTCACGACCTTGATCAGACCTTCTGATAGTCCGTAGAGCTTTTGCACTGCATCGAGCTTGGGTATCGCGATGTTTTCTTCTTTTTGCGCTCCCTTGTAACGAGGATTGATCCACGGACCTTCCAGATGGATGCCGATCGCTTGTGCCCCCGGAAGCCCTTCCCTGCTGTTCTGAGCGATGTTTACCAGTACCTTCTCTAATTGATCATAAGGAGCCGTCATCGTCGTCGCCAAAAACGACGTCACTCCATGCCGCGCGAGTGCAGTCGAGATGGCCTGAAGTGATTCCGGTGTCCCGTCCATCGTGTCGTATCCGTCAATCCCATGCATGTGCATATCGACGAAGCCAGGGCAAATCCAGCCATCCTCTACTGTCATCACATGATCTGGCAAAGCTTTTCCATACGCATCAGCCTTGCCAGCATAGGAGATCGTTCCATTTCCCACGACGACGAGACCATTATGCAATTCATGTCCATCTGCGACAAGGTTACCCTTGAGAGCGTATTCCTGATTCAATTTGATTTCCTCCGTCTTTCGCGTGGCTTTCTCTGCACGTTTTTATTCTACTGAGGTTGCCCCAGATTGCTGCAAATCCTCGTCGTTTCCGCTGCCAGCTTTTCAACCAGCTCACCCGCGCTAATTTCTTGGCTAAGTGGAGCTGCCTGCCCCGCCCACATCGACATGTACGCACTTTGCTGCTGCTTGCCCGCAGCGGCTCGAATGTCTTTGGTCAGGGCATTTTGTACCGGATAGGTCGGAAGCTCAGGATCAAGCGGGGCGAGTGTTGTCATAAACTCATTTTGAATGCCCCTTGCCCATTTTCCAGAGAAAGCACGTGTCATCACGATGGACTCTTCTTTCGTCTCCAAAATGGCCTTCTTGTGCAGGGCATGTGCTCCGCTCTCCTTGCAGGTCAGAAAAGCCGTTCCGAGCTGAGCCGCCTGTGCCCCTAGCGCGAGTGCTGCTGCGATCCCTCGCCCATCCATGATCCCTCCAGCCGCGATTACGGGAATCTTGACCCGATCCACGATTTGCGGGACGAGCGCCATTGTTCCAATCATATTGCTTGGTGAATCCGGCAAAAAGGACCCTCGGTGCCCGCCTGCTTCGCTGCCTTGGGCGGCAATCATATCGACTCCGCTCGCTTCCAATGCAATCGCTTCGCGAACGGTTGTCGCTGTTCCGATGACAGTGATTCCCCGCTGCTTCAACTCTGCCATCAAGCGATGATCCAGAACACCAAAGGTAAAGCTGAAAACAGCGGGATGTTCCTCCAAGACAACAGCCATCTGCTCAGCAAACGGCTCTGTAAATTGCGTCACCTGCGGATTGTGCGGGATGCCCAATCGATCTCGCACATCATTCATGGCCTGGGCAACGCCTTCTGCGATCGGCTGATCCGCATCGAAATCTTCGGGAATAAACAGATTCACGCCAAACGGTTTGTCTGTTAACGCCCGAATGGACTTGATCGCCCCACGAATCTGCTCAGGAGACATATATGCGGCACCGAGCGTTCCGAGTCCCCCCGCTTCTGAGACAGCGGCTACCAGGGCAGGTGTGGTCGCTCCCCCTGCCATTGGCGCCTGAATAATCGGCCATTTCAAATGGAAACGCGAAGTGATAGGATTGTTTGTCCACATGGTTTTCCCACTCCTCTATATTGGTTTACTTGGTTGATTGGTCGTCGCTGCGAATCCATTCCAGAAACTGAGCCAACACCCGGGCGGTTAACCCCCAGATGACACGCCCGTCCACCTCGTAAAACAAATGCTCGACCGTCCCTT
Source organism: Brevibacillus brevis (assembly GCF_001039275.2). Taxonomy (NCBI): domain Bacteria; kingdom Bacillati; phylum Bacillota; class Bacilli; order Caryophanales; family Paenibacillaceae; genus Brevibacillus; species Brevibacillus brevis. The sequence continues at coordinate 4,767,736 of NZ_CP030117.1, forward strand.
TTCGCCACGGATATCGCTTGCCACCCGGGATCAGATGATAAGGAAAATCCTCTTCGGGCTCGGTCATGACAGAGGAAAGATACTTCGCTGGCTGCGTTGCCAACAGACGATCGAGTGGAAGGATAAAGACCTCTCCGACCTCGTCTGGATTCGGCTTCATATCAGGAATTCCTTCCACGTATCCAATAAAGGGCGTAATGATAGAGGAGCCTGGCCCAATCACCTGATCGAGCTCGCCTACATAATGAATCTGCTCAAGTGGAATACCCAGCTCCTCGCTTGTTTCCCGAGCAGCCGTCGCCCAACGAGATTCGTCGCTCTTCTCAGCTCGCCCTCCCGGAAAACATACCTCATTAGCCTGTCGCCGCATGGTACTGGCTCTTTTTTCAAATAAAATGCCTGTCTGGTTGTCAGCCATGTTGACGAGTGGGAGCAAGACACTGTATGCGCCGATCGTCCCTCGTTCACGTTCTTGCAATCTCTTGGAAATCTCCTTGATAGCAGGAGCAAGGGAAGCCGCCCCTGATTCTAGTGGTAGGTACTGGGAAACCTCGATCAAATTATGGTCCGGATCACGGAAATACACCGAACGAATCGGCCCGATGGCGCCTGTTTTTGGAACAGGTCCTTCCACCAAATGGACGCCGCATGCATGAATATGCTGAATGACTTGCTCCAGTGAAAGCGATGTGACAAGACACAGATCAGCGGAGCCTGCGACTGGATGCATCGCTTTTGGCTCCCGTTCTTGTCCGAGTTGATGCAAATTGATTTTTTGCTGGCCGAAGTGCAGAGCCTTCCTGCCGTCGCCAAAGGTTACAACCTTCATTCCCAGGACTTTTTCGTAAAAGTGACAGGTTGCTTCGATGTCTTTTACCGTCAAAACCAAGTGGTCTAATCGATCGATCATATGCCTTACTCCTTCTCGTCCCGATACATGCTCATGCTGTTATTATAGCAAACACAAGGCGGTTGCTTCTTCTCCCCATTGTCCTCCAACATTTCCCTCTTTTCAATTCCCAAATTGCCTCATCCCCACTTCTCCCTATACAAAAACGAGCGTCTTCCTCGTACCTAAACGGGAAAACGCTCGCCAAATCCACTATTTGCAAAAACTATGCTTTTGAACGTGCCAGCAAGTACAAGAAATACGGAGCACCGATAACGGCTACCACGATACCAGTCGGAATCTCTGACGGCTGCATGATCCAGCGTCCGATAGTATCAGCCACGATAACCAATAGCGCACCCGTCAGCGCTGATGTAGGCAAAAGCATCTCATGCTTTGGCCCCACTAGTCTGCGGGCCAAATGCGGACCGATCAACCCGACAAAACCGATGCCTCCGCTCACTGCCACGCAGGCAGCGGCAAGCCCGACTGCGGCAGCCAGCAGCTTCAATTGCTCTTTGGCAACGGGTGCACCCAAGCCTTTCGCCAACTCTTCTCCCAAATTGAGCACGTTCATAACACGTGCTTTGTAAAAAACATAGGGGATTAAAATGGCGATCCAAGGCAGCAACGAAAGAACGAACTTCCAGTTGGTCCCCCAAATACTACCCGCGAGCCAAGTCGCCACAAACTGGTATTTGTCCGGACTCAGCTTCAGCGTCAAGACGATCATCGCAGCACTCATCCCAGCCGCCACGGCAATCCCCGTCAATACGATACGGGTCGGAGACAATCCCTTGTGCCTTTTATAGGACAATGCGAAGATCAGCGCTGCTGTCACGCTGGCTCCAATCAACGCCAACACTGGCAGCAAAAAAACAGGTGCCGCAGACGTTGATGGGTAAAACGAAATGAACAACATCACCATCAAGCCAGCACCAGCGTTGATCCCTAAAATACCAGGTTCGGCCAACGCGTTGCGAGAAATCCCTTGAATAATACACCCGGATACGGCAAGTCCTGCCCCGATCAAGAGGGAAATAACAATCCGCGGCAGGCGGAATTCAAACAAGATCAAGCTTTGTTTGTCTGTTCCTGAACCGATTAGCGTCAGCAGGAGATCGCTTGGTGACAACCGTATGTAGCCTGTGTTCATACTGATGATAAACGCGATAACAATGAGGATAGCGAGTATCGTCATAACCGCAAAAGCTCTATTTCTTTTACGCGTTTGGTAATGGGAAACAATATGCTGCATGATTACATCTCCCTTCTTTCTTTACGCGCCAAGTAAAGGAAGAACGGTACACCGATAAGCGCAATAAGTGCCCCTAACGGCGTCTCATACGGCGGATTTACCATTCTTGCGGCCAAATCGGCGAAAACAACGAGCAGGCTGCCTAAAATGGCCGAGCAAGGAATGATCCATCGGTAGTCGACCCCAACCAAAAAGCGGGTCAAATGCGGAACAATCAATCCAACAAAGCCTACAGCCCCAACAACGGCGACTGCTGATCCAGCCAAAATCAGGACGATGATCATGCCTGCCAGTTTCACTAACGCCGTGCGCTGCCCCAATCCTTTCGCTACATCTTCTCCAAGACTGAGCATCGTAATGGAACGCGACAGCATCATCGCTCCAATAAGGGCTACGAGAATCCACGGAAACATGACTTCAAGCTGAAACCACTTGGTTCCCGCCACACCGCCTGCATACCAGAAGGCCAAATCTTGTCCGATTTTAAAGTAAAGGGCAATCCCTTCGCTTAACGCAGACAATAGTGCGGTCAATGCGGCTCCCGCCAAAACGAGGCGCACCGGAGTTAAGCCGCCTTTTGCCAAGGAACCAATCCCGTAAACCATACCGGCCCCAACGCCAGCGCCCAAAAAGCTGTAGAGAATCAGATACATGAACGGCAGACCCGGGAAAAAAGCGAAGCAGAGAGCCAAAACAAATCCGGCACCTGCATTCAACCCAAGCAATCCGGAATCTGCCAGCGGGTTGCGTGTCATCCCTTGCATAATCGCACCTGCAACAGCGAGGCTGGCCCCGACCATTGCACCGCCGAGCAGACGCGGCAAACGAATCTCCTGAATAATTTGGTGTTGCGTAATATCAGGATTAAATTGAAAAATAGCTTCCCATACGACAGCAAAGTGGATGTCGGCTGCTCCAAATGACACAGACAAAAACATCCCCAGTATTAATGCGAAAACCCCGCCAGTCAAAATGAGCGTCGCTGCCCAAGGGCGAGAGCGAAACGCAACCGGCTTTCCGTTATTCCCCTCTTTCAGAGAATGTGCGTGTTGACTCATACGTGCCACCTTTTTTTCGTTAGTTTGGAGCTGAGTTGCTTTTGTTGATATTGATTCTTATTATCATAAAAGAATTTTAGGCGATGCATGAAAACTGTGTCAATGGACAATCGCGAACTTGTCTTTGTACATTTACGCTAATACTTTTAGGACTTCATCGACCTTTTTTCCGTTGGCGATCACACCGTGATTCATCCAGGTCATGAAATCCACCTGATACGCCCGATTGCTTTGGACAGCAGGAAGCGCTTGCCACACGGGATGGTTGAGCTGTAGCTGTTCGGCACCTGGTTTTCCCTCATGCCATTTGTCAAAGGCGAAAAAAATATGATCAGCATCCAGCGTAGACAGCTCTTCCCACGATACCCCTTCTCTCACCTGCTTGGCAAATTGTTTTATTACGAAAGGAGCCGGCTCCATTTCCAAATCTTGAAACAACACCTGCGATGTGTAGTTTTTCTCCACGAGGATTTGATCAGCCGAGATGCGCAAGAAGGCTATCTTCTGCCCTTTGAGACTGCGTCCTATCACATTTTTGGCAGCTCTTACTTTTTGTTCATACTGCTCGATTGACTGCTCTGCCAATTCGCTTCGGCCCAACCGATCACCGAGGGTACGCAATGTTTTTCGCCACTCAGGACCGAACTGCCGAATCACGCATGTAACGGCAATCCGGGCACATTTGGCATACACATCCGCCTTCCAGCCTGTACACTCCCGAAGCATAATGACATCTGGGGCACGACTGGACAAGAGCTGCACGTCATCTGTCAACACATCGTACGTCGGTACATCATGTAGGCCCAAATAGTCCTGCTTGCCCCAATATGTATGCGCCCATTGAACGACGGGTCGAATGCCAAGGGCCAGCAAATAATCCTCCATATAAAGAGAGACGACTCGTAAATCATCCCGATGGATGTTGCGATATTTACCTGGCGCTAGCCCTACACGCTGCTTGAAACGACGATTGAAGTAATACTCACTGTTGAAACCGACGTTTTGGGCAATCTCGTTGATCCGATCACCTGTCATGAGCAGGAGTTGCTTCGCCCGATTGATCCGCAGTTGATTCATGTAATCGAGCGGTATCTCTCCCGTCATTTCCTTGAAGAGCTGCGTATACCGCCAACGTGGAACATTCGCTTCCTGTGCTAGCTGGTCTACGGTCAGCGCCTCTTGATAGTGCTCCTCTACATACGCAATTGAACGTTCAACAGCCCGCCTCGGGTCCAAACTTGTTTTGCCTGGTACATTTTGGAGGGCCAAAACGCATAGCAATTCCTCAAACCGCACGTGATTATAGAATCGTTGCAGCGCCTCCGTGGCATCCCGATGCTTGTAAATCTCCGCAATCAATTCAACGACACGTGAAAAAGGAGTACAGGTCAACTCCCCCATACAGAAAAAAGCCTCGGAAGCTTGCTCCTCCATCGGAGCTCCCGTGTGGACGACACGAAAAGTCAGATAATAGTAGTCGAGAACGTGACTCGTGCAACTGATCCAAACGTTCTGACGCGGTGCTGCAATCCAGCAACGCTCCCGAGAGAACCGATATGTCGATGATTCGATTTCAATGAGCCCCTCTCCGTCTGTTGCTACAATCATCGCGTAGTCTTCCGGCTCTTGATAGTCCTGCCATCTTTCCACATTTACTTTTTGCATGGACGTCATTGCGAAAAATGATGGTGGAGATAGCTTGGCCCTGGATGCTTCGTTATTCATCTCCCTCACCCTTTTCGTGAGAATGATTATCATTTACTATTATAATGAGTAAACATCCCGACGACAAGCTCCACAAATGAAAAAGAAAGCGCATCAATCAAAATGACGCGCTTTCTCTCTTGAACTCGATTACTTTACAAACGCTTTGACCAAATCGTCTGCCTTCTTCATATTGGCCAGCATGGCACCAGATTGCCAATGTGTCCGCTCCATTGGGTAGACATGACCTTTTTTCACAGCAGGAACCGATTTCCAGATCGGGCTCTCCAAAATCTTGAGCGCATCCTTGTTTTCTTCCGAAGTCCACGTACCGTTCGACGGGAACACAATGATATGGTCTGCATCAATAGCCGGGATAGCTTCTTCTGATAACACCACGTGCGTTTCTTGATTTTTGGCAGCAGAATACGGCGTAAGTCCCAGCTCCTTATAGAGCATGCCTGTGTAAACATTGCTATCTCCGAAAAGGGCCAAATTCGGCTTATTTCCCACGTTCAAACGAATGACGGCCACCGTTTCGTTGCCAATTGCCTTTTCAAGCTTTGCCTTGGTATCCGCAATTTTCTCATTGTACTTTTGGATCGCTTCGTCTGCTTTTTCTGGAACACCTAGGACCTCGGCGATTTTCTTGAGTCTTCCAATCGTGTCGTTACGGAGTTCATCCGGTAGCTTGTACGTAGGGGCTACCTTGCTGAATTCCTCGTATTTCTTGGGATCAGCGTAGCCATCCACAATGATGATATCCGGGTTGGCTGCAAGTAACGCTTCAATACTTCCTGTAATATCAAAAAGCGGCACGTCCAGACCGAGGTAATCCTGTTTGCCCCACGCCGGGTGATACCACTGGACAACGGGAGTCACACCCAGTGCTGTCAAGAAGTCCTCCTGATAAATCGCCGCTACCCGCTCTGGCTTTACCGGAATCTCTACATCGCCATAGGCGTCTTTCACCACTTTGGTTTTCGCAGCCTTGTTCTCCGTCGATGCTGGTTGCTCTGTCGATGCTTTCTGCTCAGTGGATGTTGGCTCCGCTGCTTTTTCTGTACACGCAGTTAACACGAGCATCATGATCAACATTAATGCTATCATTGCCACTCCTGCATTCCGAACCGTTCTGACCATCTTTCTACCCTCTCTCGCATCTGTTGATGATTATCGAATTGATATTCATTCTCACTATTTGCATTCTGATCATATTTGTTTCCTCTCTATCTGACAATGCATTTTCTCCACTATTTTTTGTCCAAACTCTACAACGGTCCGTGTGAAATCCTTCCCTTTGTACAAAATCAATGATGGGTATCTGACGTTTGTCCATTGAGCTGGTAAGCTATATCTGATAATGATTATCATTGAAAACAAACAGATTCAAACGACTACTGGAGGAAAATGAAAATGAACCAAATGCGCAGTATAAGCGGAACGCTAGGAATCTTCGTACTGGCTGGCAGCTTGCTCATCGGATGCAGTCCATCTGCTTCTCAGACAACGAGCGAAGCGAACAGCGCGGCAAGTCAGAAAAACCAGACGCGACCATATACGGATTATCTCGGGCATGCAGGCAACATCCCGGTCTCTCCCGCACGAATCATCTATTCCGGTGAGACATTTGGCGATATGCTCGCGTTGGGCGTGAAGCCGATTGGGGGATTCGGGTACGCCAACCAAATCTTTGAAGACCAACTGCACGATGTCGAGAATGTCGGTTTTCCCATTAATCTCGAAAAGGTTCTGGAATTACAGCCCGACCTGATTATCCATGCAAATACCGAAGAAAAAGAATATGAACAGCTAGCCAAAATCGCCCCTACCGTCATTTTTGATACATTCGCGCCTTTGGAAGAACGGATGACCCAGCTCGGTGATATTCTTGGGAAACCGGAAGCAGCTACCAAATGGCTTGATGATTACAAGCGTAAATCGGAGGAGATGTGGAAGAAGCTGAAGGAGTCTGGCATCATGAAAGAAGGAGAAACCGCCTCTGTCTTTACCTATTATCCGGGTGATCGGCTATTTGTCATGGCAAGAACAGGGCTTTCCCAAGTCCTCTACGATACAAATGGATTCAAGCCCACCGCGCCCATTCAGGAAATACTCGATGCACAAAAAGGATTTGAACTCATCTCTGTAGAACGTTTGCCCGAAATAGCGGGAGATCGTATTTTCATTCTGAATACTTCGAGTGAGGAAGCTGAGAAATCAACGCAGGAGCTGCTAAAATCACGCATCTGGAGAGACCTGCCTGCTGTTAAAAACGGATCTGTCTACTTTATCGACATCGAAAAATCTAGCAGTGATGCCACAACAAGAGAATGGCTCCTACAAAAGATTCCTGAGATCCTAACGAAGTAATGAAACACGAGAAGCTTTTCAACAATGATTGAAAAGCTTCTTTCTTTTGTATACAAATGATAAAATGAATGATAATGATTCTCACAAAAAAGGATGGTACAACCGATGCTGCATTCTATACCACCTCAGCCCCTGCTCGGTTCCCTTCATTTTCAGTTGTGTAAAGTAGAGCGGACGGCTAGTCCTTTCCCCACTCCCTTCCATACCCTGCTCTTCTTCACAAAAGGTTACGGCAGCCTCCGTATTCACGACCAAACGATTTCACCTTTGGCAGGAAAGTGTTTTTTGCTATCACCGTCTACTCCTTTTGCTATCGAATCCTTGTACGATAGCGCGATTGATTGCTACCAAATTTCGTTTACCGTCATCCAGTTCGATGCAGACAATAGGCCCCAATCTTACCCATACGCACTGCTAGGTGGCCGTATCGAGCTGTCCGCTCACCCCTCTTCCCGGCTTTTGCGCTTATGTGACGCTTTGCTTTTGGGCCGTTCCACTTCTTCTGAAATGGACAGCTTTTGGCAGCAATTGCGGTTCCAGAAGCTGCTCGGTTTTTTGCTGGAGCAAAATCTCTCTCCTGACATGACCCCTAGCAAGAGCAAAGAGGTCGAGAACAGCATTCGTTATATCCAGCAAAATTATCAAGAGAACATAACGGTCAAGCAGTTGGCACAACTGGCCAATGTGCCATCGTGGCAGTACACGCTGCTCTTTCGCCAGTTGACGGGTAAAAAGCCTTTGGAATATGTGACCGAGCAGCGTATTCATCATGCGAAAAAGCTCTTGAAAAGCTCGAACGATTCATTGCGGGACATCGCCTCACAGGTCGGCTTCACGGATGAGTATTATTTCAATCGTCGCTTTCGAAAGTCGACCGGTTATACGCCAAGGCAATATTCCAGGCTGACTCACCGCATGGAGCTCGTGCAGGACTGGGCCGGTCATGAGGTAGAGATCCCCCTTCAGCCACAACGTATCATTTATATTGGGGAGACGTTTAATGATTTGCTCGCGCTCCAGGTGGAAAATATCATCGGTGGGAATTTTACCTGGATGGAACGAACGATCTACCGAGACAGGGTAAGACACATGCAGGATATCGCCTTTCCCGTTGACTATGATCATTTGACGACATTGAAGCCAGATCTAATCATTTTCGCGAACGCGGAAGAAGACAAATACAAGCAGATGAGCCGGATTGCCCCAACGCTCGCCTTTCATTCATTTGCTTCGCTGGAGGAACGGTTACATACACTCGGAGATTGGCTGGGGAAAAAGGATGAGGCGCGAGAATGGCTCAGGAAATATCACACGAATGCTACTACTATGTGGAATCAGCTACGCTCCGAGCTTGTGCCGGGTGAGACTGCATCCGTCTTTATCCATGAGCATGGCGGACGTCTGTTCGTAATGGGCACTTCAGGACTTTCCTCCGCCCTTTACCATCCAAACGGTTTTTCTTCTGTGGATAAAATTCAAGAAGTACTGCAAGCTGGCTACGGTTTTATCGAAATTCGAGAGGAGGACATCCCCCTGTACGCAGGTGATCGGATTTTTATGCTGCTGTCCGAAGACCCCGAATCGCGTCAGGCTACCGCCGCATTCATACAAAGTGAAAGGTGGCACAGTCTGCCTGCCGTTCAAAACGGCTATGTCTATTTTGTAGAAGCGCAAAAATGGAATTACGGCGCTGCTCTTACCAGAGAGAGATTGCTGCATATGCTGCCACGTTTGCTGCGCCATTCTTCCTGAAGCAAACAGGCCAGCTTCCCTGTCGTGGGGAATCGCTGGCCTGCTCACTACTACTCCTCTGCTACCATCCATGCTACATTTTTTGCTTGGAGTCCTTTATTCCATTCTGCTGGTGCTGCCGTATCGCTGATCACGATGTCAACCTCTCCCAAGTCTGCGATCTTGCACAATGTGCTGACCCCGATTTTGGAGTGGTCCGCTAGCACAATACTTTCATTGGCATTTTCGATGAAACAACGGGCGAGTTCCGTTCGATCCGGCTCATAGCAGGTCAAGCCTTTTTGGAGCAAGATGCCGTCTGCCGCGATAAACGCCTTGTCCACATAAAATTGTTTCATCATCTTCTCTGCATAGGTCCCGCTTACCCGATGATGCTTGGCGCTCACCTTTCCACCCAGGAAGTAGATGTCTGCCGCAAGCATTCCATTGTTTTGGTACTCGATTAATCGATTCAGCGCTGTGATCGAGCTAGTGAGGATCGTCAAATCTTTTTTCGTCTCGAGAAAGCTGATCATTTGCAAAGTCGTTGTCCCTTCATCGATGACAATGGTATCGCTGTCTTGCACCAAGTCCGCCGCCAGCCGCCCAATTCGTTTCTTTTCTTCCGCTCGCAAGACTTCACGGGCAAAATGAGAGGGCTCAGAGCGCTCCACTGTCAGCTTTACTGCCCCGCCATAAACGCGCTTCAGTTTTTTCTCCGCCTCCAGCTCTTCCAAATACCTGCGGATCGACTCAGACGAGACTTGCAGCTTTTTGACCAGTTCATTGGTCCGCACCTTGCCATTGGAATTGATCAACTGCAAAATGATTTGCTTACGCTCTTCCCCGAACAACGACACGCCGAATGTCCCCCTATATCGTACTTTACGTCATTTCGATCTTCTCGCCATGGATGTAAATCTGACGTTTTGTCAGCTCGTGAAAAATCACAGCCGGATCAAATGCTTCTTCTGGTGTTATGACGCCAACAGCTTTTACGTTTCCTTTTGCGATCTGCTCAGTCGCAATCGCCAGCGGGATTCCTACGTTGCGGGTATAGGCGCGCAGCCCAGCCCAGTCAGCTACAGAGCCGTCTGATGCCGGATGTGTATGGTACAGGACGTGTCCGACTTTGCGACCGTCCTTGGTACCTGTTACCTCGACATGAAGCGAATACCCGTATAATGCCGTCTCTTTTCCCTCTCTAGAATTGTAGAGGTATTGGGAGATACAATCAAGGATTCCCACCTTTGTTTCCCCTACCATGATGGGGTCGTTCCGCAAAAAGCCATAATCATAGAGGGCTTTGACCAGCTCCATGTTTTGCTTCGGCCATGTTCCCCGCACCTCGATCAGCTTTACCCCTTTTGGAGACAAAGCCTGTGCGAGCGTTTTTGTCTCTGCATGTGGAATGATGTACTGAATTGTTTTTCCATACGGCTCAGGAAGCTTTATTTCGCGTGGGCGAGCAAATGGCGGGACTTGAATGAACGCGCCATTTTCATAGACGACGCGCCCTGGCAAATCTGGATCATACTCATAGGTCGTCGTCTCTGTGATCGATTTGGAAAAGGCAATCGGGCGAAAGGAGCCGTGGCTGACGCGGACTTCGTCGACTTCATCGAGCTGGTTCGCTGCATGTATCGCCATCATTTGGGTCAGTCCAGGCGTCATGCCAAAGCCAGGCAGGCAGGTCTTCCCATGAGCGCGGAAGATCGCATCCGATGCGTTTTCTTCCCCAAACCCGTTCAAATTGATGCCATGGCAGCCAGCCTCCGCAATCGCAGCAGTAGACAGACCGTTCAGTGTGATGGTGGTTCCGTCCATGACGATGTCGTATCCGCGCATTTTTTGGACCGTATCCGCATGATCGCGTACATTTACCGGTACAAAATCTACGCGTGGATCGTTCAGCCACTCGACTACCTTGCGACCTTCTTCTTCATTAAAATCGCCGATCGTAATCTGCTCAAAATCCGAATGCATCACGAGATCGAGCACAGCTTCCCGACAAATATTTCCCGCTCCACCCAAGCAAAACACTTTCATCACGCTAGCCTCCTATTATTTACTCCAGCCAGAAACGATTGTTTTCCATTGCTGCGATTAATCTCTCGATATCCTCTGGGTAAACCTCTCCGATATTGCCAATCCGAAACGTGTCCGCTTGCGAGATTTTGCCCGGATAAATGACGAAGCCTGCCTGCTTTAGCCGCTCATACAGTTGTGCGAAAGTGAATGCTTCGCTATCAGGAAAATAAAAGGAAGTGATGAAGGGCGATTGCGATTCTTTTGGCAACAGGATGCGAAAACCGTTGCGCTCCATGCCTTCTGCGAGTAGCTGCTGATTTCGCTGGTAACGCTCGTACCGTTTTTCAACTCCCCCTTCTGCCTCAAGCTCTATCAGGGCTTGATAAAAGGCGCGCACGACATGAGTCGGAGAAGTATAGCGCCACTTTCCGTTTTGCTCCTCCATCGTCTTCCACTGGCTATACAAATCGAGGGACAACGTACGTGCAATCCCCTTGCATTCGATGAGCGCAGACGTTTTGGCAATGACAAAGCCGAAGCCAGGCACACCTTGGATGCATTTGTTTGCGCTTGAGATCAGGAAGTCGATTGAGAGCGCTGCTGCGTCCATTGGAATGCCACCGAAGCTGCTCATCGCATCTACGATATAGACTTTTCCGTACTTCTTGGCGACTTCTCCAATTTCTTTGATGGGATTGAGCATGCCCGTAGTTGTTTCTGAATGCACGACAGCCACATGCGTGATCGTTGCATCCGCCTCTAATCTCTGCTCCAATGCCTCTGCATCGGCTTTTGTCACTTCGCCAAAATCAATGACCTCCGTCGCGATTCCATGGACTTGTGCCATTTCCACGATCCGATCCCCGTAGGCGCCATTCGTCAAGACGAGCAGCTTGCCGTCTGCGGGAATCGCACTGCTCACCACCGCTTCCACACAAAAGGTCCCGCTGCCTTGCATCAAAACGCTCGTATACTCCTCTACCTGCGAGGTTGCCAATCGGACGAGCTTCTGACGGATTGCCTGTACCAGTTCATTGTAATCACGATCCCACGTGCACCAATCTCGGAGCATTGCTTCGCGAACGGTTGTGGAAGTGGTCAATGGTCCGGGGGTGAGCAACAAGTACGGATTATCGGTTGATCTTGTCTGATTCATGGTCTCTCTCCTCCTGCATGACGCATCTCGATCTTTTTCAGCACCTCATCCAAGCATCCGATCTCCTCGATCACGTAGTGCGCACCCGCCGCCATCAGTCGTTCTGTTGCGATAGCCAGCCTTTTATCCAGCTCTTCCTGTGGCATACTCGTCACTTCCTCCAAGGACAGGCCAAGCTCGCTTCCACCCTTCAGAACGCCAACGGTCCACATCCCGGCGTTTCTTCCTTCTTTCATATCGCTTGTCGTATCACCGACTTTGACCATCTCGTTCATTGGATATACGTCCAGCAGGATCGCATTTTGATAGCACATCCATGGATATGGACGTCCAGCAGGCACTTCACTTGGAGTGACAAGTGCATCTGGTTCGTAGCCCTGTTGTTTAGCCGATGCTGCAACGACGTTCATCATTTCCCTCGTGTAGCCTGTGGTCGATCCGATTTTGATTCCTTGCTCGCGCAGTCGCCCTACCAATTCCATTGCTCCCGGAACAGGAGTGGCATACTCGTGCAGCGTCGCCATCAGCATCGGTTCGAAGTCCGCGTACAATTCGTCCACATCCGCTTCATTCGGAAGTCGACCGTAACGCTCTTGCCATAGCGCTGCTACCCGCTCCATTTTGCACAGCGCCTGGATATGATCGCGCTTGAGCATCCCCATCGGTTCGCGCGCTTCTGCTGCTGTCAGCTTAATCCCCCGTTTTTTGAACACCTGCAAAAAGACAGCTAAAGGAGCGAAACATCCGTAATCTACCATCGTTCCTGCCCAATCAAATACGACTGCTTTCATGCTTTATGCCACCTGACCTTTCTCTTGGTAGGACCCTGTTGTTCGCTTGCGAAGTTTGGATGCGATCCATTCTGCACCAGCACGTGCGATGATGTTGAGGAAGACGATCAATACCGACATCGCTGCTGCTGGAGCCACATCCCCTGCGTCATCCATATTGACGATGGAGACAGATGCCAACTTGAAATCCGCTGCGTACAGAAAAACAACTGCCGAGATCGTCACCATCGAGTTGATGAAAAAGTACACCGCCATCTCGACAATCGCCGGCATACAGACGGGAATCGTGACGCGCCACAATAGCTTTGTCTGCGAGACCCCCATGGACTCTGCCGCTTGCTCGAACTCGGGATCGAGCTTTTTCAACGCGCTCGTTGCTGTGATAAAGCCGACTGCGAAAAAATGAATGACGTTTGCCAAAATCAAAATCCAGATCGTTCCGTACATGCTGTGAAATGGATTCGACGGATTATTGAAGAAGAAAATGTACGCTAGCCCAATGACCATCCCCGGCAATGCCAGCGGGAGAATCGACAGGAAGTATCCAGCTTGGCGAAGCCCCTTCCACACTTGGGATTTTTCAATCGTGTACGCGGTAATAAACGTGACCGCCGTCCCGATCACTGCCGTCAGTAAGGCGACGAGAATGCTGTTCCACAGTGGCTCAATCCCTTCTCCGGCTACGTTGGAAAAGTCATAATGATCCAAGCCGAAAGTCAGATTGTACGGCCATACTTTGATGAAAGAAGCCAGTACCACCGCAGCCATGAGAAGCAGCAAAAATCCGCTGACACTCACACAAAGGATGAAGTAAAACAAGTCGCGCAAACGATTTTCTTTGATTCGATACGGCTTGGATTTGGCTGTTACAGCCGCGTGCTGCTTCCGCTCAACAATCCGGTCCACGACAAACGCCACGAGAGCGGGAATGATCAAAAGCAGCCCAACTGTTGCGCCCATCGTCATATTTTGCTGACCGATAACCTGCTTGTAGACATCTGTTGCCAGTACGGAAAACTGTCCGCCGACAACCTTTGGTGCTCCGAAGTCAGTAAACGAGAGAGTAAAACAGACAAAGCAGGCGCTGACGATACCGTATTTCACGCTGGGAATCGTCACTACAAAAAACTTGCGCCAATGGTTCGCCCCGAGCGTATCTGCCGCTTCGTACAATTGATAGTCGGCAAAAGCAAGGGAAACAGCGAGAATCAAATACGCTTGCGGGAATACATAAACGATCTCCGCCAAAATAATCCCCACCGGGCCGTACAGATCGATGTCCCATTGAACCGGGAGCAATCCGAAGATCCCTGTCGTCACCAGCCCTTGATTCCCAAAAAAGGTAAGTCAGGGCGATTCCGTGCATCATCGTGGGCGCAAACAGCGGCAGCAGCGCGATCGCCCGAAAGGCTCGTTTTCCGCGAATCCCGCTACGCGTCAAGGCATACGCGAACAGAAAAGCGAGTGTGACTGCGATCAGCGTCGTCATCGCAGAAATATACAAGGTGTTATTCAGCGACCCAGCCAATGCTGGGGTGGAAAAGTACGTAACGAAATTGTCCAGGCCGATGAACTGACCGTTCTTGTTATAGAATGCTTTGGAAAACAACTGGCCAAGTGGCAACAGAACACTCGCTGACAATACAAGTACGACGAGAGCGATGAGCCACTTTTGCATGGCTTTTCCATCGAAGATCGATGTCATTTCCTTCATGCTGCTCACCCCTGTTCCTCTATGGCTGGCGCATGCTCAAAGGTCAGCAAATTCTCCAGCGGAAACTCCAACCACACCTTTTTGCCTCGGGCAATTCCAAGTCTTTGTGCCTCGGCCGCTATCAAATCGATTGTCAGAAGCTCTTTTTTTATCTGGCCTTCCTCTTGCCATTCCAGAAAGATTCGGTAAAAAGCACCGCGAAATTCTATCTCAGAAATTGTCGCAGGTATGGCGCATTCGGATTCTTGCTGCAAAAGCCGCACATGCTCCGGTCTGATCGCAAGTAAGCGATTCGGATCAGATTGTGCCTTCTCAAAGCGACTGTACTCAAAAAAGTTGATCGCTCCGATAAAATCAGCAACAAACGGAGTGGCTGGTTTGTTATAGATCTCCTCGGGTGTGCCTACCTGAACGACCTCGCCGTGATCCATGACGACGATCTTGTCAGCCATGGTCAATGCCTCATCCTGGTCATGGGTGACCATCACTGTTGTCATGCCGTACTGCTCATGCAAACGCCGAATCTCCCGGCGCAGCTTTTGTCTTACCTTTGCATCTAATGCGGATAGTGGTTCATCTAAAAGCAGGACATCCGGCGATAGTGCAATCGCTCGCGCCAAGGCAATTCGCTGCTGTTGACCGCCTGAGAGCTGACTGGGATATTTGGCGGCGGCATGAGACAAATCCACCATGTCTAGCGCCTCTTCTACTTTGGCTGCGATCTCTTTTTTCGCTAGCTTCTTTTCTTGCAGGCCAAAGGCAATGTTTTCAGCAGCCGTCAAATTGGGAAACAAGGCGTACGACTGGAACATCATCGCAATGTTTCGTTTTGCTGGTGGCAGGGAAGTAATCTCCCTGCCTCCCAGGATCATCTTGCCTGTCGTCGGCTGCTCCAATCCAGCCAGCATTCTCAGTAATGTCGTTTTACCGCAGCCACTGGGACCGAGCAGACAAACAAATTCATTCTTGTCAATTTCGATGGAAATGTGCTCCAATGCGGCAAACAAACCAAAGCGTTTACTGACCCCTTGAATGGATAGATAGGATTGTGTCATGCTGTTCTCCTCGCTGCTTACTTGGGTTCGCTCTTAGTCGCGTATCGTTTTTCCCACTCCGCCAAAACGTTGTCTCGATTTTGTGCAGCTTGATTCAGGTCGAGCTTGATCAATTGTTTGATCGGATCTACTGCGTAGCCTTCTGGGAGTGTCGCGCCTTCTTGCTTGACACTGACGATAGCAAAGTTCTGATTATAGGCTTTCATGACTTCATCGGAGATGGCCCAGTCCAAGAACAGCTTGGATTCTGGTTTGATCGCACTCTTTTTGATTAAGGCATTCGCCTCTACATCCCAACCCGAGCCTTCTGTTGGAAAGACGACTTCAACGGGTGCGCCTTTTTTCTTCTCGGTAATCGAACGGTAGCCAAAGGAAATACCGATTGGATATTCGCCCGATGCAGCCATTTTCGCTGGCTTCGAGCCGGAATGCGTGTAGATGGCCATATTTTCATGCAGCTTGTCGAGGTACGCCCAGCCTTCTTTCTCCCCTTTTAGTTGCATGATTCCGTTAATGGTGAGAAGCCCAGTTCCCGAGGACGCTGGATTTGGCATCACGATCAATCCTTTGTACTCCGGCTTGATCAGGTCTTCGTATGAGCGCGGAATAGGCAAATTGCGTTTTTCGAGCTCTTTGGTATTGACCGCTACCGCAGTCTCCCACGCATCGATTCCTACCCAGCTTGCAGGTTCCTTGGAATCCTTAAACTCCGGGGAAACCTTCTCGATTCCTTTTGGCGAATAGCCTTCAAGCATGCCTTGCTGTTCGAGTACAAGCAGGCTTGTCGCTGCTGTTCCCCATACGACGTCCGCTTGTGGATTGTCTTTTTCCGCCAGCAGCTTTGCTGTGATGATCCCTGTAGAATCGCGGACGATATTGACCTTTACATCTGGATATTTCGCTTTAAAGGATTCCAAATACGTTTTGATCTGGTCATCCTCCAGAGCTGTATAAACCGTAATCTCTCCTGAGGCGTTTGTACTTTCCTTTGTGGAAGCTTGTGTGTTTGGTTGTGATACTGGTGCTTGTCCACACCCTGCTAAAAACGCGATTGATAGAACGGAAGCAAGTAAAGGATAATGCCATTTCTTCATGAGAACCTCTCCTCTTTGCGGAATGTTCATTTCTTGGTTCCTACGAAACCAATCTTACGGGGAAAATATTAAGCGGATATGAACGTAACGTAAATTGATTGTTTTTATGTGTGTTTGATTGTGTTTTGTTGGTTTCAAAAGATTCCTTTAGAGAGTAGAAGACACAACTGGGTAATAAAGGGAAAACAAGGTGTATGTCGAAGTTACAAATGCCTCATTTTTATCATGCAAAGGGGGATATGAGTATGAACTTGAAGGTGGAACCGTTAGACTTGCAAATGGCGGATATATCAAGATCTAGATGGCAGGAGGTTAAAGCTGAGGAACTTGACATGGAAAATGTCAGCTTGGCGAAGACCAGAATGAATAACGTAAATATAAGTCAAATGACTTTGAATGATGTGAATATGAGTGGAATCAAAATCTCTAACACAAACTTGTCAGGTGCAGGCATTCAGCATGCGAATTTCAGCCACGCTGTTATTGACCACGTCCATTTGTTTGGAACAGAATTTCACAATGTGGTTCTTCCTATGGAGGGAGACGGAACTTATAATCCCGATGGGCAATACAAACCCGTAAGTTTTCATAGCTGTAATCTTTCAAATGGGCAATTCAGAAAGTACGTATGCACAAAAAAAGACTCAGTCATCCATTCTAGTAGCAAATGGGATGAGCTCAGTCTTTTATTTTTTCCTATCATCTACTGCAAAGCAGCCTCCACAGCCGCTTCTGCATGAATCGCAGTCGTATCAAATACCGGGACCGTGCAATCTTGGGCTGTGATCAATAGACCGATTTCCGTGCAACCGAGGATGACTGCCTCAGCCCCTTCCTCGACCAATCGCTCAATGATCGCCTGGTAGGTACGTTTGGATTCTTCGCGAATGACCCCGACACACAGCTCATGATAAATGATGTCATGGACGAGTTTTCGCTCTTGTTCATCTGGCAGCAGTACCTCTAATCCATGAACATCACGCAGACGTCCTGTATAGAAATCCTGCTCCATCGTAAATCTCGTTGCAAGCAGTGCTACTCGCTTGTGCCCGTGGTTTTTGATCGCTTGGGCTGTCGCATCCGCGATATGCAGAAATGGCAAGCTGGTCGCTTCCTCGATAGCATACGCCAGCTTGTGCATCGTATTTGTACAGAGAACGATCAGGTCGGCTCCTGCCGCTTCCAGACTTTTCGCGGCACTTGCCATCCGCTCGCCTGCTTCTTCCCATCGTCCTTCTCGTTGCATTTCTTCGATCTCAGCAAAATCAACGGAATACAGGATGCTTTTTGCCGAATGCAAACCGCCCAGCCTCTCCTTGACGGTTTCATTGATCAAACGATAGTAGACCAAGGAGGACTCCCAGCTCATGCCGCCAATTAATCCGATTGTTTTCATCGTTCTCTACTCTCCTTTGTCGTGATCGTTGTCATTTGCGTTTTCCATCCCGCCTAACGAAAACGGGTCTGTAGCCGTTCATGCGCCTTTTTCGTACGCAACGAAGTATCCAACGGAATCCCTCGTCCTAGCGCGTCCGCTTCTGTTAACAAGGTTTCTTTTACACCATCCGCATTCAGTCCTAATGCCAGAGCCATCTTTTTGTAAAAAGAATAATAGCTCTCTTTCTGTGCTGGACCGAGATGAAGCGTTCCGAGGTAAGAGCCGTGAAGCAATTCGTGGATGGCCTTCCCCACGTCTTCCACATGGACAAACGTCTTGTACAAATTACCTGACCGGCTTACTTCTCTACCAGCTTTCAGGTCTGCACACATCGAAGCGACACGTTTATCCCATTGTCCAACCACATTACGACCATAAATCGGGCCTACTCGCACGATGACATGATTGGGATGCCGCTCTCGAATGCGTGCTTCCCCTCGTATTTTGGCATTCGAATAAGCAGCTAACGGATTTCTCTCATCTAATGGCTCAGGCGGATCTTCTTCCCGATAAGAGCCTGTTCCTCGTCCGAAAATGCCGTCTGTGGAAATGAAAATCAATTTGCTCTTTTCCGGCAACTGAGAAAGCAGACCATCCAGGCCTTTTTCTATTAGCTCTCGTTCATCTGTTGCACTCATCAACGCCCAAATGACAACATGTGGTGAAAACTCTTGCAGTATCGTTGAAAAAGAAGGGGTGTCAGTTACATCGACCCGAAGCAATTGATGGATAGCTTGTGCAGAATAGCATGTACCCATCAGATTAATGGCATTATCCCGCAAAAGCTCCTGATAGATTTGACTTCCCAAGTAGCCGCTAGCCCCGAGCAACAATACGCGGCATTTCTCCATGGTATGTCCCCCCTCCACCCCTTACCATTTCGATTATGATCTACTATACCACTATCTCCCATCTAGAGCGACACAGGCTGTACTCGAAGAACTTGAAATAGATCTCGTAACGATGGGTGTTCTGCGAAAATGGACAGGCGAGTCTACAATTGTTTTTCTCTGCACCAACGTGTCAAGGGTTCGCTTCGCCTTACGCCCCTTGACCTTGTTAAAATTTATCCAACAGGGTCCTCTACTCTATTCAACTAAGTTTCCATGAAATTTACTTCTTAAGATGTTGTGTAAAGTATCCCTAGAAGTAAAAACTTAAAGCAATAAAAAACGCCAATCCAATAATGGTTGGCGTCTTAGCGTATATTTTCGTTAAAATGCTGGCGGTCCCCCTTTTACAGTTTGTTATTCCTTAGGCATTTCGTTAAAGAAAGCTACATCATCGACTGCCAGCCTCACCGTCGGATGACCGGGCTTCGACGCCTTGCCGATGGCGATCAGTATAATCGGAATGTAGCGTTCTGATACGCGGAAAGCTTCCATGAACTTTTGTTTGTCGTAGCCGCCAATCGGTACCGTGTCGTATCCTTTAGCCCGGGCGACAAGCATGAGTTGCATCGATACTAGCCCGCCGTCAGTATAAGCGATTTGGCGGATGGCCTCGGGCGGCATGCTCGAATACATGCCGGTATAGTGTTCAACCATCGATTTTGCCGTATCCGCAGGCATGAAGCCCGCATCGACCGCTTGACCGTAAATCTTCTCGGCCATCCGGATGTTCTCAAGGTCTCCTAGAACGGCGATGACAGCCGAAGCTTCGACCACTTGTTGTTGATTGAATGCGATCGGAAGCAGCTTCTGCTTCAGCTCCGGCGTGTCGATAACGAGAAACCGCCACGGCTGCAGGTTAGCCGCTGAAGGAGCCAACGTGGCTTGCCGCAGTATTTCGGCCAATTCCTCCCGCGAAATTTTGACCTCGGGATTATAACTACGAACCGACCGGCGTTCTTGAATAACATCGAAAAAAGGTTGGTGCTCGATCGTTTGCGATGGTTGTGAAATGGACATGGTGCTCTCCTCCTTCTGGTTTGGAAAAACTGCATGCAGTTTTTCGTTCAAATACAACAATAGTTATTTAAACAACACTTGTTGTATTTGTAGGTTATAATAACAACTGATTGATCCGCAATCATCAATAACCGTAAACCGTTGTATAGACAACACCATCTCTATAATGTCGTTTTATTGGGGGAGATTGTAACCATGAGAATAAAAAAGAATGAAGCTGATCCTCGTGTGATACGTACACGGCGACTCCTTCAAGACGCTTTTGCTTCATTAATTCAAGAAAAAGACTTTGAATCGATAACCGTTAGGGATATTGCAGAGCGGGCTACTGTTAACAGAGCGACTTTTTATGCGCACTTTGTAGATAAATTCGAACTTCTTGAGGCCAAACTAACGGAATCATTTATGACGATCATAAATCATAGAATAAGCGGTCACGAAGTATTAAATGAAGAAACCATTCAGAGTATTTTTCTGGGTGTATGCGATTTTCACATGAGTCTAAGCACTATGTGCCAAAGAAGCTATAAATCGCTTGGTCCTGTATTCGAAATTCAAATAAAGGAAAAAATTCAAGCGACACTTCATTCCTTTATAGACAAAGACAAGATGCTCTCGAGTCCAAACGCGCAATTCTTAATAAATACCGCTTCTATCATGTTAAGTTGGGGGATGTATGGGGCGGCTTACGCTTGGAACAATGAGGGGCGGCTAATGAGTGCGGAAACATTCGTTAAACAGACCATGCCCTTAGTGATGAACGGAGCCAAAGAACTGCTGAGATAGGTCCTGTCGCTATTGCTCTATCCAACCCGTTCAGATGTTATAAAAACCATGAAATTCTTCGTATTTGTGCGGAGCCGCCTCCACCTGAATTGCCTAAATCGGTTGAGTTTGAAACCGTCAGGCCATTGCACGTATTCGGACATGCAAAAACCGCAGCCTTCACTGTGTCGATCTTCGCCGTGAAGTTGCGGTTATAAGGATTTTTGTAGGTAGCTATCACAAAATCAAATGTACCCATCCAACGAATCGGATCATTGGGAGGCAGCCCCTACCATAAACCATTCGAGAGCTTCTGAAAATGCATGAGGAAGCTCTGACACCTGGAGGAAGGTACACATCTCGCTTACGATCCGTTCTCTGTTTTGCCCGTATTGCTCTGTGAGCAGAGCTAGCTGCTCCCAATCTCTAAGTTCCTTTTGAAAGGCAGCTCGATCCAATGGCCGGCCGTGCGATTCCACGAAAAGGGTTGCTTCAGACTGGTACGCTTGCTTCAATACGCGCAGAAAACGGGAGGCTGTATAACTGCGCGGTCCGCCATAGACAGAGGGACCCAAAGCATCTCCCAGGAACAGCGTTTGATCCTCTTTTACGTACACATAGCACGAATCTTCCGAATGATCTCCTCCGACACGGTTCACCTGACATGTCACGCCACCAAGGTCAATCGTGATCGATTCATCGAATAGGATATCCGGCTCGACTATTCGGATCAAGTCCCGGTTCATTCCGTACTCTTTTCTGATGTTCGCCATCGTGCTGGGATTGATGATCTTCTCCTTACAGAGCTGTTCCATGACTTCATCCGACCATTCCAGCCCCATCAGTTTGCTCAATGAATGTGCGGTTTTTGCCTGTGCGATGGTAGGTAAATCCCATGCTGACATTCCGAATGTATGATCCCAGTGCCAATGAGTCAGTATGAGCAGATCTGGAAGACGAACGCCCAGCCTTTGCAACTCCTGACGAAACAACGCGGCATGCGCCGGTGAATTTCCAGCATCAATCAAGAGGGTTTTTCTGGCCCCTGTAATGGCTGCTAGGATGGGGCGATCCGTGTCATGACTTGCATGCATAATCAAGATATGCTCGGTAATCTGTTCGATCGTGGACATTTCCTTCTCCCCTTTCCAAATACGCCAATGTAATTTTCTCTCTACAGAATGACTCAGCAATATTTTCCATGTTATCACACAACACTTCCCCCTCGCACAAACAAAAAACGCCCGTGCTACCAGGCGGTTTTGTAGATATCCCGTGAATTACCCGTACGTTAGTTGTCATTCGGCACTGGGTGGAGGGTAAAAGAAAAACCTTGAGGAAGTGGTTTCCCCAAGGTCAAATATTGCACTAATTTAAAAATCGTAAAAGTTTAGAAATGGTCATTGTATAACTCTTGCTGCTGTTCCTCTGCAATGGTCTGTAGGTCATATGCGTTAATGCGAAATAACTGATAATCGCCCATCTCCGTTTTTTTTGCGGCGAGCTTACTTAGAAATTTCGGGGAGCCTTCGTTTTCTTCATCGTAAACTAACAAGATACCGTCTGAATTGGATAGCAAGAATTTGTCTTTCTCTCCAAGCTGCCAAACTCCCTGATAAGGTGTTTGATAGACACTATTGATATAGTCGGCTTGCGTCACAATATTTCGGTAGTAATCCTGGGTTTCTTCTTTCCACTTTTCCTCTTGATGCAAAAACGGAGTAATTACCGCCAGTTTTAGATGTGGATACTCCTTTTTCAATTCCAGAACAGTTTCGGCTGTCCACATTTCTACCCCGAGTTGACCTGATATGATGACCCATTCCAAATCTTCCTCAAGGAATCTTACGAGTTCTCGCTTTAATGCTTTCTTAATAATAGCTAACCCCGGATTTTTTTCATTGAAAATGCCAAGCTCGTGAGCCTTGTATCCTGAAACAAATAAACGTTTTAACATGTTGCCACCTCTAGTTCAAAAGAACTCTAGCAAAAGATAGATTTCTTTTCACTCGCTGTCTATACATTCGTGTTCCGTCTCATATTTTTCTTATATTATCACAAATTGAAACGACTCAGGATAGATGATTCGTTTGCTTCACATTTTAAACACCCGTGAACTACCATCCGGTATCGGGTGTATTCCTCTTCGGTGTTATTCGCCCACCAGACAGGATAAAAAATACGAACGCTCATCATAAAACCCGAAGCACACGTTAAGTCATTGCTGTTCATCATGCATCCCACACTGACGCAACGAAAAATTTTACCAAGCACAATACATACGCTGATTGAATATGATTGTTATGTGAAACAGTCAGTGTGTACGCTCGCTGGATTTCTTTGGACTAAAGGGTGAAACTTAAGAAATAGTAGTTTACAGTCTCACCTCACACCGATATGTAAGAGCAACTACTTGTTAGGTGGGGGGAAGAGTAGATGGATTCTTCAGCAAATGGCGAAAAAAAGAAGCAGTCTACCAATGGTTCATCAAATAACGAAAAAAAGAAGCAGTCTACTAACGGTTCATCAAATAACGAAAAAAAGAAGCAGTCTACTAACGGTTCATCAAATAACGAAAAAAAGAAGCCAACAACCAATAATCAATCGGCCTTACAATGCCTAACGGGCCCAAATTTAGAAATCCTCGTGGCTGTTCTTCTTTTAACTGGAAAGTTAAGAGTGGATTCTGTTCAATTGTTTAGACAAGCTACAATGATTGTCGGCTTAACAGGAGAGTTCATTACACTTAGCGATCTCAACAATAAAAACGTCGATAATATGCTGAAATTTCTTAATGACAACGGGAACATGACCGTAGATGATATCATTTCGGCTCTTAAAAAGAAAATGAATAACTAATGAGTTTTTAAGAAAGGAATGAGGTGAATTCGATAATGAAAAATTTTGATGGTGCAAGTTTTTCAGAATCAGTATTATTCATTATTTTACTTGCATTGCTGCTATTTGGTTCAACTGATATTGCTGGTCTTTCCGCTCAGCCTACAAAGGCCTAGAGAACGTTGTATACCCACATTCCCCCCGTGCCTTCTCCTTTAAAACTGGTGGGACTAAAAAAGCGACCGTGTTTAGCGGAAAGTTTATAGGCACTTCGAAAAGTTTAAGCATGCAAAAAGCCGGATTACCGCGGGGTAATTCGGCTTTATAACTATCACGAGTTCTAAGCCACGGACATATGTTTCATGTAAGGCAATCCTTTCTGGATTTCCCCTCCCGAATAAATTCATTCTACCTACTCTTTGACCTTACTTGATAATAGTGTTGTGGCTTTACGAATTCTGTACGGGATATTTTAACTCATGTAGCATTGCATGGTCAGTATCATCGAGGACAGATTAACTCACGACTTCGAGCAGTTGGTATTGAACCAGTTAATGTTGACTTTATTACATTTGTGAGATAAATGATTCGGGTTCTCACCAGCTTTGTTGGTTCATCGGTACCTTATAAACGTAGAATGATCATTGTGATTGTTCTTTCAAGATGTCACAACAGTTATCTCAGAACGAATAACCGCCTATCGAAAGGATACGGGCTTTCGCACACACCAAACTTATAAATTCCTATCTGCTGAAAAAGGGCCCTTATAAGGCCCTTTTTTCATGCTCCGAACATCCGTATTTGTCGTCTGCTATTTAGTCTTTGTTCAGCCGATGAAAGTGGGTAAACAACTGATCGCAGTCCTCACGCTTCTCCACTTTGATCATGTTCAAAACACTCTTATCCTTACCGGAAAAATAGTCGCGAAGATGCTTATCCGAAAAACCGTTCTCATGTGCATCCTCCGCAGTCGAGCAGTAATGAACGACCTTGATGCCAGACCAAATGATGGCACCAACGCACATCGGGCAAGGCTCGCAAGTCGCATAAATTTCGCAGCCTGTCAAATCCATCGTGCCCAGCGTCTTGCACGCTTCGCGAATGGCTACCATCTCTGCGTGCTGAGACGGGTCCATATCTGCCATCATGCGATTGCTGCAAACGGCGATGATCTCGTCCCCTTTCACGACAACCGCTCCAAAAGGTCCGCCGAGCTTGTTGTTTATGCCTTCCATCGTTTTTTTCACTGCCAGCTTCATGTAATCCATTGCCTTGCATCCTCCCTTAAGAGGCCTTTATTTTACGATGTGTGTCCCTGCTTTGTTCGTAATCGCATCCTTTAAGCTCTCCGGGTTCGTAATGATTACGCTTGAACCGTTTTTCTCCAAAAAGCTCAGGCTGGCCTCAATTTTTGGCAGCATGCTGCCTTTTGCGAAATGCTCTTCACGAACGTATTGCTTTGTTTCCTCTACCGTAATGCGCTCCAGTGCCTTTTGATTCGGCTTGCCGAAGTTAATGCATACCTGCGGAACACCTGTCGTGATGATCAATGTCTGTGCATCGATTTGCTCTGCCAGCAAGCTGGTTGCAAAATCTTTGTCGATGACAGCATCAATCCCATCGTACGTATTTTCACCCGATTTCACAACCGGAATACCGCCGCCGCCAACAGCGACTACCACATATCCCGCTTCGATCAACGATTTGATTGCGTCTTTTTCCACGATATCGATTGGCTTTGGAGAAGGAACCACTCTTCTGTAGCCGCGACCAGAATCCTCGATAAATACCCAGTCCGGATGCTCTTTGCGCATCTCTTCCGCCTGCTCCAGCGTGAAGAAGGAGCCGACTGGCTTCGTTGGATTTTCGAAGTTCGGATCATCCTTGCTGACTTCTACCTGTGTGATGACGCTCGCAACCTTTTTGTTGATTCCTCTTTTGGCAAATTCGTTGGTGAGTGCTTGCTGGATTTGGTAGCCGATTCCGCCTTGCGTATCCGCCACGCAATTGACCAGCGGGATCGTAGGCATTCCGGACACTTCATTGGCGATTTCGCATCTTTGCAAAGCAAATCCAACCTGCGGTCCGTTGCCGTGCGTAACGACAACGTTGTACCCTTCTTGCACCATATCTGCAATATTTGCTGCGGTTTCACATACGGCTTCATACTGGTCTTGAATCGTGTTGCGACCATTATCCTTAACTAATGAGTTGCCGCCGATTGCAACAATAACGAGTTTTTCCACTGGGCACTTCTCCCTTTGTTAAGATACTTTTGCAGTTGTTTCACTCTGCGTGATCGTGCTTGGCTTGTTCCATTTATAGCACAGCGCATACAAAACGCTGGATATGATCGACCCGCTAAGGAATGCGGACTTGCTGATGTTTGCCAATAGTGGCACATTTGGCAAGAAAGAGCCGGATAGCGTAATCAAGAAGCTGACGATCAATACGCCGCATGCCACCATATTAATGCCGTTTTTGTATTCTCCGTTTTCACCTGGTTTTACGTAGATCGCAGATAAATCTAGCTTTCTCTTTCTTTCAATGAAGAAGCTGACTAGCATGATCCCCGTAATTGGACCGTACATGGAGCCGATAAAACTATAGAACATATACAGCGCGGCCGTACCATTCACCAGCTTCCAAGGTAAAATGACAGTCCCCAATACAGCGGTCAAGATAGCCGCTGATTTCACTGTAAACATTTTCGGAAGAAGCGCTGTCATTTGCAGTCCAGATGGAAGCAAATTTCCAAACACAACATAGCTCGTCGAACCTATATTCAGTGCCAGCAACAAGATAATGACGGCAACAGGATTCCCAATTTGATCAATGGCAGCGACGACATTAAAGTCTTTGATGCCAAACGCAATTTGCGTTCCAACCAACAATCCTACACACGTAATTCCAAACAGGATGTAGGATGCAATCATTCCAAGCGGCAGACCAATCATCGGAGCTTTCGGGTGTTTTGCCCTTTGCGTAAGGTCTGCAATATTTACAATCGGGCCACCCCAGTTCGATACCAATGCACTTACACATGCGATAAATACAAGCCAATTCTCCATCGGTTTGGCAGGAGCATAAGCAAAGATTGGACCAAATCCGCCAGCAACGCTGATCGCCCAAATCGCTGCACCTACAATGAAAATATAGATGATCGGTGAAGACCATTTACTAAACAGACTGAGAATTTTCATTCCACCTAAAAATAATCCAACTGTAATGACCCAGAGGATCACATAAGAAAGCATGGTCGGGAAATCTAATCCGAGAAAATCAAAGCCTGGAACCATATTCATATAGCCAGGGAATATTTTCTCAAAAATGACATTAAAGGATTGTGCGCCAATAATTGTTTTTGTCCCAAAAAACACAACCCCAGCGATAAGCCCACGACATATAGCAGGAATGATCGAGCCTTTTACACCAAAGGAGCTGCGCAACAGCATCGAATAGCCAATCCCGTACTTCTGTCCTGCATAGCCATTCAACACATAGCCAGCCGAAACAATCAAGGCAGCAATCATGACTGCCCACAAGACTTGCGGAACGGATAATCCGAGGACAAAGAATCCGGCTACCGTCATGTACGACATGAGATTATGCACAGCGCCCATCCATACGGTCACGTAGTTAAAGGTGCCCCAATCTCGATTTTCGGAAGTCTTTGGCAAAATATCGTCCGCGTATCCATAGGACTTGAATTCTTCATATGATTCCTTTACGTTTGCCTGTCCCATGTTCATTCACCTTCCTCATTCAACCCAGCTTTCGCAACCTTCTTTTGCTGCGAAAGCTGAGTCACCTAGGATGAAAAGCTATTCGCTAATCGTTTCCGTCACTGCGAGCAATGCCTTTTCAAAAGCTTCCATTGGCGGATACGTAATGCCCGCACCGATCATGCCGATGCCTGCGTCTTTATGCGCAATGGCGGTGTTGATAATCGGCAGAATGCCTGTTTGGATCACCTGACGAATATCGATTCCTGTCGGTACTCCGCTAAAGTCCAAGAGTGGAATCGTGACGTTTGGATTTTCTGCTGTCGTGATTTCTTTCATCGTGGTGGAGAATCCGATCGCTTCTTCAACCGTTCCGCCTACGAGCGCGACAATCGCTGGAGCTGCTGCCATCGCGAAGCCACCGATCCCATATGTTTCGGTGATCGCACTGTCCCCGATATCCAAGCCGGAATCCTCTGGCTTGTAGCCGGCAAACATCGGACCGATTACCTTTTGTGCTGGTCCAGTAAACCATGTGTTGCCAGCCATACCGCTTACACGGATACCGAACTCTACGCCATTGCGCGCCATTGTGGTGACAATCGTGCTGTTCTCGATTCCATGTGCTGCATCCAGCGCGCATTTGCACATCGCCATCCATGTCGGACCAGAGAAGTAATCGCTGCTCGCTACGAAATCGAATACTTCGCGCTTTTGTTCTTTTGTGAATTCTGTCTCCAAAATGTACGGAGTCAGCGCTTGAATCAACAAGCTCGTACCTGCATTGTTGCGGTTGTGGCATTCGTCACCCATGTGCAGTGCTTGCGCCAGCATGAGACGCAGATCGATTTCACCTGCAATTTTCATCGCATCACGCAGCATCGGTCCCAATACATCGCGCATCCAGTTCAGACGAGCGATGACACTTTCATCGTTGGCACCCATGCGCAAAATTTTAGCCATTTGCTCACTGAGGTTGGTATAAGCGACGTTGCCATACGTTTTGTTTTTCACCACATGCATGAACATCGAAGCAGATGTGACACCTGCCATGGAACCTACGCAGTTGTGTTCGTGGCATGGAGAGAACGTGATCGCGCCAGACGCAGCTACCTGTTCAGCTTCCTCGATGTCTTTTGCCAAGCCCTCGAATACAATTGCGCCAGTTACGGCACCTTTCATCGCGCCGCACATTTTGTCCCATGTAATAGGTGGACCTGCGTGCAGAATCGTGGTTTTGGTCATGCCCGGTACTACATTGATCGCTTGGTCGAAGCCAACGAGCATCGGCTGGGAGTTGATGATACGCTCTACCGCCAGCTTGTTTGCCGCAGCGATTTTCTCAGCGACAGCAACGTTTTCCAGTCTGTCGAGAGCGTTGATCAGCTCAGGCTTTCCGCCGCCTGGTGGCTTCCAATCCAGATGAGACGCATTCGCATTTTGCTTGATGATATCGTCTTTGAAAAACTCGATCCCTACGTTGATCGCATGAATTTTCCCGTTAAACAGCTCGTTGATTTTGCTCATGATTATTCCCCTTTCGCAACAAATTCTCTAGCCAGAAGACCTGCATTCGTGCTGCTGCTTGCAATCGTTACGCCCGCATCCATCAGCTTCTTCACTTGTTCATCGAAGTTCGGTGTATCGAGGTCGGTTCCCAGCACGTAGCCCAGGATTTCCAGATGTCTGCCTTCCTTGGCAGCCTGCGCCTTTGCTTCGATGATCGCTGGCAGCATCACGCCTACTGGATCTTCGTGGGAACCGAAGCCCAAGATGAAGTCCATCAGAATGACCCCAACGGAAGGATCTTTTGCTTCTTCCAAAAATCTTGCGATGCGCGTGGAAGGATCGATCATCGGATGCGGCTTGCCATTTGTAAAGTCGTCATCACCCATGTCGAGGAAAGTGTGAGCCTTGCTCTCATGGATGTTTTTCAGCTTGTAATCTGCTTTCTTTTGGATGTTGCTGTATACGTCTTCATACTTGTCCATTGCGAGGTACATGGCTTCGTCGCACAGCGTACCACCACAGAACAGCCCGCGAACGTATTTTTGTTCAGGTGTCAGCTTTGCCCGGACTTCTTCAATCAGCGGCCAGTTGAGTGCGCGCTTGTTAAGCTCGTCTTCGTTGGCACCAGCCAGCACAACTGCTTTGATGGCTGCTTCCTTGCTCGTCTTGGCAAAATGTCCGCCTGCCTCGAGAACTGCTGTCTCTTCTCCACCAATGAAGTACACAACCACAGGTTTTTTGCAGCTTTTCACTTGTGCCAACACTTTTTCCTGAACACTTGGTGCCGGCGGCTTGGAAATGAGCACGATGACCTTTGTCGCCTCATCCTCTTCCAGTGCTTTGATTCCGTCGAGCATCATGATGCCGCCGACTTGCTCGGAGAGGTCGCGACCGCCTGTACCGATCAGCTGCGTGATACCGCCGCCGAAGTCGTGAATACGCACGCTTACCTCCTGGCTGCCTGTACCAGATGCACCTACGATCCCGATGTTGCCTTTTCTCACGGCGTTTCCGAAGCAAAGGGCCACATTGCCGATAATCGCTGTACCGCAGTCAGGTCCCATCATCAAGAGGCCTTTTTCATGCGCGAATTGCTTGAGGGCGATTTCTTCCTCGATGCTTACATTGTCGCTGAACAGCATGACGTGCAAATCGTTTTCCAATGCTTTTCTCGCTTCTCTCGCAGCGAATGCACCGTTTACCGAAATGACAGCGAGGTTTGCCTCTGGAATGCTGGCTGCCGCTGAATCAATCGTGGAGTATTTGATCTCCGTTGCTGATTTGCTGCCGCCTTTTTTCTTGAACAGTTCTTCGATAGCCATGAGAGCGCTCTCGCACAGCTCGTCTGTCGCTGCCTTCACCACGATCATCAAGTCACTCGTTTTCGCTGCTTCCAGCTCAGGTGTGAGCAAGCCTACGTTTTTCAATACCTCTTTGTTCATGTCGGTGCCCATCGCGATAACCGCTTGTTCGACACCTTCAATTTGATTCGCTTTTGTGGATAGAGACATCAGGGATACCGAGTCAAAATACGTGCTTTGCTTGATTACGACTTTGGTAGACATACATTACCTCCAGCTTCTAGATTTCGTTCCAAACCACATAGGATACCAAGCAGGATATCCGTACCCGACGACGAGCCGATCCCGATGATTTTGTCTAACGCAGGGACAAGCTCTTCCATGGAGCCGGACACCATGCATGAAAGTAAGTTATTTAGTGACTCTCTTACTTGTCCATGGGCTGCTTTTTTCAGCGTGATCGCACTGATTTCGTTCGTTAATGCTTGGGACGAACGGATGATTTCATCGAAAAATGGGCATGCCAAACAAGAGGAAATGTTTCGCATTTTGTATACACTGCACAATCCCACTAAAAAATCGTCACCTGAGGGTGTTAACCCCGGCCCCAGTCCGATAAGACTTATCGCATGCTGAGTAGCTGACCCTATGCGGTTGTTCGCCAGATCGTCGGAAAGCATACCTGCACGCTGAATCAGCATACGGGACATCTCTTTCTCAAACGGACTGGCAGGTTGGGAGGACATTTTCATGCCCCCCGTCTTGCCGTATACGTCCACGTAGTTTTTCGTGAACGCCACATTTCTGCGCAATACATCTATGCCTTCTATGTCACAAGGATAGGAAGGAAGCTCACCTTCCCACTTTGTTGCTTGCTGAATCCATATTCGCAAATCCGTTCCAATAACGAGCGTGCTATCTTCCGTAATGACCGGAGTGTTAACGGACAGCCCCAGCTCCGAAAAGCCTTTAACATCAATGATGAGCGTGTTCGGTGCATTGTCTAGCTGATGGTTGCCAATGGTGTACAATTCCCCGTTTTCGCTGCATGTCAAATTGATCGTTCGCTCAAAAATACTGTGTACGGTCCCGCTAAAGTTTGCTCGTGCCAAACGCTCAAGGAAACCAGCATCGCCAGACAACGCCTGGATGTACATGGGACGCTTTACTTTGCTCCTGCTTCCAGCAAGATTTTTTCGATCTCGGTGTAGCCTTTTCTTCTCGCAAGCTCAAGCGGTGTTACGCCGTATTTATCTACCATGTGCACATTGCAGCCATGCTCAATCAACAGCTTGATGATCGTTTGTTGCTTCTCGCCGCCATCACCTAAGATGATCGCTTCAATGAGTGGTGTCCAACCCACAAAATTGGTATGGTTTACGTTGATGTCAGTCGTCGTTACGAGCTCACGTACGATGTCCACATGACCTTTTTCGCAAGCAGGTGTAATCCCTACTCCTCCAAAACGAGTCAACAGCTCCAGATTTGTTCCTGCCTTGATCATCATTTTGACAAGCTCCAGCTTACCGTTGATGCAACCGAACAAGAACGGGTTGAAGCATGTTTCATCCTGCAAATCTACATCTGCACCCGCTTCTACCAAAAACGATACCGCTTCCAATTTGTCGTTCATGGCAGCAGTCAGAATCGCTGTACGCTTTTGTCTGTTTCTTGCGTTAATATCTACGCCCTGCTCCAGATGCTTTTTCAGTGCTTCGATATTTCCCTCAGCCGCTGCCTCGAGAAATGCTTGTACTACGCTTTTGTCTGTCATAGTAAGCCCTCCATGATCTCGTGATGGAACAACCCGCCAAGATTGGCTAAGCGCTTGCTCTTTAAAAAAACAATTAGACAAGCACCCGTACTTACATCATTATTTTAGACAGGGTGATTGGAATCGTCATTGTGTATGGAAACTAAAAAAATCGAGGCTCACTTGTGCACATTGCACAATTACAGGAATCCTTTTGTGGCAAAGGAGTGAACAGGGTGCTGACCATCAAAGATTTGCTTACCATTCAATCCATAGACGGCATCAAAATCATCGCCGGAGAGCAAGGCATCAATAACGTCGTCTCCATCGTCAATATCATGGAGAACCCGGATGCTTTTGACTGGCTGTCTTCCAATGAATTACTGCTCTCCACCGGATATATTTTCAAGGACAATCCCGAGCTGCAAAATAAAATCATCAAGGAGCTGGCGGAAATCAACTGCTCCGGTCTCTGCATCAAGATGCACCGCTATTTCGATCAAATCCCGCAAAACATGATTGATCATGCCAACAAGTATGGGCTCCCACTCTTGGCCCTGCCGTTTGAATATACGCTGTCTAAAGTGATTGCCATTATTAACGAGAAAGCCTCCGGGCGCTATGATTTGTTGAACCGCAAAACATTGGACATGCATAATGCCCTGTTTCGCATTGCGCTGGAAGGTGGCGGACTGGATCGGATCGCTTCCGAGCTGTCTGAGACGATCAACAATCCAATCCTTATTCTGGATCAGGACTGGCATCTCTTGCATTACACGGAAATCTGGCACAATCCGATTCCACTTGACTCCTGCCTGACCTTAAGCAAAAACAGGCCTGTTTTTACCCGTGACTTCACCGAGTCCGTCCCCAAAAATATTAGCCAGATCAAAAAGTCGATCAAGCGTATCTACCATGCGAAAGATGATGAGATTAAATGCAGAATTCTACCCGTTGCTGTAGCCAATCACATCTACGGATACATCGTCGTCTGGCAAACCGTTTGGGAGCTTACGGAATTTGACTATATCGTACTGGAACAGGCGTCCACCATCGTGGCGCTGGAGCGGATCAAGGCGAGGGAAATCGAGGAAGTGAAGCTGAAGATCAGACAAGACTTTTTCGATGACTTACTCACTGGTAAAATCACTTCGGCTGACTCGCTGCAAACCTTATGCGATTTGCACGGACTGCAATCGAGCTACATGTATTTTTGTATGGTTATTAATATCGAGCCGGTTGAGCTGGAAAATTTGGAGGATATTATCGATCGCAAGTACGAGCTGGATCGGATCGCCAAAAAATGCGTGGATCTTGTGTACGATTACGCGAGCAAAGCACCGGGAGAGGTGACCTGCTTTTATCGGAACAATCGGATCATCATTCTCATCGGGCAAAATGAACATCGCCCTGTGGTGTCTGCAAGTGAAGCGAAGCAATTCGCCAATGAGCTGTACAGCGCTCTCGTGGACAAAATCAAGAAAACCTTGTTCTTTATTGGGGTAGGACGCCAATATAAAAACATCGCTTCGCTTCATAAAAGTTTTTCCGAAGCACATGAAGCGATCCGCCTGATGCAGAAGTTCAACAGCAAGGGCGACGTCTCTCATTTCGATGATTACTCCGTCTATCATTTCCTGGATTCCAACATTAAGGACATTGAACTGGAAGACTTCTTTTTAAAGCGTTTGGGGAAACTCTACGAGCATGATCAAGAGTTCGGCACGAGCCTCATGGTAACCTTGGACAATTACTTTCTGTACAATCAAAACGTCAGTGAAGCGGCGAAAGCGATGTTCATTCACCGCAATACGTTTATTTACCGGATCGAGAAGATCAAAGAGATTTTGAACATGGATTTGAAAAACTCGGAGGAGCTGCTTCAAATCCAACTGGCGCTCAAGATCGGCAAGCTTTTGCACAAGGAGTAGAGCTCGTAAGAGTAGGAGCTTGTCGAAGATTTCGCTTGAATACAAAAAGAGCCTTTTTAAAGAGGCTCTTTTTCCTTCATTATTACTACTTTTTAGTTATGAATATATTTTTCAAAGACTTTACCAAAGTCTTTAACGACATACTTGTATCGGATGTCTTCCAGCCAATCGAAGGTGTATTGGTTGATGGACTTGAATTGTGAAGCTACGTCTGCTTGCTGGCCTGTTACGCGACCCAGTGTGCTTTGGGCGACGTGGAGGCTTTCTTTTGCATGCTGGAGCGCAAGTTCGTTATCGTGCATAATCGATGCGATCTTCACAAGAGCTTTGTAGAGGTCTTTTAGCTCCTCCAAATGCTTTTTGTTTACATCGATCGAGTAGTGCTCACTGCCCATCGTGAACTTGATTTCGACATCCAAATCGACGGTTCCGGCTGTTTCCAAATACACGTCAGAGATCGGGTGTGTATGGTAGGAATAGCGGCGCAGCATGCGCTTTTTGCTAGTGGCACTCGTTCCATCCAGATGAACCAGCCCCAGATTGGTGAAGCAATACTCGTCGGACTTTGATTTGATCAAAAAGTAAATTTTTTCATTATCCTCGTGCATGATGTAATCATCAGCGTCCACCTTGTCGTAATCCGCTGGCTTTACCACGATTCCCACATTGCTCAAGCCAAGTGCGTCTGCCGCAAGCTTTCCAAACATTATGAAACAGCTCCCCTCGATATGTACGTCTAACCTTACCATTTATACGTGCGTGGGGGGACTTAGTTGCAAACAACTACTGTGATTCACCCAGTTTTTTAAGAAGGCCTGCTTGATTACAGCCAGGTCGTCTTTTCTTCCGCTGCCACCCGACTGGTCTCAGGAGCATCTGCCTCAGGATAGCCAATGAACAGTGTGCCCACGACCTTTTTATTTTCAGGCGATCCGAGGAATTGCAGCAAGCGCTCGTCGCGAACCAAGCCGACTCCTCTCGTGCGCCATACCATGCCCAGTCCCAGTTCCTTCGCTGCCAGCCACATAGAGTGAATCGCGCAGCAAACCGCGTATTCGTTATCCTCTGAGGATGCTTCATCCCCTGGGATTACATCAGCGGTGGCGACAATGACGAGCGGTGTTTTTTCCAGGACGGCTAAGGAATCCTGCACGAGATTCGGCTTGGTCGGAAAACGCTCCAGCAAAAATTGCTTCGCGATTTCCTCGAACCGCAGCTTCGCTTCTCCTCTGATCACGTAAAAATGCCACGGCTGACGCAAGCGGTCGTTCGGCGCTAACACTGCGCAATCTAGCAACGCTCGGATTTTTTCGGTTTCTACTTCTTTTGGAATATAGTTACGCACGGCTCTTCTGCTTTTAAGTGCCTCTAGTACGGACATGCTGGGTTCCTCCTCGGTTGTACCATTTTCTTGCCAATCTCAATCATTATATCGTATAGGCATCCTTCAACGGGAATGAATCGCCAAATGTGCTTGATGTTCGTCTTCGATTGCCACGTAGATGTCGTATTGCTTATGGTCTTCTACTTGGGGCATCATCCCCATGTCTCCCCCTAAATGACGAAGCGCATGAGAGTGAATACGTGTCCGAAAACGGATGCCATGAGCGTCCAGTTTATATGCCGCACGCACGTATTCTTGATGACCAATCGCAGTGTAGATCAAGGACTTGTACTTGGAAAAAAGAGTGAGAAAAAAGTTCATAAACTGCTCCACTCTCCTTCTTTTTTGTAGTATATTCCAATTATTGCGGAAATGAGAGGGGCTTTCTACTATGAGTCGAAAAAAAGTATTCACCGGTTCGCCTTGGGAGCCTGTCGTGGGCTATTGCCGCGCAATCCGAATAGGAGACCGGATTGAAATGGCTGGCACCACTGCTATGAAGGACGGAGAAGTCGTTGGTGTAGGCGATGCCTATGAACAGACAAGGTTTATCCTGGAGACGATTGAAAAAGCATTGCGAGAATTAGATGCTGATTTGTCTCATGTGGTCAGAACGCGGATGTTTGTAACGGATATCAGCAAGTGGGAAGAGATCGGAAAAGCACATGGGGAGTTTTTCCGCGAGATTCAGCCAGTCGCTACGATGGTTGAGATCAAGGCATTGATTGACCCGCGTCTGCTTGTTGAAATTGAAGTGGAAGCCATTGTTTAGCATGCTGGTTAGTTGGAAGCGGACCGACGAGTTATTCTGTCGATCCGCTTTTTGCTTTTTCTACGATTGGGTAAGCTCCTCAGGGATATCAAGACCTGCCTTTTCCGCTTCTTCAATATGCTTTTTCACCAGGAGCTCGTCCGCAAATTGTGCTTCGTTCCGGTAAATCCTTGCCAGCTCGATATGCGCATGCGGGTAGTCTCTTTCCAAAGCAGCGTGAAAATAAGTGATGGCGGCCTCGATATTTTTGGCTGTGCCGTAACCATTATAGTAGAAGATTCCCAAATTATAGGCACTGATATCGCCGCCTGCTTCGTAATCCTGGTAATAATAATGCAGCGCCTTTTCGTAGTCTCCTTTTGAATCGTTCAGATAGCCAAGCCACTCAAAAACCGGCGAGCCCAATAACTCCCCCTGTTCATAATGCCAGAGGGCCTTGTCCAAATCTTGCGGCACCAGCTCCCCGTCATAATAGATGGCACCAAGATTGTTGTGAGCCAGCGCATGACCGTGTTCTGCCGCCTTCCCCATCCAGTACATTGCCTGATCGGCATCTGGCTCCGTGCCTATCCCGTGTCGATAGCAGCAGCCCAAACCGTTCATAGCGTAGTGGTTGCCTGCCATCGCCCCAACTTCGTACCAGTAAAAAGCTTTATCAGCATCCTCGAAGCCTTCTAGACTGTAATACATATGGGCAAGGTTGTTCATAGATGGAGGATAGCCCTTTTCGGCAGCAAGCGTATCGTACAGAATGGCTTTCTCATAATCACCTGCTTCATACGCTTCCATGCCCAGGTTGTACAATGTTTCTACCGGTGTATACTGATCTACGCTGTCACCATCGGATTGCTCCCCTTTGGCATAAGCCAGCAGTCGCTTGCGAACCTCGGCA
This sequence comes from Brevibacillus brevis, assembly GCF_001039275.2. Lineage (NCBI taxonomy): Bacteria > Bacillati > Bacillota > Bacilli > Caryophanales > Paenibacillaceae > Brevibacillus > Brevibacillus brevis. The sequence continues at coordinate 4,804,808 of NZ_CP030117.1, forward strand.
TCAAAATAATAGCTGTAATACCGATCTTCGACATCCTCTAGCACGAGCGCTTTATCTGCCCTCGACAGCCCGTACTCGCTTACTAAATAAACGTCGTGGCCCTTGAAGGCATAAGCATAGCCCTCAACCAATGCCTTTTTCACCACCAGATCGAATTCGAAATCACTCCGTTGTTTTTCCAGCGAAAAGGCAATGCTCCATAATCCATTTCTCTTCAAAGCATACGCATCCTGATGCAGCCAACAAATACTTTCATAATCGTCCAAAGGGAATAACCATGCTGGCTGATCGGCATCCCCATGAAAAACGCCTAGCTTTCCATCTTTTTTCGCAAGCACTTGATCGCCCTGCCCTGATTCTGTATACACCTGCAAATCAATCAGTTCATCGTATTCGTACGGCAACAGAAGACTCTCCTGCTGCTTGCCATAAGCGGCGTACTTCTTCCCCTTGCGCAGAACGAGCAGATTCGGAAAATGGGTTTGCCGATTCAGTTTATCGAAGCCAGATGCGCCGATAGTGCCGTCTTTTTTGTACAAGGTGCTGTGAGATGCATCCTTGTGCGGTTTGACGAGGGTAAGCCCTTCGCCGATATGTTCGACCGCCGTCAGCGGGAAGTCCCCGATGTATTTCCAATATTCGTTAAAGATTTTCCGGTTTTTCCTGCCTTTGACCGCCGTATGGTAAAAGCCGTCCCCACACTTGAAAGCTTCTTCGTGCTCAAAATCTATCGTTACAGAACCAGCTTCGTCTAGCACGCCCCACTTTCCGTCTTTCTTTGCCGTATAAAATCGTTGGCAATCAAGCGGTTCCAATTCTTCATAGTGGGTCGGGACAATCATTTTGCCTTCCAGATTGATCAGACCATATCGATCGTTTCGTTTGACAATGGCACCAGCCGAGCCGTATTCAAAATCGTAGGCATCCTCCCACTCCAATGGAATGACGATTCTCCCGGATTTATGTACATAGCCATAGCTGCCATCTCGGGCGACCACGGCGAGATCTTCGGAAGCGAAATCGTAAAAGGCATCGAACTGAGGGGCGAGCAATACGTTTCCCTCTTCGTCTTTGAGGCCGAACAAGCCGTCTTCCTCAAAAATCTCCACGTCGGGGTGTTCTTCATAAGGCTGCCAGATGTGTCCCCAGCCGTATTGGTAATCCTCATAATTGAGCAGCTCGGCAAAAGTACGAAAGCCCGGGTTCACGTCCATCAATTCGGAGTAGTTCAACAGCGAGATGTCATCGTTGTCCATTGCCTTCGTAATCATCTCGTTGTTATAAGCAATATTGGCGCGCAAAGTTTCTGCCTGCTCTTCATGAGGGATGTCATCCATATTGAATACGTCCCAGGCATCGATGTGAAAATACGGAAGCTTTCGTTTTTCCAGATAGCTCAGAAGCTGATTTCTCGCTTCCGAAAATGCTTCCTTGTTACGGATTAACCCTTCCTGTCTCTCCAGGAAATCGTAAAATCGCCTCACGTTTTCGATGCCAGCTTGCGCGTCGTAATAGAGTCCGGAATTGTCCGGCTCGGTATGGTTGTTGTAGTTGTTTCCAGCGATCGAACCACCTTCTATGAAAAGCGGTTGCAAGAGTAGGGGAACCTCATAGCCCCATTCCACCATCATCGTGTCGTCGTCTTGTGCTTGAGAAGGTTCACTGACGTTATATACATAGACTCTGTGTGACATGTCTTCTCTCCCTTTGATTTCCAATTGCACTTGATCACATTTAAGCAAATCTAGCAGGACAAAACAATCCGACTGATGGGCTATCCATTGAAAAAGGCTGACTAGCAAAAATCATGCTGGTCAGCCTTTCTACTTTTTAGATTACAGGTCAATGACAGGAATACTCCCACCCACACTAACCGGTTCAATCACCTTGCCCGCAGACCGCACCAAAGTAAAATACTCATAGCAGCCGATGACCCCAAAATCCCCATCGATAACTCCCGGATAAGCGCGATTCACGGAATACTCCTGACTTAAGTGAGCCTTCAGCGCCTCTCCTTTTTGCATCCGATAGCCCGAAATATCGACCTTGCCTGTAATCGGAACTGCTGGCTTTGGACCATGATCCGGGCAATGATCGTAGTAGTGCGGGATCGAAACATAGTACAGATCAGGATATTCTGCCGGAGTCAAGCATGCCTCCGCTTGTTCGACCGCTCGCGTCGTCGCCTCGCACGTGACGATATGATCGGGATGACCCGTTACCCCGTCAGGCGGAAACGTAACGACGACATGGGGCTTCCATTCCTCTATCGCTTCCCGAATCTTACCCGCCAGCTCATCCAGATCGGCATTTTGCAAGGAACCATCCGCGTACCGGAACAAGTCGAGACGACTGATTCCGAGCACTTCCGCTGCTGTTTTCAGCTCTAGCTCTCGATGTTTTGCCAGCTTTTCTCTGCAATCGATATCGAATGGACCGCTGCGTCCTTTGCAGCCGGAGGTAATGCACAAATAACACGTTTCATATCCAGCGTCCTTGCACTTTGCCAACGTTCCCCCGCAGGCAAAAGATTCATCGTCAGGATGGGGAAAGACAACCATTACTCTTTTCATTACTGGCACCTCACTTGCCGCTCGATTGGCGTTCTAAATAAGCCAATCCTTTTGCTATGACACCGTAAATCGGATCGTTTTTCGCATTTTCGATGACGACCTGCGCAGCATACTCTCGGACGCGCTCTACGACTATCTCTCGCACGCGATCATCGTTTTGCAAAACACCTCCCTGCATGATCATCTGAAACGGCTTGGCTTTCATTTGCAACGTATCTATGACAGCCCGAGCAGCATCGAAAAGCTCTTCGCCTGCGACCTGCAAAATAGCTGCTGCCACCTTGTCTCCGTCAAGTGCCGCTCGACTGACCAACGGCGACAGCTCTCCTACCTTCTCTACAGAATAATGCTCACTGTACGTCCAGTTAAACAATTCATCTACGCGTCCCAGTCCAACGTGCGGGAGGAGCAGCTCCTTCAATACGGTCGGCTCACCGCGGCCATCCGCTGCTTTTAATACCGCCATAATCGCTTGCTTGCCGATCCAGTAGCCGCTGCCCTCGTCACCAACCCGATGCCCCCAGCCTCCTGCTCGCGCCGTTTCCTGTTCATCGTTTACACCAAAAGCAATGGAGCCTGTGCCTGCGATGACCAGAATGCCGGGTTTGCCTCCGGTCGCACCGAGCAATGCCGCAAACCCGTCGTTTTCCACAATCAACTGCTGGACGCGAATACCGAGCTGGTGCAGCACCTTGCTCACCATCCGCGAGATCACCTGACGATCATACTCTGTGTCCAGGCCAGCGATCCCGAACACCGCGCACTCGATTTCCCATTCGATTGGTCCATCCAGCGTCGGAGTGCCGCTCATAAAGGGGGGAACTGTTTGACGAGCGATCGCATCGTCCAGAGCTTGGCTGATTGCTACAACCAACTCACGAGCTGCCGCTTCCTCCCCGATCCCTTGATAATTGCATGAACCGGAGCGTCCTGCACCGATTTCATTTCTGGAGCGGTCCACCAGTACCGCCAGACACTTGGTGCCCCCTCCGTCCACTGCCAGAAGAGGTATTCGCACCACTGCCATTACCCCACACTCCATTCGGCTGTCATCTGATCAAGCCCTTTCATCACATTGGCAATCGCCTGCTTTTTCTGTGCCAACCATTCTGTTTCCTGCTGGAGAACTGTTTGACGAACGGCGATCATACGCTTCATTTCTTCCGGATTGGGGCCACCAGGTAGCTTGCGGATCATTACGAAATGAACCGGGTCAAGCGCCAGTCTGAGCTCTTCTGCTGTGAGCGACAGCTCCCGCCCGATTACTTCCACGGCTGCACGGTTTACCAGCTCCAAGCTGATTTGGTTCGCAGCGAGCTGCTCGCTCATCGCTTCTTTTACCACACGACTCACGATGTGATGCGATTTGCGGAACGAAAGTTGATCCGTGCGCACCAATGTATCCGCCAGCTCCGTGACGGTTGCAAAGCTACCCTTTGCCCGCTCCAAAAGGACGTCCTTGTTCACTTCCATCGTACCCACAACACTCGCCATCAAACGATACATCTGCTCGAGTACTCCCATGCTCCGCCACGCGTATGGCTGCATGTCATCCTCGGTATCCACGATATCGCCAAAAGGGGTATTGTGCATCATCGAAAGCACTGTCGTCGCATTTCCTGCTGCACTGGACAACAGAGAGCGCATATGCTCAAAGGAAACCGGATTGCGCTTTTGCGGCATGATGGAGCTGATCTGCACGTATGGACTCGCGACTTTTAACCCCGCGAACTCTTGTGTGCACCACAGCAGCATATCTTGAACCGTACGCCCCAAATTAATCGCTGCCAATTGAACGGCTGTCGCTACTTCCCCCAAATAATCTGCGCCGCAGACTGCATCATAGGAATTTTCCACCAGCTCATCAAATCCGAGCAATTCGCGCATCCGCTCCCGGCTGATCGCAAAGCCAGAAGTCGTCAAGGCTGCTGCTCCCATTGGTGAGCGATTGACTGTGTGATAGGCCTGGATCAGTCGCTTGATATCACGGCTGAGCATGTCAGTAGCCGCCATGATGTAATGCGCCATTGTCGTCGGCTGTGCCTGCTGTGTATGTGTGTAGCCAATCATGATCGTATCCACATGCTCATTTGCAAAGAGGAGCAAATGCTCTTTCAGATAGAGGGCAGAAGCCAAGGTTACCAACAGTTTTTCACGCAGCACCATGCGGTATATGGTAATCCCCATGTCGTTGCGGCTGCGAGCCAGATGCAGATTTCCTGCCACATCAGGAGCCAGTTCCAGTAAACGGCTCTCTACCTGAAAGAACAAATCTTCAAACTGTCCGGTGTAATGCGATTGGCGCAGCTCTTCCATTTCGATCCCACACAGTGCACCAGCAATTCTTTTGGCCTCATCGTCTGTGAGCAATTCTTGTTCACGAAGCATGATCAAATGCGCCTTGTTGATCGCCATCATCGGATGCAGCAGATGCTGCTTCGCTTCATTGAATGCAGGCTCCAAGACTGCCTCCACGTATGTCTTGCCAGGGAAACTGGCTCCCTCCTGTTGAAAAATTCGCTCTCTGTAATTCATCTTTCTTGCATCTCCTTCCCTACCCGTTCGTATGCTGCTTCTATTTTTGCGTCTGATCTTCTTTTAGGAGGGGGGCGACCGCCGAACGATCGCCTTCCCTTCTATTATGTTTACTGCTGTGGGCTGATCATGTTGACAAACAATCGGATCGCACCCGGTACGAGTGATGGAATTTCGCGATACCATACGAGCGAGCTGTAGGTATATGTTCCTTTTCCATACTTGGTAGTGAGGTACGTACCTGTAAATTCCTTCTCGCCTTCGTCTCCATTGGAGATGAGCTCTGTGTATTCCTTGCCCCACTCGGATGGATTATAAGCGGAACGATCCTGAATCCAGTTGTCCCAATCTTCCTCCGTGATTTTGTTTGGCGAATGGAACAAAGCATGATCAGGCGCCAGTACTGTTACTTTGGAGTTTTCGTCTGTGACACGCCATTGAATTAGCGGAGCACCGATTTTGATCGGATAAGGTGCCAGCTCGGGCTTCCATTTATCCTCTGGCTTGTGGTATTGCACGACCAGATTTCCGCCGTTTTCCACGTATTTCAGCAAGCGTGCATTCGAAGGAATCAGCTCAGGTCGGAAACCATAAGCACGAATACCCAGCACGATCGTATCGTATTGATCCAGATCACCAGACTCGATGTCTTTTGCCGACAGATTGGTCACATCGACTCCCAATTGGGACAAATACTGATCGATATTGTCAAAGCCACTGGATACGTAACCGACCTTCAATCCTTCCGGCATCTTCAGGTCAAAAGCCTGGATGGCAAGCGTCGCTGGTTGGACAAAGTAAGTCGTACCGATATGCGGGTAACGGATGACCTGGGCCCCGTGTCGGCTCTCTTTACCACTGCCAGACGCTACTGCTGTCACCGTATACTTATCCGGTTGGACCGAAGCATTTGCTTTGACCGTAAAGGCAACCGACTTTGTTTCTCCCTTGGCCCCAAAGGCGAGCGGTGCTGCTTGTGGTTCTACACTCCAGCCTTTTGGTACGTCGAGAGAGATGTTGGTTTTCGCTGCACCTGGATTGTAGTTTTTCACCGTAACCTTGACCGGGATTGGCTCCTCTGGCTTCTGCGTATTCAAAACCGTCGCATTTGGACTCAGCACCATAGAAAAAGATGGAAGAACTGCAATGGCATCTGCTGGTGTCACATGGCTATTCGCCGTCGAGCCTGCAAAGCTGTAGCTGACGTCTGCCGTAATGGCGAAAGCGGCATACGGTTGGAACAGAGCAGCATCAGAAGGTACTGTGACATCAAATGTCGTTTTTACTGTCTGATTGTAGCCGAGCGATGAGAAGCTGGTGGTCGATTGTGGCTTGGCTTGCCAGCCTTTTGGTACATTCAGCGCGAGATTGAGCTTCCCGACTTTTGCTTGGCCGCCGTTGTAAGCCGTGACCGTTACTTTCGTTGTTTGGCCTGCTACCAGCTCAGTTGTCTCAGGCTTTACTTTGGTTACGAGCGAGAGCGCTTCTGCACTCGCCTTGTTCAGTTGGGATTTCTTCACTCCCAACCGATGGCGCAAGTCTGTTTTCGTGTCAGTTGGCAGGGAGGACGCTTCGACTACTGCCGTCGCTTTTTCCACATCCGCCAGCATTTCATGCGCTTCCTTGGCTACTGAGGCAAAGCTTGGGTATGCAGCAATGACCTCTGCGGCATCCTTTTGCAGCTTTTTCAGTTCACCCGCGACTTTTTCCCCGCCAGACTGGCTGGCCACTTCCTTGGCTAAATCGTCAAACGAATAGGAAATTCCCTCAAAAAAGTCTGCTTCCTTGTCTTTTGTCTCTACGATGGCTTGATCGAGCTTGTAATAATTGAAGCTTGGCCCTTCGTCATAGTGGCGTCCCATCCCCTGGCTCTTGTGCATGAAACGGGATTCTTCGCCGAGTTGGACGTAAGAGGCACCATAAATTTCGTCATAGTCGCCAACAGGCACCTTGACCGAGTAATCCTGTTCCTTTGCAGGCAGATACAGCTTCTTCACCTGCCAAGGAGCCAAGCCTTCTTTTGCATGCTGTGGAAAAACGTTTGGATCTGCGGCATCCTTGAATGCCCGCACCGTAATGACATTAATCGCGCGATGATGACCGTGAGTCGAAGGTTCGTTCAAAAATGCGGGAATCACGACATCGGGTCTCAGTGTCCGGATACGGCGGATGAGCTTTTCGTACGCGACATCCTCTCCCCATTTTTGCAAGGTTTCATCCGGGCTTTTGGAAAAGCCGAAGTCAAAAATAGGGTCATCGATCTTTTCACTGAGGTTCTCCAGATGGATGTTCGTGATTTTGGAAGCTTCCTGCAATTCGCGGGTACGAATGATCCCCAGCGCATTACCCAGCTCGCTGCCTATCTCGTTCTGTCCTCCCTCGCCTCGGTTCGCAATGACACTGGATGTGTCCACCCCTTTGCCAAGCGACAAATACGCGAGCATCGAACTGTGCTCATCGTCCGGATGTGCTCCGGTGTTCATCGCACTGGCAATCGTGGTGAGCGGCTTGATGGCTTTCCACAGGTCGACACCCCCGCGGTCTGCATGGGCGGTCTCGGGTGCTACCGGCATAATCAGACTTGTGGCTAGCACCGCAGCAGTCGTAATCGTGTACAGCTTGGCAAGTTTCCCCTTACTCAATGAACGTTCCTCCATTCCATTTTCAGATTGATGTCTATATCAATCATGGCGGTCTGTACGTTTGCATGTCATTGATGTAGCCATGGATCGACCCACGGTAGGCCCGGAGTGGATGGGGCATTACTGCTTCTGACTGATCATGTTGACGAACAAGCGAAAAGCACCAGGGACTAGCTGTGGAATCTCGCGGAACCAGGCAAGCGAGCTGTAGGTGTACGTCCCTTTTCCATAGTGCGCCGTGAGAAAAATGCCGCGGAACTCCGGTTCTCCCGGATCACTAGTCGCAATCAGCTCGGTATACTCGCTTCCCCAGCGAGAAGGATTGTAGATGGAGCGCTCCTGCACCCATCCATCCCAGTCTGCTTGGGTAATCACGTTTGGCTCCTGAAACATCGGATGGTCAGGGGCCAGCATACGGACGTCTGATTGCTCATTGGTCACCCGCCAATCGATCAACGATTCGCCGATAAAAATAGGGTATGGTGCCAAGTGCGGTTTCCATTTGTCCTCCGGCTTGTGGTATTGAACGACGAGATTTCCGCCGTTTTCTACATAGTGCAAAAGACGCTGGTTGCTCTCGATTAATTCGCGGCGGAATCCGTATGCGCGAATGCCGAGAACAATCGTGTCGTACCGGGACAAATCGCCCGACTGTATTTCGTTTGCGTCGAGATTGAGGCAATTCACCCCAACCGCGCGCAAGTATTTATCCATATTGTCAAAGCCGCTGGATACGTAGCCGATCCGTTGATTTTTCGGGATGGCCAGGTCAAAGGCTTGAACAGTCAGCGTAGCGGGCCGGATGAAATACGTGCGGCCGACATGCGGGTATTCAATGACCTGCACATCTTGCGCAATCTCTGTCACACCGTCTGTCCCCGCGACCGTAGCGCTGATCTGATATTTGCCATTCGTCACCTGCGGTGTGGTATGAACAGTAAACGCGATTGTTTTCGTTTCGCTGCGGAAAGAAAACGGCACATCGACAAAGGCTGGCTCCGCTGTCCAGCCTTCCGGGACAACGAGAGCGACCTTGGCTGTAGAGCTTCCCGGACGGTACTGTTTCAGTGTTACCTTAACCGGGATCGTCTCATCCGTATGCAGCGTGTTTCGCACCACATCTGACGGAGTAAGCGTCACGGCATACGGCGGAAGCACAGCTACACGACTATCCGGTTCCACGCGAATCGTACTGGCTGTATCGAAGGCGAAATAGAGCACCTCGACATCGAGCACAGGAGTCTTGTATGGATGGAACAGCTCTGTCTGGGCCGGAATCGATACCTCAAATACGGTGCACACCGTCTGATTGTAAGCAAGTCGTGGAAAAGCCGTTGGCGTGAGCGGTTTCGCCGTCCATCCAGCGGGGACACGCATACGCAGTTGCACATGCTCAACCTCAAGCGAGCCGCCGTTGTAAGCCGTTACGGTAACCGTTGTCGTCTGGCCTGCCACCCACTCGCCTGTCTCCGGCTTGATTTTCACGACCAAAGACAGAGCCTCCGCACTGGCACGGTTTAGCTGCGCTTCCTTGAGTCCTAGCCGATACAATAAATCAATCTTTGTGTCTTGATCGAGTGGAGCCTTGCCTACTTCTTGTTGTGCAGTCGCAAGCAAAGCCTTCATGCGGTGAACCCTTTGTGCCACCTCAGCAAAACGCGGGTAGGCATTCAATACATCTGTAGCCGCATCGTGCATACGGTGAAGCACTTCCGCGAGTTCTTGCCCGCCTTTTGCAGCGATGTTCTGCGCCAGATCAGCAAAACTGACGGGAAGTCCGGAAAAAAAGTCGCGCTCTTTTTCCGGTGCCGGAGTAACAGATGCATCCAAGCGGTAGTAATTGTAGGTCGGGCCTTCGTCGTAATGAACCCCCATCCCCTGTGTCTTATGCATAAACCTCGATCGCTCACCAAGCTGAACATAGGATGACCCGTAGATTTGGTCGTATTCCCCTACGGGTACAGCGACGTGATAATCATCGTTGTCCATAATAGGCAAATACAGCTTTTTCATTTGCCACGGCAAAAGTCCAGCTTGCCTATGTTCCGGGAAGATCTGTGGATCGGCTGCTTCGTGGAAAGCTCGCTGTGTCAGTAACGTAATCGCCCGGTGATGTCCGTGTGTCGTCGGTTCATTTTCAAAGCAAGCAATGACGACATCGGGACGCAGCTCTCTGATTTTTCGAATCAACCGCTCGTACACGACCTCTTCGCCCCATTTGCGGAAGGTTTCTTCGGCGCATTTGGAGAACCCGAAATCGTGAATGGGATCATCCAGCTCTTCGCTTAAGATGCCAAGCGTCACATTGCTAAGAGATGAGGCTTCTTCCAGCTCGCGCGTGCGGATAATCCCAAGCGCAGTGCCTTGCTCGCAGCCGATTTCGTTTTGGCCGCCTTCCCCTCTCGTCGCGATCACACTCGTGGTATACACACCTCTCCCCAGCGCTAAGTAAGCGAGCATGGCACTGTGCTCATCGTCCGGATGGGCACCTGTGTTCATGGCACTGGCAATGGTAGCGAGCGGCTTAATCGCTTTCCACAGATCGAGCAGTCCGTGTTCCCCCTGCATGGTGCGAGCAGATGCGGGAATAGGCGGGCAGGGCAATTTGGTCGGCTGTACCATCGGTGATTTCTTGTCCATCGATTCACTGACATCCACGTGAAGATCCCCCTTTTTCACGATGGCATCCAGCTTTACACGGCAGTTCCCGCTTTATCTCCGGTCAATTTTCTGGAGATGAACAACACGATGATGATGACCACGATTTGCAAGACACCATAGGCGCAAGCGGTGCCGAATTCATTACTGTACATGCGTTGGAATACCGCGACAGACAATGGCGTCGTCTTCGGCGTAAAAATCAGAATCGAAGCTACGAACTCCCCGATACACTGAACGAATGCCAAAAGCGTACCTGCGAGAATTCCACCCCAAGCCATCGGGAACACGACACGTCTGAAACTGTACCACCAGGAAGCACCCAGATTCCGCGCAGCCTCCTCGACAGATGGGTCCATCTGCATCAAAGTCGCATTGGTAGAGCGAAACACAAGTGGCAGATGTCGGACAAAATACGCCAACGGGATAATCCAGAATGTTCCGATCAAAACCTGACCAAAGCTGAATGCATTCGGCTCACTGAACGCTGCAATCAGGTTGATCGCCACAACTGTCCCTGGCAATGCCCATGGCAGCATGATCAACACATCCAGAAGCGTTTTCCCGCGAAACTTGAGGCGAACCATGGCATATGCCGCAGCTACACCGAAAATGACGATCCCGATTACCGCGATAGCAGACAACTGCAAGCTGTTCAGAATCGGACGCCATGTCTTGCTATCCGTGAACAAATCCATGTAATGCGATAGGGTATACTCCGGAGGTAATATTTGCACCGTCCAGGTACCATCCACCGAGAAGGAGATGAGTACCAATACGAGAATTGGCAGCATCAGAATGACTGTACCGATAAAAGACAGCACAATCGTGGTATAGCGTCCCGCTTTGCTCTTAATCTCGGTACGATGCACGCTGACCCCTTTGCTCAAGTTCTGGTAGTTGCGCGCGCCTTGGTACCAACGCATGATCAAAAGAAAAGCCACAGAAACAATTGAAAGAATCGTAGACTGTGTCGCAGCCATGTCCAAATCTCCATTGGTGCGAGACAGATAGATTTGCATCGTCATCGTCCGGTCAATGCCGAAAATGAGCGGTGCCGTATAAGAAGCCATCGAAATCATGAAAACCAACAGAGAAGACGCGACCATGGCTGGCGTGAGCATCGGCAAAATAATGCGCCGCCAAACGGTAAAGCGATTCGCTCCAAGACTGGCTGCCGCCTCTTCCAAGGAAGGGTCGAGTCCCTTGATTGCTGCCGTTGCTGTCATGAAGAAATAGGTGTACATCGTAAACGTATGAACGACGACCACACCCCAAATTCCTTTTAACGAGAAAGGAACCTGGGCAAGCCCGAACAGCTCTTTGATCGCCCGTGGAATGATTCCGCTCTCTCCGTACAAAAAGGTAAACGAGAGAACGCCAATGAGTGGAGGCAATGCCATCGGAACCAAAGCCAGCACTGAAAGTATTTTTCGTCCAGGAAAATCATAGCGTTCCAATAAAAACGCCATCGCGACACCAACAATTCCGCACGTAACAACACTCAGAACCGATATGTAGATACTGTTCCACAACGCTTCCAGGTTAGCGGTATGCTCCAGACTGAAGAAGCGAATGTAGTTTTTCCACGTAATTTCTTCATCGATTTTGATACTCGCAACGAACGTTTCGAACAATGGATAAATGACATAAGCCAACAATATTAAAAAGAGTGGCGATACCAGCACGTAGACGAAGGCGGGTGAAGCGGTGATGGACTTTCGTCTGGCTGCTGTCGGCGCTTGCTGCAACTCTGCTCTCAAAAGCTTCTTCCCCCTTATCCGGCAAAATAAATGCTCTCTTTCGGTATATGTAGGCCGATGGCATCGCCGCGCTGTTTAATCGGTCGTCCCAGGTTGATGGACATGCTGCGCAAGCTCTCCGTTCCTACTTCCGTGACGTAATTGACACACGCCCCTGTAAATTCAGACATAACAACAGAGCCTGTCACTACATTTTGTCCTTCATTTCCTGTACTCTCCAGAACGGATTCAGGACGAATGGACATGGTTACTTTCTCCCCAACTGACAACTGTGCACGTGGAGAGGCATTTTCCTTAAATCCGCTTAGCATTTGTCCAGAAGCCGTGCGAACCAGCACTTCATCGCCGTCAAACCCTGTAACTGTCCCTTCCCACAGATTCGTCTCGCCGATAAAAGACGCGACAAAACGGTTTACAGGACGATGGTAAATCTCATGCGGTGTTCCGATCTGCTGCACTTCTCCGCTCTGCATGACCATAATCCGGTCTGACATCGACATCGCTTCTGCCTGATCGTGTGTAACGTAAATCGTCGTAATCCCCAGCTCCAACTGGAGTCTCTTGATCTCGAAGCGCGTCTCTTCTCGAAGCTTCGCATCCAGATTGGACAGCGGCTCATCCAACAGCAGAATCTGCGGCTCGATGACCAGCGCCCGTGCCAGTGCTACCCGTTGCTGTTGTCCCCCAGAAAGCTGATCAATACGGCGTTCGCCATAGCCTTCCAGACGGACCAGCTTCATGATCCGTTCTACACGCTCTTTTGCATCGGTTTTGTTGACTTTCCGAACCTGCAAGCCAAACGCGATATTTTCAAAAACAGTCATGTGCGGGAACAACGCGTAGTTTTGAAATACCATCCCGGTATTGCGTTTATGGGGAGGAAGAGATGTGACCTCCTGTGATCCAAAGCGGATATGGCCTTCCGTTGGATAATAAAAGCCGGCAATCATGCGCAGGGTAGTCGTTTTGCCGCAGCCACTCGGACCGAGAAAAGTAAAAAACTCTCCTGATTCGATATGAATGTGAACATCTTCGACCCCTTTTGCTTGGCCAAACCTTTTGTGAACGTGATCAAGTGTTACGCTGCTCATCGGGTTGTGTTTCCTCCTTCATCGCAAGTCATTTCAAGCTGCGTCCGTATAAAAACAACTTCTATATGTGACTAGACGGAAAGGACAACTCCTTCCCGCCTAGCTGCTTTTAAAAAACCCTTCCTTACTTCTTGCCTTTCCCCTTGATGTTCTCATCCCAATGCTGCATCCACTCTTTTTCTTTTTCAGCCATGACAGCCCAATCGAGTTCCATCGGCTTCAGCTCGAGATTTTTCATGAAGTCTGGCAATTCGTCCTTGCTGATGTCTGTACGAGATGGGAACTGGAAGCGCTCTTTCGCCAATTGGGCAGCTATTTCAGGACTCATCAAGAATTCCATGAACTTTTTCGCTGCGTCCAGGTTTTTCGCGCCTTTTACCAGAGCCACGCCATCTACCAGAATCGGTGCCCCGCTCTTCGGATAAATGAAGTCATACGGATGGTTGTTCTTTTTGCTTTGGATCAGAACGTCTTGGAGATTCCACAGGGAGATGACCCCCTCTTGACGATCCAGCTTCAGATACAGGTTTGTCGGGTCTTGCGTGTACTCTTTTGTATTGGCATCGAGCTTGGTCAGCCATTCAAAACCTTTTTCAGGAGTATCCGCCCCTTGACGGAAGATCATTGCGGAATAAATGGTACGCATCGTGCCGGACGGCAGTACGTTTCGGATCACGATCTTGTCTTTGAATTTCGGATCGATCAATTCATCCCAATCTTGCGGTGCTTCTTCTGGCTTCAGCACCTGCGAGTTGTACATGATAACCTCTGGCAAAAGCATTTCGCCGTACCAGCGATCTTGCGGATCTTTGTACAAATCCGGAACCTTGTCTGCAAAAGTCGGCTTGTAAGGCTCAAGCAGATCTTCATTGGCTGCTGTCGCTAGAGCAGATTGGGTACCGCCCCACCAGAAGTCAGCCTGCGGGTTCGCTTTCTCTGCACGAACGCGCTCCAAAATTTGTTGCGCACCCATTTCAAGTGTTTCCACTTCAATGTTCGGGTACTTTTCTTTGAATTTTGGCAATACGATTTCAAAAATGTTTTTGTCCCGTCCGGTGTAAATCACCAGTCTTTGTGGGTCACCCGATGAATCAGCAGGTTGAGCAGCCGTACCCGATTGGCCGCCTGCGCTGTTGTCGGCAGGCTTTGCTTCCTGTCCTCCAGTGCCGCACGCAGCCACAGTCAGAGCCAAGGAGCTGACAAATACGCCCTTCATCCATGTTTTCAGCTTGCTAGTTGTCTTCTTCAAAACGAACTCCCCCTCTTGTTCTTCTCACTCTTTGTCAAGCAGTCGTGTGAAAGGAAACGCTTCCAAAACACTGTGGACAGCACCAATCAAACCAGCTCGTTCCCCCAGACTCGCTTTTTCGAGATTAGGTACCTCGGGCACCCATTCTCTCAGCCATTCGTGAATTTGCTTCACCCCTTCACCATCGACGTGGACCATCTCCCCGCTCAGGATCAATATTTCCGGGTTCAAAATACTGATGATGTTCGCCATTCCGTACGCCCAATGTCGATACACATCTGCAAGAAGCTCCTTTGCATCTGCATTTTGTTTGGCGTGCCGGATCAGCTCTTCTATGACACTCGACCCTTCCTGAAGGTCAGAGAGAAATCCCTTAGCCTGCTCTTGGATGCCCGGAATCGAATAATGCGTCTCAAACACCCCTGACGCGCCATTCGGGCGATTATGTACCGGGCCGATCATCATGAAGCCGATTTCTCCTGCTGCCTCACGACTCCCCCGATAAAACTGTCCATCCAAAATGATCCCGGCCCCAATCCCCGTTCCTACGTACATGTAGACGACGTTGGTATGGCCGACCCCTGCTCCACGGACGTACTCGCCCAGTGTCATCATATTCACGTCATTGTCGATAATGACGGGCAGTCCGAGTCGCGCTTCGATGGTCTGCTGAATCGGTGAACCCATCCAGCCTGTGCTGGGTGAAAAGCTGACGGTTCCACTGCCACGCTGTGTGACCCCTTGCAAACCGACGCCCATTCCGAGCAGGCGCTCTCGCGGGATGCCGCTTTCACGCAACAAACGATCAAGTCCAGCGGCCAAATCTTCGATGACGGTTTCACCATTCGCTGGTTGTGCCAGCCGTTTTCGATAGCGAGCCAAGAACTCACCTTTCATATCTGCGATGGCCATGTCCAGGGTAGATCCTTCAAAAATCGCGCCGGCAATGGCGTAGGCCTGGTAGTTGTACTCCAACAAAATCGGCTTGCGGCCGCCTTTGGAATCGCCCATTCCTACTTCTTGCAGGAGTCCTTCCTGGATCATTTCATCTACGAGTGCGGAAACACATGGACGGCTGAGCTGTGTCTGTTTGGATATATCCGCGCGGGAAATTTGCCCGTGCAAGACGACCTGCTGCAGTACTTCTTCTTTATTCAGTTTTTTCACGAGTTTGCTATTACCTGTTTTTTTGGGAGCTTGCACGCTTCATCGATCACCGCCACACAGTTAGTTAACATTACTAACAAAGATAACCAAATTATAGACACGGCGACCATCAATAGTCAAACAATTTACATTTGTCTTTCAGATATTTTTTGGATTTTTTAGTGTATATACCCATTGTTAAATAATACTAAAAAACGCTGTCGTCACGCTGTAGTGCTGGGGAGGAAACAGAAGAAAACGCTCAGATTCTTGTCCCACCCGCTGTGGGATTCACTGCCCGCCTCCATGCAAAAAGCGAAACCGCGTCCAAAGTGGTCCATTCAGGATGTGTTTCAGAGGTGGACGCTTAAGAGCGTGTTTCGCTTTTTGCATTCCGTCTCGGTCGGTGTACCAAAGATCTTCGCTTATTTCTCCTGTTTCCTCTACGAGCTTTCCGTGTCTAAACAGGGTTTAAAAGCATTAAAAGATTGAAGATTGTACTCCGTCACGACAGAGAAGAATATTTCCAGACGTAGCGACTTGTGGAGTCCTACCGAGCGGAGAAGGGATTCGCGGGCAAAAGAAACGCAACGTGCCTGGGCTAGGTAGCGGCTACCACTTTTGCGTTTCCCCGCGAATCCCTTCGGAGCGGACAGTCTCAACCCTCAGCGGGACGGAGCCTGGAGCCTAGACTGGAAATATTCTTCTCCCCACCGCAGCCACTGTCATTCAGATATATAAAAAAGCACATCACCCTCTACAGGGGAATGTGCTTGGAACACTACTCTTCTTTTCCTGACAATCAGACGTCCTCTATTCGTCTATGTATCCAGCGATTCCTTTTTTAATCAAGTATTCCATCTCTACATCCAGGATCTTCTCGACAGTGATCTCATCCAGCTTTACATCTGACTTACTCATGACGTAATCTACGAGATCATCAAAATCAACGTCAACATCACCTTTTGCATCCGTCTTCGCACTGTTCATGTACGCTTGCTCATGCTTGAGTACGATCTTGATTTTTTCCGGGTCTACTTTTGTTTTCGTAGCTACATGCGAAACGAGTTCGGTTTCGTTTACTTGCTTACTCATTTGTTGTCATCTCCTATTTCTCTTACCTTCTGTCATTTTACAATATCATTGCCGTTACACACAAAAATGAAAGAAATCAAGATTATATCACGCAAACAATCCTCGCTCTAGAGGTGCAAGAAGAAAATATTGTTTCCATGTGACAATTTGCCCCACATTCAAATTGTATAAACGTCAGACTCAGACAATAAAAACGAAAAAGAAGCTGGGAAAAACGAAACCTTCTTTCCCAGCTTCCTTACTTTTAAGGGACTTCTTAGAGAACCCCTTGTCATGACTACTCTTCTCTTACGGATAACCAGACGTCTTTGACGAGCTCCATAAAGGTCTGGATTGCGGGTTCTTCTCTTCGGCGACCCAGACAGACCAGCGATGTTTCTGCTTTCTTGGAAAAGCTGTACAGCTCGATTAGTTCTCCTTTTTGAAGCTCCTTTTCCACGAGAACCTTACTGAGCAGGGCTATCCCTGTTTGATTCAGGACTGACCGTTTGATCGTTTCTTCGCTGCTACATTTAATGACAGAGGGTGGGATGTAGTTTAACTCCAACAGGCATTGGGTAATAAATTCATCGAGATTGCATCCCTCCTGATAGGACAAAAAAGGAAAGGTCACGAGTGCATCTGCCAGTGTTTTGTCCTTCATCAAATCAGGAGAAGCAATCAAAGTGAATTGTTCTAAGTCCACGACACTGGAATGAATACCTGGTTGCGAGGTGGTGCCCGCAATGATGCCAATATCCGCCTCGTGGGCTTGGATTTTTTTCAAAGTCTCCTGACTGGTGCATGAAATCACCTGCAGATTAACCTGTGGATGTGTCTCCACATATGCTTTCAGAATTTGGGGCATGTATTGGATGCAATAAAACTCCGGGGCCGCCACGACCAGCGGTCCTACAGGCATGTCTAAGTAATTAAGTCCCTCCGCCATGTGCTGGAGCACGTAGAAAAGCTGATCCGTATGCTGTTTCACTATTTTTCCGGCCGGTGTCAAAAACGTGCGCTTGCCTACCCGATTGAGCAAAGGATGGCCCAGCTCCCGCTCCAATGCTTGAATCTGGAGTGTAATCGTAGGCTGGCTGTATCCGAGTTGCTCAGCAGCTTTCGTCAAGTTCAGATGCTCGGCAACGACCTGAAATGTCTTCAGATTACGTAACTCCATGATTGATTAACCACTCCCTCACCGAACGACACCCATTCTTCGTGTAAGTGCGTGTTCAAAAAGTCAGCTTTTTGAACAACCTCTGTTAGAAAAAGTGTAGCCGAGAGTGGCTCTATGTTCAACCGATACCCTATACGTGCTTCCCTATAATCTCCGCCAGCTTGCGAGCATCTACATTACTGTCGCTCACGATCGTCAGTACCTTTTTGCCAGAATGCCCGAACACCAGGATAAGGTGTCTCTTTTCTTCCACCGAAGTCTCCTACTTTATCCCTTATTTGCGCGACTCCAAAAACTCCGATACTTTTGATAAACCTGTTTGAAGCACTTCTGTCGAGCAGGCGTACCCGATGCGTAACCAGCCTTCCATGTCGAAGCAACTGCCTGGTGTCAAAAACGCCCCTGTCGTTTTAAACAGGTCCATGCAAAACGTTTCCGAAGGGATATCCAGCTCGTACTTGAGCATCGCGGTTGTTCCTGCCTGCGGCTTGACGTAAGAGACCAACGGCTCCTTTGCTACCCACTCATCGAGAATTTGCAGGTTGTCCCGCACGATCTTCAGGTTGCGTTCCATGATCTTTTCGCGGTTTTTCAGTGCATGGACAGCCAGCATGTCATCCAGCATCCCGCAGCTTATGGTGGTGTAATCGCGGTGCGTAAAGCAGCTCTTGATCACATCCTGAGGTGCTGCAATCCATCCCAGGCGCAAGCCCGCCAATGAAAACACTTTGGACATGCTGCTTGTCGCAATCCCTTTTTCGTACAAGTCCACGATAGATGGCACCACAACCTCCGGGTCTTGATGCAAATTTCGATACACCTCGTCACACAGCAGGTAGGCACCAACGGAGCGGGCAATCTCTACGATTTCTCGCAGCAATCCTTCACCCATCAAAGCTCCAGATGGATTGTTCGGATTGTTGATACAGATCAGCTTGGTCTTGTCTGTAACAAGCGAGCGCAACTCATCCAGATCAGGCAGAAAATCATTTTCCGGCAAAAGTCTGAGCAGCTTGACCTGCGCTCCGAACGACTCCGGTACCGAATAAATTTGCTGATACGTCGGATGGACTGTAATTACTTCGTCACCAGGCGCAACGAGCGAGAACAAGGTGAGAAAATTCGCTCCGATCGCCCCGTTCATCGCCAAAATGTTCTCCGGCTTCATCGTTTGATACATACTCGCGACGAGGCTGCGGAATTCCGGCGAACCCTCGATATGCCCGTACGTCAGCTTCTTCTGGGCCATCTCGCGGAAAAAATCTTCCGGCTCATCGGAAAGGCGAATCAACTCTTCTACGGTCAGCGAATCGACGCATGTTTCCGCAATATTGTAAACAGCCTCCATCTCGTAGGCGTTCATCCATTCTTCTACTTTAAAAGGTGCAATTCTCATCGTCGTTCCTCTCCTTATCCTGTCCTTTCATCCTTACAGATCAACGATCGTACCTACACCGCGCTTATCCGCCACACTCAAAATGTGTGCAGCTGTCAGTAAATCCTGAAACGCGATCCCGGTGCTGTCAAAAATCGTGATTTCTTCTGCATGTTGTCGTCCTCGGGCATGACCAGGGATGACATATCCGATCTCTGCTGCGATATCGCGTTCTGTTATCAGGCCCTTTTTTACAGCTACCTTCGTCTCTCCCACACGTACAGCCTGTCCTACATCATCAACGAAGACGCGCGCTTTTGCAAAAAGCCGTTCATCGATTTCCTGTTTACCTTCCATGTCTGCCCCTATGCAGGTAATATGTGTCCCTGGCTTCACCCACTCCGCTTGGATCATCGGTTCACGTGAAGAGGTTGCCGTGATGATAATATCTGCTTGTCTAGTCGCTTCTTCGAGGTTGTCCACGGCAATAAACTGCACGTCACAACGCTTGGCATAACACTCGTATTCTTCTCCTGCATATTTGGAGACAAATCTGATCAAGAGGTTCTCTTTGATTTTGGCGACAAAGCTTTGCGCCTTTTCTGGTGATCGCGGATTGCAAATATACACCCGCTTGATCTCTGTCATCGTCATCAGTGTCGCCATGATTTGAAAAGGAGCCTGGTGTCCCGTCCCGACAATGAGCAGGTTCTCCGATTCGGGACGTGCCAAATACTTTGCACCGATTCCACCAGCCGCTCCCGTACGCATGCAAGTAATATGCTCTCCACTCAAAATCCCCTGGGGTACCCCAGTTTGGCTGTCCAATACCATCACCGTACCCACTAATTGTGGCAGGCCTTTCTTGTCATTGTCACCGAACCACGAGACGAGCTTGAGTCCAAATATATCGGCTTGGGGCAAATGACCTGATTTAATATCCATGTCGGCTCTACCCTCTACGAACTCATGAAAAATGAGGGGAAACAACGTCGCCTGCTGACTTGATTTCATTTGATAGGCTTGCTCGACCACTTCAATCACGCTGGCCATATCCAGCACATCTTCCGTGGTTTCCTGATTTATCACGCGAAATGGAAACATGTCTGTCTTCCCTCCCCACTGTTTCTTTCACACTAACACAGTTTTTCGAGGTGAAAAAATTGAAAGATCCAATGGTTCCTATTAAAAAAAGCAAACCCTCCACCAACAGATGCTGGAATGGAGGGTTTGCTCATGCTCCGCCGATTCTTGCCGAAATCGTCGTAGCTTGGCGTTTCACTTTTTCGATGAGTAGGGGCAATCGATCTTCTGTCACCCGAAAGCACGGGGCGTTGATCGAGATCGCTCCGACGAGTTGATTTCCGTAGCCGATGATGGGAGCAGCAACAGCCATGGTGCCTTCCGTCTTCTCCTCGTAGCTGATCGCATAGCCACTTTTCTTGGCTTCACTCAACTGCTCCAAAAATGACGGCTGCTTGTCTGGCGCAAGCTGGGCGGAAACGACTTTTGTAATCGCATCCTGCTTTAAATACGCGAGAATGATTTTGCTAGGGGCGCCGATTGTGAGAGGAATCCGCTCCCCCAGGTTCTCGTCTATGCGTATTTTCAGTGGACTTTCTACTTTTTCGATCGGCATCGAATCTGCCCCCGCCAATACGTTGAGGAAGATACTCTCCTCGACTTCATTCGCCAGCTCCTCCATGAAAGGTCTCGCTACAGCCCGCAGGTTCAGCTTTTCATGCAGGATAAAACCGATTTCCATCCATGTATATCCCGGCTTGTAATGCTTGGTGACTGGGTCCTGCTCAACCAATCCGAACTGGATCATGGATTCGAGAAAACGGTGGAGCGTACTGATTGGTAGACCCGTTGCGCTCGCCAGCTCCGAAATCGGCCAAGCATGTTTTTCGTCTGAAATCAGTACCCGAATAATTTTCATCGCCCGTTCGACTGATTGAACCATCCTTCTTTCGTCCTCCATGACAAAAAGTTACGCTGCCACACTCGTGTTATCTTTCGCTTGTTTATTGGGGGCTTCTCCTTTGGCAAGCCTTGCTTCCAGCTTGTTCACGAAATACGAGAAGATCATGATCAGCACGAGATAGTACAAACCGACGACCATGTACGTCTCCAGCTGCTTGTAGTTGGAAGCTGCTTCACCGAGACCAGTTCCCCATAAATCCTGCATCCCTACGTAGGCGACCAGCGATGAATCCTTCAACCCGATAATAAATTGATTGCCAAGCGATGGGATCGCCCGACGGAACGCCTGTGGCAAAATGATTCGGCGCATTGCCAACGGGTACGACATACCCAGTGACCTGGACGCCTCCATTTGCCCGCGGTCGATGGACTGGATAGAGCCTCGGAAGATTTCCGCAATATACGCACCGTTATGAACTGCCAGCGCGATGGCCCCTGCCCAAAACTGCGATAGCGTGACCATATTCGCCAAGCCGAAGTACAGAATACAAATTTGCACAATCAAAGGCGTTCCGCGAATGACGGTAATGTAGGTGTGCGCGATGTAGTTCAATGCTTTGGAATCGGATATCCGGAAAAAGGCAATGACAAGACCTACCACACAACCGAGCATGAGGGCAACTGCCGTCAACTGAACCGTGAGCCATGTCGCTTTTAGAAAAAGGGGATAACTGGATAGGAAAATATCAATAATCACGTTCAATCCTCCTCACATGAAGCGTTAAAAAGGGGGGCGTCCATCACGGACACCCCGTTGCCCACTTACTGTTTTTGCAGGATATTGCGGCCAAACCATTTTTGGCTGATCTTTTCATAGGTGCCGTCTTTAACGATTTCGTCCAGCGCCTTGTTGATCCGTTCCACTGCCTCCTGGTCACCCAAGCGCACAGCAATCGCTTGCTCGTCAAAGCTGAGCGGTTCGCCTACATCAATCACTTTTCCGCCGCCTTCTTTAATGAAACGCAAGCCAACTACCTGGTCGGTAATCACTGCATCGAGACGTCCTGTCGGCAGGTCGAGCAAAGCGGTGATATCGCTATCATATTGAGTGATTTTGTCTTCATCGGTCAGTTTTTTCGCCCAATCCAAGTAGTTGGATGCTTTCACGACGCCGATTTTCTTGCCTTTCAAATCCTCTTTGCTCTTGATCGTTGTATTGCCCTCTTGCACGAAAATTTGCGAACCGGAACGGTAGTATGGATTGGTGAACAGAACAGCTTTTTGACGTTCAGGTGTGACAGTCAAGCTCCCAATGACAGCGTCGTATTTTTTCGCGTCCAGACCAGGGATGATCGTTTCGAATGGATTGGTGATCGGCACTGCGTTCATGCCCATTTTTTCTGCCAGCGCTTGTCCGATCTCTACGTCAAAACCAGTCAGTTGCCCGTTTTCCTTGAAGCTAAACGGCTTGTACACGCCACTCATCGCGTACGTAAAATCTTTCTTTCCACCGTCTCCAGAAGCTTGTCCACCTGCTGCCGGTGCACTTTCCTGAGATCCACAAGCAGAGAGCAACAACGAGCCCATCAGAACAGTAGACAACAAAATCCCGGACCATTTTGCACGTTTTTTCATTGGTGATTCCCCCTGTTTTTCATCTCTATATTTAGTCGATTTTAACGGATGCTGCCTAAAAACTGCTTGGTACGATCATGCTGCGGGTTTTCAAAAAATTCTTTCGGTGGTCCCTGCTCCAGAATTTGCCCATCGTGCATGAACACCGCCCGATCTGCTACCTCACGAGCGAATCCCATTTCATGTGTCACGACAATCATCGTCATTCCTTCTTTGGCGAGCTGCTTCATAACCTGTAGCACTTCACCAACGAGCTCGGGATCGAGTGCCGAGGTAGGCTCATCAAAAAGCATGATCTTCGGTTTCATTGCAAGTGCCCGGGCAATGGCAACCCGCTGCTTTTGTCCACCGGAGAGCATGTCCGGGTAGACATCGGCTTTATCCTGCATATTCACTTTTTTCAGGAGCTCGTACGCTAATTGTTTGGCTTCTGCTGCATTCATCCCTTTGACGTGAACAGGTGCCTCGATCAAGTTTTCCAAAACGGTCTTGTGCGGAAACAGATTGAAGTGCTGAAAAACCATACCGACCTCGGCGCGGAACTGATTGAGATTCGTCTTGTGTGGATCAATCTGCTGACCACCGATTCGAATCTCTCCGCTGTCATAAAACTCCAGAAAATTCAAACATCGGAGCAAAGTACTTTTGCCTGAACCACTGGCTCCAAGTAAGACGACAACTTCCTTTTCTTCCACCGTGAGCGTAACGCCCTTCAACACGGTTAACGGGCCAAAAGATTTGACAAGTTGCTTAACCTCAATCATCCTGCTATCCCCCATTTATCTCCCGGATGAAATGCGTATTAGTTTTTCCGAATACCGGAAATGATTTCTGATTTAAATTATAATTATATATTTTCTGATATTCAAGAAAAATATGTTTTATTGAATAAATATTCACGATAGGACTATGGAATAGTTTTCCTTCTCGCGTGGAATGAATAAACGGGAGTGTTTTATACATCAAGGAGGATCGTGATGAAAGTAGCAACGTACTTCTATGTAGGACTCATCATCATTTTTCTGCTCTCCGCCTGTTCGCTGCCAGGTCCACAAGCAGCGCCACCGCCACAGCATGCGACTCCATCTGACCCTGAGCCGGAAGTCAAAAGACCGACAACAGAGGATATCAAAAGTCGAACTATAAACAATCAGTTCACGGTGCCGATCCCGATCACCGAGACATTTACGTTTACCATTCCTCCTTCTTGGACAGGAAATTACATCGTGGAGGAGTTCTCATCGACGAGGAAGCGTCCCCCTCGCCAACAGCCACTGGAGGGCAAGCTGGATGTGCCGACGAAATACGAAGCGCATTTTATGTTCGCTCCCAATCAGCGAAAAGAGGAGCAGTCCTCACTCCTCACCATTTTTGTCATGACGGTACCTCATTGGAATCACCTGTCCAAAATGGAAGGACCTCCGCTGGGTGATGTGCTGGCACAAACACATGGGCTCGTCTACGCTGTCTCCTTACCCCAGTCCAATCCGTATGACCCCGCAACTCCAGACGGCAAGCTGTATGGGCAAATGGTCATGTCGCTTGATCAGGTAAAAAATGCGTTCTCCGTTCAGTAAATAGAAAAAAGTAGTTGGCAGCGCAACGTCTGCTCTCAACCACTTTTTCGCGTAAAGACAAATAGCTTCCCATCTGCGTTCAACACTTGTGTCCCTTGGGCAAGCTCGATCCAAGACCGCTCCCAGTGTACATGCCCACAACAGACGAGTACGGGAGGATGCTGCTGCAAGCACTCACGAATTTCAGGCAAGCCTTGCAGATCCAATGAAGGCTCATCTGGTCCTTGATGAAGCAACAAAATGTCAGGCTGCTTGCGAAGCAGCTCCCGCATCCCTTTCAGGAACTCCTTCCTTTCCCTCCGATTCGGTTTATCCACACGACCTACGATTCCGCCCAGGCCTGCAATACGGAGCTGGCTGACTTGCACCATTTCAGGATCATTGATTACGGTGATGCCTGCCATTCCTTGAAGCTCTGCGAATGAACCCGAGTCAAACAAATCGTGATTGCCAACAACCCCGACCACAATTCCAAACTCGCGTTGAAAAGCCTGCCATACGGAGGAGGAATCGCCGCTACTTCCCCGTTTCCATGGATCGGCATACAAGTCTCCGCATAACAAGACCAGAACGCGTTCCCTTGAAATGGTTGGCTTTTCAATTTCGAGTAACAGTGAAACCATCTCTGGCAACGCTTCGCCAAGCAGTACCTGCTGCCCGTGCCAAGACTCTATCACCCCTTGCAGATCGGAAGTAATGATGATCGCATCATAAGCATCGGGAATATTCGCCATTTCCCCAAAAAAGATTGGCAACTTGTTCAGAACAACCCCTTTGCCATTCGCGCCCGCTGCTAGATAGGGAACCTTTTCGACGGGTTCTTCTCCAATTTTGGTGATCTGGATCACGAACGCAACTGCTCCCTGACTGCCATCAATGCAAAACCGAGCAGATTTTCTCCCCGCCACTTTTCGGGCTGTTCCGCATGCGGATGATCGTGGGCCATCCCGATCCCCCATATTCGGTCATAAGGACTCGCTTCGACAATGATGCGGTCACCTGTGTCCAAGAGGTATGCTTTCAAATCGGCATGCTGGCTGAATTTTAACAGGTTTGCCTGGCGAACGATCGCCGTTTTGTTCGCATTCCACACAGCCTCGTCAAAGGAATGAACCTTTCGTCCCAATTCCTTCGCTTGTTTTGGATGGCTTTTCCTGAGTATTTCATCACGAATGGCAAGATCACCGAACAGTTCAGCCTTTTTCGCCATCATGTAATGCTCAGCGGTCAAGTACGTGATGCCATCCTCTACAAAAGCAGCAGGATACCATTGGCTGAAGCATGATTTGTCGATAGTGCCTGATTCCTTCTGTGTATGTCCCCAAAAGAACAAGTATTTCACTCTGGTCTTTTGCGACTCTTTGATTACGCTTTGGACGTCATGTATGTGCTCCATTGTTGTATCCCCATCTTTCTTTTATAGACAATCCCATGTATACGAAGCCTTTGAAAAATCCAGACGAAGCAGATCCTCCCGGCGAATGAAGAAGTTGCCCACTCCGCTATCTCCCCACGAGACATAATAATCGTAGTTGTCGCCTTCCATATCCAGTTGAAGGAGCAGCTCCCACCCATTCTGATTCACATTTTCTTGGGTAAAGTAGGGATATCCACCGATCCGAGACCCGCTTGCATCGGCGAGGTCCCAATATTTCGAGTAAGCCACTTCATCCTCATTGCTAGGAAGCTGAAAATTCACCGCCTGTGGATCTCGATAAGGGACGTACTGCGACTCTAGTTTTCCTGTCAGCTTGTATGGTCCGCCCAAAACGGGACTGTACAAGTCGGGGTCCTCTGGTTGGAAGGGGTCTATTTCCTGTGTGTCAAAGACCTCTTCAAAATGAAGCACTTGAAAGGATTGGTCGATCAATCCGAACGTATCATCCTCCTTGACAAAAAAACTGGTCAATCCACGAGCGGGATAGCCATCGAGTCGCGGTATTTGCGCCCAGTTGATTTGTGCGAGAAACAAGTAGTCTTTCCCTTCTTCATCCTGTGGGTATGGCATTTGTGGCGGCAGCCAAGGCTTACCGCCAACCTTACTATCCGTTAAGGTAGCCGCTTCTTTTTTCAGCGTGAGCTTGATGGATGACTTTGCGGATTTTTGGATGTGTTCCAAAAACTCTGGGGTCCATTGGTTATTGGCATCTAAGAAGTTCATGAAAATCACCTCGGATATTGAAACATATGGAAAATGGTTACATTCATTTTATCTGAACCATCTACCTATCCGCAAATTTCTTACATCACTTGCGCAGCAGGATGCCAGCCTGTGGTAGACCGAGCCAGAAGCCCGATACAGGCATGGCAATCGCCCCGACCACGCATATCCCAAGTATCGTCCACCCGAAGGCAACCGGCGGCTCCATTCCCTTCTTTTTCATCAGCCAATCCGCCATATATCCGAGCAAAATCAGCAAGAAGCCCCACATCATAAACCAGAAAGCAGCATCTTCCTCTCGCCCTACCGCATTCCAAAAGCCGTTTGCGACGATCTGCTGAAGTGGCTCCGCGTAGAAAAAGAGTCCGACAACCGTATGAAGCAGTCCTGTCAGGATAAGAGTGAAACCCATTTGGCGCTTGATCCCATTTACCATTTCATTTCTCTCCTCTCACATTGGCCTATTCCTTGGAAATGTTGATTTTATGAGCTCTCGGACGTTCCTGTTCATCCTGTAACGCATCGATAACACTGTCTATCACTGACCGCGATGCGAGTAGCCATTCCTTGCAGGCATTTTTCACATGTCGCTCGGTTCCATGCTGTTCCATGTTCCCGATAATCGTCAGCACTTTATTCAATCCAGTACGTCTCAATGCTGGGCAGCCCCTTCCCTTGCGCTAAAACGAATGATCAGCCGATCTTCCGCATATTTCGCTCCCGTAACCTGTCGTCCCATTAATACGCGTGGTAAGATGACTTTTCGCTTGTAGGCCCCCGCATTTACGGTCAATTCATCCCCTGTTTGCGTTAAATCCAAGGCTGCTTTATCCACAAAAGGAATCATCAGCTCCAACTGCAGCTCGCCGTCCACTTCTCGAATCAGTTCCGTCCTGCCCTGATAAAGCTTGGCGGATGGGTCTTCTTTTCCAAAAACGATATCAGCCAATTCTTCTAGAACAGGCAGCCCAATCACTTCTTTTGGCATCATCGGTGCTTTCAAAATCGGGAGCGGTTGAAAGTTTTCCACGATTTCGTTCTCATACTTTCGTTGCAGCTCTCGCCAGTGGGCAAAAAACCCCTCTCCCGCTTCATCCGGAAGCACTCGATTCACGATGATGGCATCGGTATTGAATCCGAACAAATTTAAGTACGTAAACGAGCGCTTTGCTTCCGCAAGCACCATTTTTTCCGGGTTTACGACGATCCTCACTGATGTAATCTCCGGGTCCAAAACAATGCGTTGCATGTCCTCCAGCCCCCGAGCGAGCTGCTCGACGCTGTCTAGCACATCATCAGAAGGAAGCTCTACTTTGTTGACAATCTTGGCCACTGGGCGAACCAGTTTGATCAGCTTGCGCTCCGTCGGAAAAATTTTCTCCAACCACCAATTCAATACGTTCGGATAACTGAGCAGGCGCAGTGTTTCTCCGGTTGGGGCACAGTCTACTACCAGGACGTCGAATTGCCCACTCATGGCGTGTTCCTTGATCTGTAGCAAACTGAACAATTCCTCCATGCCAGGAAAAACGAGCATCTCCTCCGTTGTAATATCAGTCAACTGTGCTTTGTCGAGCAATGTTGTCAGCCATCCCTGTACTGCCCCCCAGTTGCGCTCGGTTTCCCGCAAGCTGTTTACTTCCTGGCCCCATAAATTTTCGCTGATTGGTACGGGGTCTGGTCCGATCACAGTCCCCAATGAATCAGCCAAACTGTGTGCGGCATCCGTACTGAGAACGAGCGTCCTCTTTCCCTGCTTTGCCAGCTTAACAGCCGTTGCTGCTGCAACACTCGTCTTCCCAACCCCACCTTTGCCGGTGTAAATGATGATTCTCATCTCAACTCTCTCCTTCACGATCCATTTAATACGATTTCGTAGTAATTAGACAAAAAAAGAAGCAGGCTCGAACCGACTATTCCTCAATGTTGATCTTGATGGAACGAACCTTTGTTTCACGAGGCTTGACAGGCCCTCCGTCCTGAAATACCTTGGCTGCCTTGAGTAAAAGGGTGGTGAATTGCTCCATTTCTTCCGGCGTAAATGCTTTCTGAAGCCTGCCCAGCATCGTCAGCATCATTTGCTCAGATTCTTTTGCGAGCTGTTTGCCTGGTTGTGTCAGTGTGACGAGCTTCACCCGTTGATCCTCTACAGAGGTAGCCCTTGCGATATAGCCCTTGCGTTCAAGCCGTTTCGCGATGCTGGTCATCGAACTAAGCGGCGCCCCCATCTCTTGCGCCAGCTCTGACATAGTCAAATCTCCGCGGAACAGCAAAATGAGGAGTGTCGACAAATCGGAGCGAGTCAGTTTTTCTTCCAGCTGCATCGTATCGGACATAAAGGCGAACGGACGTAAGCCGGTTTTCAGAAAGAGGTCATATAGTTGATGCATACCGGCGACTCCTTTTAGTACGATATCGTAGTAATTTCCTCTTCAATTTATTACATATTTTAGGGAATGTCAACAGGTGTAAAAAGTATACCATGCTGGGCTGACGTACATATTAAAGCTGTTGGGTATGACAGGAGGAATTAAAATGAATAAACAGCGCGCGAAAGAAATAGCCGCTTCACCCGTTATGGCGAATGTTACCTGCGATGGAATACCCGTATACATCCAGCACATCGATGATGACAACGACATGGCGAGGATTTACCCGCTCAACAAGCCGGATCAGGAGATGAGTGTTCCTGTAGCCAGCTTGCGGGAGCACAGTGAGTACTGATTTTTGCTACGACAATGTATAAGGGGGACCTGTAGCAAATCTACAGATCCCCCTTGTCTTCTTTTTTCATTGTACAAATAGACTTACAGCAAGCCTTGGATGAACGGCTGTTCCAAATTCTCGATCATTTTTTTCTGACTCGCCGCCAATTTTGCTGCGATCTGCTCCCTACGCGCGATGGCCTCCCAGGTGCAAGAAAGAATTCGTTCACCTAATTGTGGCTCGTCTGTTGGCACGAGGAGCTCCGGCAGATCCAGTGAATAAGCGAAGTCGATGCCCTTCACGCGATACGCCAAGCAAACGAACGGAATACCGGCAGCGGCACTCAGCACATTGGCGTGCAGCTTAAAATTGATCGTCGCCTGAAAGCCTTTCATCAGTTGCAGCATTTGCGTATGATCGTGCAGCTCCAGGTCGAGAATCGTATGAGCTGGATCGTCGATTTTTTTGTACAGTCTTTTTATGGCTTCCCGATCCGGTCCCCACATGGTGAGCAAGTGGATATCGTAGCCTGCCTTAATCAGCTTCTTGGCTGCATATACCAGTGAATCCTCTACTGCGGTCTCGTTTTTCCCATAAATTCGGTTATAGGACGTACCCCAGTTGATGCCAATCGTGAATCGCTTGCTTTTATCTGCCACTGTTGGCAATGATGCGGGAATAAGCAGCATCCCCGGGTCTCCGCTAATCACTGCCCTTTCTCCCACTCCCGCTTGCTGGAGGTATTGGAGTGTAAGTGGTCCGCGTACACCAAAAAACGTGGCGTGCTCGGCGATTTTTTGCAGCATGTGGCTCATTTTATCTTGGCCCGTAATCAGCTTGTTCGTCAATCTGCCGGAAGAATCCAGCTCGACTTGATCTTGTGAGTCAAACCCGCTTCCCCAGACCCATAGATTTTTTCTCTGTTCAACAGCACGATAAGCTACATCCACATACCCCGGGATAAGAAGCGATCCTCCCCCCAAAACGACGGTGTCATACTCGCTTACATCCTTCAGATCAACCCCGGGCAGGGAAGGAATGACCTTGTATTGTGTAGGATCGAGGTATTTGCATGACAAATTGTAAAAGGCATGCCACATCAGCTCATCGCCCAAATTGTTGAACCCTAACCAGCCAACGTACAAAATCTTTTTCATGCTTGTCGCCTCTCCTCCATTCTTTATTTGCGCATAGATGGTAAGCAAGGAGTCACATTTTTGCGTGATATGAAAATGGTTTTGAACCCACGCTCTTCCTTTACCTCCTATTTCCTTCAATTGACTCCGGTCGCTACATGCTTGACGCAGAGCACTGTCAATCAACGAAGGAGACGGCTTTTGCACAGAGGAGTGGTCACCGAAGTAGCAATCCCAAGCCAAATCGTAGGACGAAGGTTCGACCAAACCGACATAGCCATGATTACCGATTGCAAGCACAGGCTTTCCGCACGCCATCGCTTCGAGTGCGACTCTCCCTGTTCCAATCACCAAATCACTGATGGCGTAATACGGCCGGACATCGGTTTGCTCCCCCACAATGTGAATATAGGGCTGCCCTGCGGCTTTATTCAGCACTTTTGCCAGCTCATGAACATGAATGGCCTGGGCACCCGAACCCACCACCACGATATGCAGGTTGGGAATTTCACTCCGAAGTGTTTTCGTTGCCCGCAACACCATGTTGCACACCGTCGCTTTTTGCCAAGCCAACCTGCTGACATACGTAACCACTGTGGCATCAGGCGGCAATGACGGCACATCAGCCCTACTTGCAATGCCAGACTGAAACTCTTCCATATCGACCCCATTGGAAATGAGGGTGGTTTTTACCCCTCGCTTTTGCCAGAATAGTTGGACAGGTTTACTTACACTGATAACGGCTGAGCAGAGCTGGGCTACTTTTATCGCCTCATCCTTTGGGTAGTACGTTCCATGCAAGGTGAACACGACAGGAATGCCGAGCTCATTGGCTGCCGTAGCGGCAAGAAGGCCTGATGGCGTCTGATGCACATGGACGATGGTAATACAATGCTTTTTCATACATGCACGGTAACACTCGATCAGATGCTGTCTGCGTGCCTGGAGCGGCTCACGTGCGGATTCGATCGGTTCAACCAAAAAGCCTGCATCAACAAATTCCTGGTAGAAGGGGCCGTTGCCACCTGCATAAAACAGTTGGACGCCTTTTTTCCTCAATGCTTTACCCATGCTAAGAACATGTGTCTCCGTTCCGCCTGTCCTCAAATTGTCCAGCACCATCAATATCCGATCATTACTGCTAGTCAACTTTTTATCCTCCCTTCTTCCGATAATAGTGGGCCGAACGCTGCTCAGCGTGGGTGCGGTAATAATACAATGCTTCTGCGATATTGTTCACGCCTGCTCTCGCATTCAAAGCTTTGGCGATAAATTCGTAGTCTTCTGCACCCTCAATCCGGCGTGTCGGGCCACCAATCTGGTCAAACAATCTTCCTCGAAACATGCAGGTTCCGTGACAGACGCAGTGTCCCCCGTTTCCGTATACTTTGCGAATGTCATCGCCGTACTTGATCCATCCAGCGAGCTGCTTTTTTTCCGGATTGTCGGACGAAAACGCATAGTAATTCGTACCGACCAAATCGACCTGGGGATGATTTTTCAAGTATTCAACCTGCCGCGAAAGACGCAGGATATGGGAGAAATCATCCGAGTCCTGAATCGCAATGAACTCGCCATGGCTTAGGTAATGCCCGACGTTGATGGCACCCGCAAAGCCAATATTGCGAGGGAGCTCATGAATCAGCACCTGATTCTCTCTTGGAAAAAACCTTTTACTCTCTTCCAGCCATTCTCTGGCCACTTGTACGGAATGATCTGTCGATGCATCATCGACCAGGATAATCTCCCAATTTTCATAGGTTTGCTGAAGGATGCTGTCCAAGCATTCACGTATATAAGCAGCCCTGTTGAAATTGGTAATGACAACACTTACCAGACCTTCTATTCGCTCTATTGCCAATTGAATTTCCTCCTTCCAGTCTTCTTGTTTTCACATCGCATCCTCGCTACCGTCCGTTCGCCAGAAACTGCAAGGCTTCCACGTGGTCACCTGCAATCTGTTCGACGGCAGGGGGCATTCCGGAGCTGGCGAAGTGTTTTTCTGGCCGGAGTCGGTTGGAGGTGAAGCTGTTCACCTGATGAACCAATTCCATCTTTACACCTGCCTGTGCGTATATTGCTTGTGCTTTTGGGGGACAAAGCAGTATGTCCCACCCGAGCGGAGCAACCGCTTCCCTGCGTAAGGCAAAGGGGACAGTCACCATAGATCCGATACCCAAATCCTTACGATTCAAAGCCACGTTGAGAGCTTGGCGACAAGCCACAAAGACATTGTCCACGCAAGGCTGATTCAAAAATACAGAAACATCATTCAGGGCCACATCCACGCCACACTCGCAAGCGAGAACAAATGGGTATAGATCATGAGCGGTCATAATCGTATCCGCATCGATAAACAGCAGAATGTCGCCTTTTGACAGACTTGCCCCAATTGCTCGTCCTGTGTCAACGCCCAATGGATATGGGAACTCTACGGTCGTCACTCCGCATTCACGAGCAAGCCGTGCTGTCTGATCAACCGAGCCATTGACGACCACAATAATTTCAACTGGCTCCAACCGAAGAACTTCACGGATCACTTGCTGGATCGTCGCTGCCTCGTTCAGGGCTGGAATAATTACAGATACTGTTTTCCCACTGTAAAGAGTTGATTGTCGCAAAGGCCATTTCCCTACCTGCGTAACGGGCATACCACTGTTTTTACCACTCGCATTCTCTGCTATATCTCTTCGCCTGCCTCCATCGGACAGTCCGCCGCGAAAAGGAAGACGCGAGACGAGATCAAGCTGTTCGGCAATCACCAGCTTTTCATATAAAGAGAGCTCTTTGAGCAACGAACCGTGAAGCTGTGGCAAAAACATCCGTTCTTCCGTCCCCGTTCCAATGGCTTGCGCGATAATGGACAGTCCACTCACAACTGCCCGCTTGTGCGCTTGAGCAGGCTGTGCCAATTGTTCCACTCCGATTTTGGAAAGTGCCTCTCTGGTCATGGCGTGAGGGGTGTCCAGCAAGGAAGCTTCACGCAGGTCAGAGCGACCGAAGAGGTTATTTACCAGCAAGGAAAAACTGTGGATGGGCCGTGGCTTTGTCATCCTCCTGTTCCGAGGATCATGCTGGGACAAAACGACCTGTGCATTTCCATATAAAATCGGGAACAAAAATCGCTGCAATCCAGACAGCGAATCGACTTGTTCTTCGCCGAGAAAAAGCAGAACACTCCCTCTTGCATGCTTGGCAGCCTCTCTCCGCCAAGCGAACAGATTCCCAACTGCTTCTGCAAGAACGACGCGCACACCGGAGCCAAGTTCCAAAGTCCTTTTCGAAATCACGATAATCTCCAGAGGTGCAAGCTGTTTACATGCGGCAATCAGCTTTGGCAGATGATCTGTGCCATGCATGGCAGGAATGAGAATGGATAGGGGCACGAGGCCCCTTCTCCTTTGCTGCCCCACCATTAGACGACGCGCACATACGTGATACGATCCAGTTGAAATACCACTGTTTGACCACCGCCATAGCCTGGCTCACTTGCTGCACGCACGGTTAATGTCGAATTGGTCACGCCGAGCAACTCACCGGAAGTCACATCGAATCCAGTTACAACCTGTACACTATCACCTATAAACGTTCTCAATTTCTGTACATAGTTCATTTGTCTTCTCCTCCTTACACCGCATGGACATAATTAATTTGCGTGAAACGAATCAGCACACGTGTGCCGCTTGACTCTATAATTTCAGCATAGTCCCAGCCAACCTCATCCAGGACCCCAGTAACACTTCCTGCATCTGTTCCCAGCTCGACGGTTTCATGCAAATAGCGCAGCAGCACTTTCCGAAAAGAATCGCGTTGCAAATCACTGTGGTTTTCTTGCAGAAATGCGGCGAATTCTTCTGTATACAGCTCTTTGCGAAGCGAACAGCGAACAGCTTCTTCCTTGTCAGTTTCGACTTCTTCGTCTCTTTGGTCTTTTCCCCAAATGAGACCACGCAGCCCCCGAAAATACTCTTTCAACTCTTTTTCATTCACAATTATTTTCATCTGGTCACTCTCATCTCCTTGATCCTACTCTTTTGATTTTTTTTCGCCGCTTGTACACGGTATACAAGTAAGTTCAAAAACGTACTAGGACAACGGTGCATTTTTTTGATTTTAATGAAAAGTTCACCGAGTTTTTACCGAAAAACAAAAAAAGACTGCGAAAAGTATTCGCAGTCCTTCCTCGATATTCTACAACTCTTTCATTGTTACGTACTGTTGTTTGTCTAACTCCTTGCCGCCTGAGCCTTTTCGTCCCTGTTTTTGCCTAACTCATGCTTGATGAACAAATAGCTCTCAATCTCTCGAAGGAGGTAGAACAGCGAGGCACGCGTCTCGAATTCCTCTCGCGTTCGCGGCAAATCTGCTGCCTTGATCTCCTCTTGCATCACGCGCAACTGGTCGATAAAGCGGTAGGCAGTATTGCCCGGATGTACCGAGTCGCTGATTCGCTCAAGAAAATCTGCAATCCGATGGCTCTCTGTTACCTGATGATCCAAGGAAGAGACGATCGGCATCATGCGTTCCAATAGCTCGAACTGCTTTTGTCGCATCACAAAATACTCGTAGTACGAATCGTTGCGGCGGCCCAATCGATTGCCAACATCTCGCGAGGCTAAGCGAATTGCCGTTTCCAATACCCCTGTTGTCTCAATTAATTCTTTCCCGTCCCAATCACTTTCGCCGTGACGCAAGTAGTAGCAGAACTCCCGCAAGATTTTGCTGAACAGCTTCTCCACCTTTACTTGCATCCCTTTTAGCTCTTTATCGAGACTCGGCATGTACAGATTGACCAGTAGGGCTACGCCCACACCGATGACGAGCAATGCGACCTCATTCAGCAAGAGCATCCCGTCGATTCTCTTGGAAGAATACAGATGCATGAGCACAACCATGCTGTTGACGAAGCCTTCCTGAATGCCAAAACGCACCGCGAGCGGCAAGAAGAGCAAAATGAAAAGGAGAATGGCAATCGGCGTATAGCCCATAAGGGAAAACAGGCAGACACCGATTCCCAGACCCAATAAACTGGCGAGAATCCGATTCCACGCTGTCTGAAACGATTGCTTCACTGTTACCTGAATACACAAGATCGTAATGATCCCCGCAGAAGAAGCATACATCAAGCCCAGCTGCTGGGCGATCAGAATCGAGATAGCCGTTCCAATGGCTGTTTTTAGCGTACGATAACCAATTTTAAACTTGAGAAAGCCCAGTCTTGTTCCCCTCCGCTGTCAAAAATGCTTTCCTGTTTACTTTAACAAAAAGTGTCCGGGAACCAAAGACAAGAGTTCGTAAATTTTCACAGGAATGTCGGCGCGGGAGTTGTCTTGCAAATTAATGCCGCTCCTGCTGCTGGTCGTAAATCATTTTGAGCAATTCAGCGATTTGTGCACGGGTAACGGTTGCATCCGGTTCGAAATTCGTTGCTGATTTTCCCTTGAAGAGATCGTGAGCAGAGAGAAGAGTAGCGGCTGGTATATGCTGCGGTTGCAAGTCCTGGTAAGGAGACTTGAATAGTTCAGGCTTGTCCAGAAGGTTATTGTATCCCAACATCCTCGCTACCATATCGGCTACTTCTGCGCGTGTAATCATTCGGTCTGGCTCAAAATTTTTGCCTGACTTTGGAATCAGCTTGTACTCAACGTTTTTTTGAATGGCAGCGTAGCTTGGATGTGAGGAAGGTACGTCAGCAAAATCATGAATGAACCGTTCTTCATCGCTGTCGAAGGAAGGTCGCAGATTTCGGAATTCCCTCTCATCTGCCATCTGGGCCATAATCATGGCCATCTCCCCACGTGAAACCTCTTTTTCAGGTCCTAACTGGCCGTCTATAACCGTCATCCACCCCCTGCGAAGCGCAAATTCAAGCTCTGCCTGTTGCGGATGCTCATCGATGTCGCTCGGTGCTTGCTTTTTTTGCGCTTCAACAAAGCTGTACCATTCACCGGTACCTGCTTTTACAATCCCGTTATCGCCAACGTACCGATAGACAAGAAACGGTTCAGACTGCTTCGCCGATTTCCACTCTGGAACAGGCTGATGGTAGGCAAGCTGAAACTTTTGCTGCTCTTTGATTACAGCTTTCGCTTTTTGTTGTTCAATATGCTGTACTTTTGCCTTGGGCAGTAGCCGTGTTTCCAATCGAGACCTTTTGTTCAGTGACTCAGCTACCCCTGTCTCCGGATTGACCTCGACTCTGAATGTTTCATCTTCAACCGGGATACCATTGACCAACATGCCGAATTGAATATTGTAATGCTCCCCATTATCGGCATAGCTTTGCAGAGTCTCCTTCGAAGGTTCCTCCTCTATGAGATAAATTTCTCCCAGTTGATCGTCCAAGAGCGATTTTACAAGTTCCGTAGCACTTTCTTCGGCTTGCTCCCACGTGGTGACCATCTTTTTGGGAGTTTCTTCAAATTTACCATTTGGATTTACTTGATAACCGACCAATTCTCCCCGATCATTAATATCCACTTCCACCTCGTCTGATTTTTTTCCTCCATTTTGTGGCATGAAATCAAAACTCCAGTGGCGTTCAGAGATTCCACCTGGTCCTGAACTCGAGCCCCCGCCGCTGCTGCCGTCAAAACGATAGTTGCCAGGCAGCCTTTTCACGTATTGTTCTGCAAGTTTTTGTGCCTCTTCTTTTGTAATCAGCCGTTTTTCTGGTGTTTCTTTGGAGATCGTATCCCCCAATGGCTTGATTGTTTTTTTGCTTGCTGCTTTTCCAAATAAATTGATGACTTCTCCAGTCGTTGCCTCGACCAGTTGCGGGTCCTCATTCTGGAACCCGTAGACGAGCTCGTAAGTGCCAGGTCCCTGCTGATAGTTATCCGTCATCCCTGCCAAATCCTTGTACACAAGGGATGGGCTTGCTTTCTCCTCCCATTTTTTCTCTGCTTCGGCTATCTCTATGACTTTCGTTGCTTCCGGGAGCTTTCCGTCGTACCATTCCCGGTGAAAGCTGATGACTTCCCCACTCCTGTCCAAGATGATTTGAAAACCATTTCCCAGAAAAGGGATCTCGTTGACCATGCGAGTAAAACGGACAACTTGTCCCTGATTTCTGAAATAATAATCGTCTTGTCCCGCGTATTCATTCGGTTTGGATAAACGACTCCGCTCCTCTTCGGTTGTCACTTTTTTCAGAAACTGTGTCGCTGCTCCCATTGCCTGTTCTTCCGTAAGCTTATTTTTTGTGCCTCCGAGTTGTTCGTCATCTAAATAGTTGGAATAACGAGACAATTGTCCAGAAACAGCGTCAATCGTCACATAAATACTTCCGACCTTGTTTTTTTCCCAAGTGAGATTCCAATAGGATCGTCCTGAATAATAGTAATCATCGTCCGGATTTGTCATTCTGGCGCTTCTCAGCTTATAGCCCCCCGGAATTGTCACCCACTTTTGGGCATATTTAATTGCCTCTTCCTGCGAAAGCATTTTCTCGGCTGCACGCACGATGGGTGCAAGGCCCTCGACACCTGCTGTTGCGAATACAGACGACATCAGAATGGACGATGACACGCCTAGTGAAAGTCCCCACGATGTAGCACGTCTCAACACGGATCAACCTCTCCTCTCTTGTTATCGCAATATAACCTTATTTTACCATTAAAGAGAAGATATGTAGTCCCAAAAAAAGATCCGCCCATGCGACTATCTCGCACAGCGGATCTTTTGGGCTTATTGATTATACTTCCAGCTTTTTCGCCAGTGTTTCTACGTTCAATACGTTTCCTACGAGGAAGTTGCCGAATTCACCGAAGCGTGCGCTCACTTCGTCAAAGCGCATTTCGTAAACGATATGCTTGAATTCCAGCGGATCGTTGGCAAACAGGGTAACACCCCACTCCCAATCGTCGAAACCAACGGAGCCACCGATGATTTGCTTCACGCGGCCAGCGTAGGAGCGACCGATCAAGCCGTGGGAGCGCATCATTTCTTGGCGCTCCTGCATGGAGAGCATGTACCAGTTGTCTTGCAAATCACGCTTTTTGTTCATTGGATAGAAGCAAATGTGTTCCCATTTTGGCAGAATCGGATAAAGGCGGTCGCGCACGTGCGGATTCGCTTTTGGATCTTCGCCTGGGTTATGTACATAGTTGCTCAGCTCTACTACGGATACATACGAATAAGGAGCTTCTGTATAGGCAGCAAAGCGTGTTTTGTTGAACGCTGTTTTGATCTCATCGAGTTCTTGCATAGTTGGACGCAGGAACATGAACACGAGGTCTGCTTTGTGTCCGAGGATGGAGTAGACAGCCGTGCTGCCTTGGTTCTCGCCCTCATTCGCTTCCCATGTGCGGATCAATGCATTCAGCTCGTCCAACGCTTCTTGGCGTTCTGCTGCGGACGCTGCTTTCCACTTTTCCCAATTGATGGTGCGAAAATTATGATACGTATACCAACCTTCTAATGTAAGCAACGCTTCGTTTGCGCTCATTCCCAATCAGCTCCTTTGAAAAATCTGGTGACATTCTTGCAACATTCCCAGTATAGCATAAGGAACAAGTGCGTATTCGGAACAGATTCGTGAACAAGCAAATTGAAAACCAAGCGGTGCATTAGCTGCCGCTTGGTTTCGTTCCTGCCAGTACGGAGGTTGTCAGCTTGCTCGCTGCTTCCTGATCTACAATGACTGTTACATCCCGATGCAATTGCAATAAGGAAGCTGGTACATCTGCTGTGGAATCACCCTCCAGCATCAATCGCACTGCCTCCGCCTTTGCCTCTCCACTTGCGAGAAGTACGACTTTTTTAGCGCCAAGAATCGTCTTGATCCCCATGGAAACAGCCTGAGTCGGAACCTGGTCCACACTATCAAAATAGCGGGCATTTGCTTCGATCGTGCTGTCAGTGAGCTGGACCACGCGTGTCAATGAGTCGGCAGGGGAGCCAGGCTCGTTGAAGCCAATATGGCCATTATTGCCGATCCCCAGCACCTGGATGTCGATCCCCCCTGCCAAACGAATCGCTTCCTCATAGCGGGCACACTCTGCCAAATGATCTGTCGTATTCCCAACTGGCACATGTGTTTTCTCCTCAGGAATATTGATGTGATTGAACAAGTTTTCTTGCATATACGAGCGATAGCTCTGCGGATGCGTCGAGGAAAGTCCGACGTATTCATCCAGATTAAAGCTGCTCGCTTGCGAAAAATCGATGTTCTCTGCTTGCGACAGCTTGATCAGCTCACGGTACATCCCTACTGGTGTGCCTCCAGTTGCAAGGCCAAAGACGGTCTTCGGATTTGCTTTTACTTCGCTTACGAGCATTTCAGCAGCTTTTCTGCTGAGCTCCGTGTAATCTTTCACAATCACGAGCTTCATTACCAACCACTCCTATTCAATATAAGATACCTCTTAATACTTTCTCTCTAGGACAGCCTTCGCTGTTCTCTCTTTATATAAAAGGGCCTTTTCCTTGTTGCGCATCGTGATTGTCGTACTAATGACATCCAGTACATGCAACTGTGCAATTTTTGCTGCGAGAGAGCCGCCCTGCAACGGACCTTCTTGCGCTGCGGTCAGAAGTGTAATGTCCGCTACATTCGTAATCGGTGAGCGTCGATAGTGCGTCAGGCAAATGCAAGTTGCGCCTGCCTGCTTGGCGACTTTCAATGAATCAATCGTGTCTTTCGTACTGCCTGATACAGACAACCCGATTGCGACATCCCCCGGTCCCAGAGTCGCTGCAGCCATCGCTTGCAGATGCGATTCATTAAAAGCGTCCACTCGAAGCCCGATCCGCAAAAACGTGTACTTGGCATCCTGGGCTGTTACCGCTGACGTGCCTACCCCGTAAAAATGGATCGTGTTTGCTTTTTGCAATAGGTCTACACAGCGCTCCAACTGTTCGATCTGAAACAGAGCCGAGGTATCCCCGATCGCCTGTTGATTAGTTGCTGTTACTTTGTGCGTGATAATCTCCAGTGAATCGTCTTCTCCTACTTCGCCATGCAAGTTTTTGACTGGATTGACCAATTCCTGCGCCAATGCCAGCTTGAATTCCTGATAACCATGAAAGCCTATTTTCCTGCAAAATCGCAAAACGGTCGTCTCACCCACCCCCGCCTTTTCGGCAAGGTCAATCACTGATGAATAAATCACGCTGTCTGTCTGCTGTAAGACGATATGGGCAACCTTTTGCTCCGATTTCGTAAAGGAGGGAAGGAGACTCTGAAT
Source organism: Brevibacillus brevis (assembly GCF_001039275.2). Taxonomy (NCBI): domain Bacteria; kingdom Bacillati; phylum Bacillota; class Bacilli; order Caryophanales; family Paenibacillaceae; genus Brevibacillus; species Brevibacillus brevis. The sequence continues at coordinate 4,845,425 of NZ_CP030117.1, forward strand.
ATGCAAAAGCGTATTTGTCTTTGTGATGGTAGCTGTCAATGGATGGGACAGCTCCTCTTGCTGTTTCACCATATAGCTCGCTCCCCCTTGAATAAAAGTCAGGATTTTCATAGTTGTTTTTACCCAAAACAAAAAAGCTGTATTTCTACAGCTATTATATCAAAAAAGGAGTTATCCGCCATATTTATATTTTCTAGTGGAGCAATTCTCCAAAACATCAAAATGGGGTAAGCAAAATGGCCGGACATGTTGCGACCCGAAAAAATCCACTCATTGCTGCTGGAAGCAGAACCAGATCGAGCGTCACGATTTCCCCTGCACCCAACGTCACTGTTCCTCTCGCTTCTCCACTCCCCATCGCATTGGCTACAACCAAGTAGGTGCCTGGAGCAAGACCAGTGACCTTGTACCTGCCGAAGCTGTCTGTTTGGACGACCACAGTCGCCCTATTTGGTTGATTCACCGTTTGCACATACACGGTCGCTCCAGCAACTGGCAAGCCTGTCAAACCGGATCGAACCGTTCCTTGTATCGTACCTGCTTGAGAAAGGCGGATGATAATAAAGATCGTTTGGTTCGGCAAAGCGACTGCTTCTGCCTGACCGGTACCAATGCCCGGGATGGTCCCGATAACGGTATACGTGCCGGGAGCCACATTAACAAAATGGAATGTTCCATCCGGCTCAGCCAAAATATTTTGCAGGCGAATCTGGTCTGCATGAAATAACGACAATTGAATATTGTTTCCGCTTGCTTGCGTGCCATCCGGCAAGAGGACGATCCCTGATATGGTTCCCACGATTGGCAGCAGCTCGACCGTTGTTACCGTCGTCTGCCCGTTTAGGACTGTAACTGTGCTGTAATGCGTGCCAAAGCCATCTGCACTTGCTATGACATTGTAAACTCCCGCCGTCAAGCCATTCACCTGGAATTGCCCGCTCTGATTTGTTACGGTGTTGGCAATAAATTGGCCACTGGCAAACAGTTGCACATTAACAGCCGCTCCAGTGATAGGGAGTCCCGTCAACTGATTGGTCACCTGCCCAAAAATGTTGCCCGACAGAGCAGACATCGTAAGGATGACTCCGCTTATTGTCTGTCCAGCCGTGACCGTGATGCTTTGTGTTGCGATTGCGTAGCTATCTTCACTTGCACTAATCAGATACGTTCCAGGCGGAAGATTACCAACTGAGAAATTGCCCAGGTCATCTGTAATCGCACTGCCGAACAATGTCCCGTGTGAATCCTTCACCTGTACCAATGCATTGGGAACAACGCCTCCACCAGCAGCCTGTACCTGACCTGTTACAGCAGCCGGAAAAGGGGGGAGCCCCACTTCAATCGTAGTGGTCTGTCCGGAAAAGATCGTCGCACCAACAGGCTGGGTGGTGTAGTTTTGAGCGCTAATCGCAAGTGTATAGGTTAAGGGAGCCAAGCCGTCGATTTTAAACTGACCGAGACCGTCCGTAATCGTCCGAGACAACAAGTTGTTTGTGCCAGGGAAAAAGATCAACACTTCCGCCCCTACCAGTGGCGTACCATCAAGCGCATCCCTGACGGTACCCTGCAAAACACCAGGATTCGGGTCCAGTGGGATATTGACTGTAGCTGTGCCCCCAGGAGCTACATCAAAGGAGACACTCTCCCTCTGATAGCTTTCGTTTCTCGCCAAAAGGGTGTAATTTCCAGCCACAAATCCATCCATGAAGTAAATTCCCTGAGCGTCTGTCTGCGTCGAAAAGAGAATCGTGTTATTGTTGCCCAGCAAGCGAACGAGCGTATTCGGCAAAGGAGTGCTGAGAAGGGCGTCACTAATTTCACCTGTGACATTTGCAGGCAGATTCGGCAAAGAAAAATCAAGACCAGTAGTCGCTCCCAATCCGACCATAGCTGTTGAAGCCTCAGCAGCGAATCCACTAGCACTTGCAATCAGTGTATAGCTCCCCGGGGAAAGTCCACTCACCATATACTGACCCTGCGCATTTGTCAGGACAATAGCCAGTATCGTTCCAGACGGACTTCCTTGTCGAACTGTAATAACCGCACCACCAATCGGTGAGGCCGTACCTTCCTCTCGCACTGTACCAGCTATTCCACCGGGCAACTCGATTAATGCAAAGCTTAATACGGACGCCGCCCCTGCTTGTATCTGTGCGCCAGCTACATCACTTGCATATCCAGTCGCATTGACATTGACGGTGTATCCTCCAGGAGCCAGCCTATCAAGCGAAAAGTTACCAGTTGCATCTGTCAGTACGGAACCCACAGCGGCACGGGTGCTGTCGAAGACGATTACCGTTGCACCAATGATCGGCAAGCCCGTCTCCAGATCAGTCACAACGCCGGATAATCTGCCGGGATTGGGAATTAATGCCTGCTGAAAGTTGGTGGTAATGCCCCCTTGCAAAATAACCGCCTGCGAGACGGATACAAAATTCAGTGCAGAAACAGTAACATTTACGACACCCGGCGGAAGCTTCTCTGCCAAAAAATTGCCTTGATCGTCTGTCAATAATTGAGCAAGCACAACACCATGGGCATCCGTAATGAGCACGGTGCTTCCCGGAATCCCGAATCCCGTCATCTGATTAGTCACTACACCCGAGATAGCCGCAGGCAAGTCAGGTAACGTAACGGTCGTTGGAGTTGCGGTATTCGCCGTCACGATCACGCCAATACTTCCTACGGCATAGCCAGGCGCTGACGCGATAACGGTGTAAACGCCAGGAGAGACACTCCCAATGAAAAATACACCCGATCCATTCGCGAGCAAGCTCTGTTTCACGGCCTGATTGCTATCTATCAGCTTGACGCTGATTTCACTTCCCGTAACAGGTACGCCCAAGCTGTTTATGACACTACCAACGATGGACCCAGGCAAAGGCAAGAGCGCCACACTTGCCCCTGTCGTTTCTCCACTGACTACATTGGCCCCTACTGATTGATCAGCATAGCTAGGCGCACTTACCGTGACGGTATAAGCGCCCGGCAACAGATGTTGAATCAAATAGCTGCCCGTCTGGTCGGTACTTGCTGTAGCCACTACATTTCCGTTACTTATCGAACGAATCAGTACAACGGCGCCTGCAATGAATACCGCGGGATTCGTCGCGTCCGTCACCTGTCCACTAATCCCGCCTGCATTCGCCTCAAGAGTAAAGTCTACTCCGGTCTTGTTTTCACCGGGTCCAAGTGTAACACCAACCGAGCCTGTAACATATTCAGGGGCACTTGCCACCACGACAACTGATCCGGCAGGCAGGTTGCCAATTGTATAGGCCCCGTTTGAATCCGTATAGCCGAAGCCTATTGTCGTCTCATTCAAATCCAGGACACGGACAACGGCATTGACAATCGGCTGCATACCCGTGTCTTGCACCGTTCCAGAAATACTGCCCGGATTCGGAATAAGCGTAAAGGAAACGTTGGCCGTCTGCCCAGGCTGTACGATCTCCCCAACAGATTGAACAGCGTTGCCAGGAGCGGTAGCTAGAAGGATATAAGAGCCTGGTGCGATCCCTGAAAATGAAAATGCCCCATTCCCATCTGCGACGACTGTGCCTCTCAACAGGTTATTGATATCAAACAATTGAATGGTGGTTCCCGGTACGATAGGTGCTACTGTCCCGCTAATAAAACCGAAATCCTGATTGAGCTGAAGTTGGACTGGAGTCGTTGTATTCGCGAGCACAAGGGCTCCGACATGATTGGACTGAAAGCCATCCGCTGAAGCACTGATGACGTATTGACCTTGCGTCAAGCCCGTGATAACAAAGCTTCCTTGACTATCGCTGTATACCGAATGCACGACGGAGCCATTGAAATCGAGTGCATTTACTTGTGCACCGGTAATCGGTTGTAACGTCCCTGCAGCAAGCACCTGTCCTTGGATCTCACCCGGACTGGCAAACAACGCCAAGCTGACAGGCGTATTTGTGTTGGCAAGTACAGTAGCGGAAGCACTGTTCGTTTCATAATTGGTTGCACGGGCGGTAATGGTATAAACGCCTGGTGCAAGCCCTGTGATCCCGTAATTGCCAGACAGATCGCTATTTGCATGGGCGACGATTGCCCCTGCTTGGTTCAACACGCTAACCACGATCGAAGCACCTGCTATCGGCAGACCCGAGGTAGCATCAAAAATCGAACCTGATATGCTTCCAGGCAAGTCTGCTAGCTGTACATTCACCATTGTTGTCGTCAATGAGGTAACGATTGCCCCTGTGATCACTGTCGTTTGATTCGGAGCAGATCCGATGACTACGTACGCCTGCGGTAGTAGATTAGGTACTACATACTGTCCGTTCCCATCCGTCAATACAGTAGCGACAACAGCACCTGCTGCCGTATTTTCCCTAATGATGACAGTGGCACCCTGAATTGGCTGATTGCCGCTGTCGACCACCTGTCCTGCGATTGATCCCGGAGAAGCTTGCAGGACAAAAGCAAGGGACGATATTTCCTGAGGAAGCACAGTTGCCCCCAACACAACAGTAGAATAACCAGAAGCCGAAGCGGTTACGGTATACGTGCCTGGGGCCAAGTGCGGGAAGGAAAAAGTGCCAGCGCTGTCGGTAATGGTCTGCACCACAGGAATAGTACCCTTCATAACAATGACAGTGGCATTACCAAGCGGATTGCTCCCTGTGTCCGAGACAGTCCCATTCAATACCCCTGCCAGTTTTTCCAATTCGAGGTCAACCGGTGTAGTAGCTCCAGCATTGATCTCGATCCCAACTGTTTGGCCCGCATACCCCTCTGCCGCAACCGTAAGGACATAGGTTTCCGGACCTAGCAAGGATAAAGCGTAGTCTCCATTCGCGTCGGTTAATGTCTCTCCTACAGCAATTCCCGAACGAGTGACCACCTTGATACTCGCATTCGGGATTCCCTCACCCGTTTGCGCATCGGAAATGGTTCCACTTACCGTTCCAAATGCAGTCGTCAATGAAAAATCAAGTACTTTGGCATCGCCCGCTTGCAGACTGATTCCAGCTAATTGTGTGGAAAAGCCTGCGGCACTGACACGAATTTGATAAACACCTTCTGCGAGCTTTGTCAGCAGATACGTACCAGCTCCATCTGTTGTCGTTTCCGTCAGCGTAATACCTGTCTGGTTCAGCACTTCCACCAATGCCCCGGCAATCGGTATGCCACCCGGACCTGTCACCAGACCCGAGAGCTGGGCAACCGATGTTTGGAGTACTACATTTTGTGTAGTCGCCTGGGCTCGAATGACATTGATTGCGACTGTGGCTGGCCGGAATGTATCCGCACTGACTGCAAGGGTGTAGGAACCCGGCACGACATTGGTAAACTGATAGGTCCCCCCTCCCCCAGTCACTGCCTGGTTTACGGTCACGCCTGTCGTATTAATGAGCTTTACCACTGCCCCCGAGATGGGTGCCAACCCGGTATCTGTTATCGTTCCATTCACCTGACCCGGACTCGGAGGAAGCAAAATGTCTGCTCTTGTGGTCTGCCCTGCCAAAACGCTCACGAACTGGATTTTGGGGTCATAAGTTGGCGCGGTCACCGACACAGAATACAGACCAGGAGCCAATCCAACAAACGAATAGGCACCATCTGTGTCTGTTGTCGTCGTTCCGATTAGTACAGGAATCGAATCATACAGCGCGACCTGCGCACCTGCTACAGGCAAGTTCGTGGACTGGTCAAGCACCACACCAGCAACACTTCCAGCCAAGTTAACCGTGATGACAATATTATCCTGAACAGGAGAAAGCGTCCTGCCAGAAAAGCTGTCTACGCCTGTGACTGTCGCTGTGTTTAAACGCCGCGTTCCGCCTGGAGAGACCGCGAAAACCCCATTGACCGTAAATGACAAACTGGCAGTAGATCCAGCGGCCAAATTGCCGATCGTCCAGCTTAGTACCTTCGTGAGGGGATTGTAGATGACAGATCCGATATTGGTTGCGTTTACCGTAAAAGCCGTAACCTGATCCAGCTCGATCAAGTCGTTGACAACGACTGTCGTTGCTTGGCTCTTCCCGGTATTGGTGACAATGATCGATCCCGCCCATTGCGACAGTTGTCCTGTGGTAACGACGGCTGGTCCTGCTGTTACCTGCTTATCAATGGCAAGGCTGGCTCGAACGTCTCCTGTCGCCACCGTAGTCGTATTGCTCAAGGAATTGACAAAGCTTAAGCCTTCACTGGTCCGCAGAGAGTCCTTGTTGTAATTGTTGTCATTGGCAGAGGTAAAAGGAAGGAAACGAAGGGAGGTAAGAGAAGTAACACCAATCGTTGAAAAAAAGGTAGCAGCCGGCATGACGAGGTCAATGAAGTAATCAGGAGTACCGCTAAAATTTGAACCGTCATTGGTCAGCCGCACACGAGCCGTGTCAAAATTGATAATTGGCGCTTGCCAGTTCGGCGCTCCACTGCCGTTTGTCCCCTCCGCTTGATCCGTCCACGAATTGAATTCAACTACCGTGTTTTGAATCAAGGCAATCTGGTTGCGCAAACCTTGCACCCCCAGCATCCACTGATACGTGCCAGCGACTCCGGTTGTATTGATCAAGTAGCCCCAGGCATAGTTTTGAAAGCCTGTTTTTTGCGAATTTCTTGGGTCTTCGTTGACTCTCATCCGAAAATAGAGATACGTTCCATCGTAAGCCAAAAAGGCAACCGGAAACGTAGAGTTTCCTACCAAGTCGACAGAACCGGGACTTTCATCGTTCGGGACGTCCCCAAATGGACTTCCGCCGAGGGTAAACGGGATGAATTGACTGTCAGAAGGATAGGCCATTTTTCTTCCTCACCTCTCCCCTCTAACATATGTGCATAGAGTGATATGGCCCCCGCCCTTCCGTTGCTAATTGGCTTGTCCGTGCCCGTCCAAACAAAAAAAGGGCTTTCACCCGCAAATATTTCTTGCGAGGAAACCCTCTTCCTTCCTTTATGGCCTACCTTACATAAATACGCGATAGCCAAGCAGAATAACCAGCACCAAAACGACAATACAGCCGATGAAGAAGCCGATGCTGCCTTCTTGTCGCTTTGCTTTGCCCAAGGACATTTCCATCAAACCGAAGGCAATAACTGCGATGATGCCCTTCACGTAGTAATAGAAATCCGTTGCGTGACCCACGAAAAGCATCCAAGCTCCCGATACAAGAATGATGACCATCATGAGTCTGAGCAGCATATGTACGATCTTGCCTGCTTTTGCTTTACCCACGCGATACAGGATGTAGGCAACGATCAAGAGCACGAACGCAACTTCCCAGCTACCCACATGCGCTTCAATTAACGCTTTGTACGGCAAAAAATTCAACCCCTTTACTCCTAAATTCAATCTTGTCCATTATACCAGAAGAAGGGGAAAAATGCTGATGTCCCAATGCGTGGCAGTATTGTGACCAGGCTTTTTGGGGGATGAACAAGAGGCTACCTGTGATCGGCAACCTCTTGTTTCTAGCAAACGATCCTATCGCAGCAAAAATCCGTCTTTCAGCGGGTCCGAAGGGTCAACGACAAATTGATGCAGACCTGTGATGAACGCCTTGCCTTCTATGCTCGGGATGACAGCCGGATAACTCCCCACCTGCGTGGTTGCTACCACCTTGCCGATAAACTGGCTCCCGACAATTCCTTCATGCACAAACGATTCTCCAGCAGCCAGCTTCCCTCGTGCATGCAAGGTGGCTACGCGAGCCGCAGTACCTGTACCACATGGGGAGCGGTCGATCTGCTTATCGGCGAAAATTGTCACGTTGCGCAGGTCTGATCCTTCCACTCTCGGCTTATCCGAGATAATCACCCCGTAAATTCCTTTGAGCTCAGGCTCCAACGGATGAACCACCTCCATTTTCGCCTCGATTTGATCCTTGATTCGTCTGCCCCACTCTTGCAGCTCGGCCAATTGTTCGATATCCACCTGAACCCCGATATCTTCTGCCTGTACGACTGCATAGAATGCTCCTCCAAAAGAAATGTCCACTGAAAAAGCACGTCCGCCCCATTCAATAGGAACATCTTGTGCCAAGACAAAGGAAGGGACATTTTCAAACGAGACGGAATGGACCAGCGATTCTTTCACAGTGGCGTGTGCAATAATTCTTCCTGCCGGACTGTCAATCACAATAGGCTCTGTTGGAACTTCCAGCCGAAGTACTCCCGTCTCAATGGCAGCCGTCACTACCGCAATGACTCCATGTCCGCACATGGTACTGTAGCCCTCGTTATGCATGAACAGCACTCCAAATGCCGCATCTGGGCTAACGGGCTCTGTCATGACACAGCCGTACATACCATGATGCCCGCGCGGTTCATACATGAGTACCCGCCGGATATGATCCAGCTCCTCCCGAAAGTATCGTCGCTTCTCCAGAATCGTCTCGCCCGCGAGCGGTGGGATGCCGCCTGTTATGATGCGCAGCGGCTCCCCCCCGGTATGGGCCTCTATCGTCGTAAACAACTGATTGATGTGCATAACATCCTCACCTTTTTATGCGATTGGCGAAAAGCTCGATGGATCACCACGCGTATTTGATCGCGCATGTTTTCGTCGTACTGTAGAAATCAAGCGCCGCCTGCCCCTGCTCCCGTGTATGTGAGCTGGATAGCTTCATGCCACCAAATGGAGCCTGGTATTCCACACCCGCCGTCTCCTGATTGACCCGAACCATCCCCGCCTGCGCCACATCTAAGAAGCGATGGGCACTCGCCAAATCTCGGGTGAACAGCGAAGCGCTCAGTCCGTATACAGACTGGTTGCACAGCTCCACCGCCTCGTCAAAACCGTCAGCTGTCAAAAGCACAGCCAATGGTCCGAACACTTCCTCCTGAACGAGCCGATGATTGGCAGCGACACCCTCGACAATTTGAGGGCGGATGTAATAGCCTTGCTCCTCTTTTGCATATGATGGGCTTTGGGCAATGACTGTCGCTTCCTCATTAGCCAATGCGATGAACTTCCCAACCGTCTCATACTGTGCAGCCGAGGCAACAGGACCCAAATACGCTTCCAGATCGCTGGCATCTCCTACCCGGCACATCTCCATAGCCGATTGCAGCCGCTCGACCAGTGGCTGGTAAATCGCCTTCTCTACAATGATCCTGCTGGTAGCCGTACATTTTTGACCAGCCGAACGAAACGCGCCGCTGAGCAAAATCGGAACGGTTTTATCCAGATCCGCATCAGCCAAAACGACTGCCGCATTTTTTCCGCCCATTTCAGTCTGATATTTCATATTGCGACCCGCGCACGCGATGGCAATCTGTCTGCCTGTTTCCGATGAGCCTGTAAAGCTGACCGCATCGACTTCGGCTTCATTCGTGAGGGTATTGCCGATCTCGCGGCCCTTGCCAATCACCAGATTCAGCACACCCGCAGGCAGCTTCGTTTCCGCAAATATTTCAGCTAGTCGTGTCGCTGTAAGAGAACCATTTTCCGCCGGCTTCCAGATGACTGTGTTCCCGCAAATGAGTGCAGGAGCGATCTTCCAGATAGGGATCGCAACGGGGAAGTTCCATGGTGTGATGACCGCCACGACTCCGAGCGGGACACGACGGCTGTATTGCAAAACGTTCGTATCTGAAGAAGGAATCAGGTTGCCGTTGGAACGCATCCCTTCTCCGGCATAATAGCGTAACAGACTGACCCCGCGTGCCACTTCTCCGCGCATCTCGCCAAGCTGCTTGCCCATTTCCCGGCTTGCCAGTTGTGCCAAGCTGTCTGCATTTGCCTCCAAGGCGGCAGCCATTTGAAAAAGGATTTCGCCACGAGCTGCACCCGTTTGTTTTGCCCAGCCGATCTGTGCCGCATGAGCTGCCTGTTCAGCCGCAAAAACGTGTGACCGATCAGACAGGTGCAGAACGCCGACTTCTTCTGTGATACACGACGGGTTTTTGACCGTTAGTTCCTTCCCTGACGGCGTCATCCATTCGCCGCCAATCCAGTTTTTGCTGTGCATCCTGCCCGTCCCCCCTTACCGTCCGCTTGCAGCGCCGACAGCGTAGTCAAACGCCTTTTTAATGCCTGCGTAGTATTCTTCAGACAGCGGCAAACGCGGCGGACGAGTCGGCCCTACTGGGAAATTCGCCAGCTCCATCATGTATTTAATCGACTGTACCAATTGTGGACTCGCATCGTAGTGGAACAGTGGCAACAAACGACGATAAAGCGCTTGTGCTTCACTGAGCTTGCCTGCCCGTGCCAGACGGAACAGCTCTACTCCTTCTTTTGGCAGCGCATTCGGCACACCCGAAATCCAGCCTGTTGCCCCGATCAAGCCGCCCTCCATGACGAGATCATCTACACCAACCATCACTTCCAAGTCCGTCTGGGCGAGAATGTCCTGTATGCGGCGTACATCACCGGAGAATTCTTTCACAGCGACGATATTTTCGAACTTCGCCAGTCTTGCCAAAATGTCCGGTGTCAGGTCGATTTTGTAGTCGTGAGGATTGTTATAAGCAATAATCGGCAGCCCGACAGTGTTCAGTGCCTCGTAGTGGGCAAACACTTCATTTTCCAATGGCTTGTAGTTAATCGGGGGCAAGGCCATCACGCCTGCTGCTCCCGCATCCTTGGAGAATTGCACCCATTCCACTGCTTGACGAGTAGACGGAGCAGCAGAGCCTACGACCACCGGTACTCGACCTTTTGCGGCAGCGATCACGGTATGAATGACTTTTGCCCGCTCTTCTCCTGTCATTGTTGCGTATTCTCCCAGCGAACCGGATGGAACCAATCCGTCTACGCCCTCCTGAATCAACCAGTCACACAATTCTGCCAAACGTTTGTAATCCACCTCATAATCGTTTGTAAACGGCGTGACAATCGCCACGTACACCCCTTCAAATCTTGCCATTTTCATTCTCCTCTCCCATTTGGGTTTTGTTTTAATGATCCGTTGCGGCTGGGATGAGTAAAAAGCCATTCGCCAACTCGTCTTCCGGATTGTAAAAAATCGTATGCTTGCCCATCAGCCAGGCCGAGCCTGCAATTCGGGTGATGACAGCAGGCAGCCCCCCTTCCTCCGTCACCTCCAGCACTCTTCCTGTAAACAGAGAACCGACGATGCTCTCATGCACAAACGGTTCGTCTATCCCGATCTCCCCTTTAGCAAACAGGGTCGCCAGCTTGGCGGAAGTGCCGGTTCCACATGGCGATCGATCTATTCCGCCCGGGGGTACGACGACGGTATTTTTCGCATCCGCTCCCGGATTGTCAGGGGACGTATAGAACTCCACGTGGGTCAATCCGCGTATAAACGGCTTCTCTGGATGAACGATCTCCATGACCTGATTAATCGCTTTTCGAATCGTGACAGCCGTATCGACAATGGTGGATGCATGGGCTGGCGTCAGTTCGAGATTGAGCTTGCGTGCATCTGTGATGGCATAAAAGTTTCCACCGTACGCAATATCGCAGGTCACCGCGCCAATCCCTTCTACTTCTACAGTCACATCTTTTTCATAGAGGAAGGCTGGAATGTTCACAAACGATACTTCCTTGGCTTTCCCTCCCTCTACCTGTATGTCTACCACGACCAGTCCTGCTGGCGTATCGAGCGTAAGCTTTGTCACCGGCTCAGTCACAGGAATCATGCCTGTCTCCACCAGCGCGGTACATAGACCGATCGTATCGTGACCGCACATCGGCAAGTATCCGCCTGTCTCGATATAAATCACGCCTACATCTGCATCCGGATGGCATGGGTCAACGATCAAGGCCCCAGACATCACATCATGCCCGCGCGGCTCATACATCAAAAACGTGCGAATCCAGTCGTACTCGGCCTTCATCTGGAGCATTTTTTCTCCCATCGTGCCTCCGGTAAGCTTTGGCAGACCACTGATTACCGTGCGGGTAGGGTTTCCCCCGGTATGCGTGTCAATGGTGGTAAACACCCTCGTTGCTTTCATGGATGCAACACTCCTTTTTTCGTAAACCGGTCCAATCGCAGCGGCTCTGTCGGAATGATCGTGTCTGTCTGATCGACTAGCATCTCGGACACCAGCTTGCCTGTGACCGCAGCCAGACTGATTCCATCTCCTTCATGACCTGCCGCGATGAAGTAACCGGGAACTTCCTCTACGCGAGAAATAATCGGCAAGTGATCCTCTGTCCACGGGCGTAAACCGCAATACGTGCGGATGATAGCGAAGTCGGCGATCTTCGGATAAAAGCGCAGTGCCCTTCTCGCCATGCACCTGACGACATTCAGATCAATCCGCGTATCGAAGCCTACAAACTGACGACTGGAGCCAATCAAGAAGTTCTGGCTTTCTGTCGGTTCAAAAACGAGCGCGACTCCGTACTTCTCTGTCTCCTCGTCTACTTGTCGCACGCCGCCAAACTTCGAAATGAGATAGCCGAACTCCATCACCTTTCGTACGCCGACAGGCATCTGTCTCGAGGCGACGATCAAATGCCCTTTGCGCGGAACGATCGGAATATCCACCCCGACCATTTCGCCAATGACTGGCGCCCACACCCCCGCCGCGTTGACGACCTGCTTGGCTGTCATGCTGCCTGTTCCAAGCCCGATGTGAAACGTTCCCGTCGCCTGATCACGTCTGAGCGACTTGACCTCAGTACGGCGCATGATCCTCGCTCCATGCTTTTTCGCTCCTTCAAACAGGGCAAAGGTCAGCATATACGGATTGACGGTAGAATCGGTGGCGCACTCCAAGCCTCCCAGCAAGTCGTCGGCAAAGTAAGGCGACTCCTGCCGAATATCCGCCCGGTCCAGCATCCGAAACGGCAAACCTGCTTCTTTTTGCCGTCGCACCCATTCATGAGCGGCTTCCATCTCAGCCTCAGATTCGCAGACGAGAATACTCCCCGGTGCCCGATATTCAAACGTATGGTCCAGCTCCCGGCTTAGCTGATCAACGAGCATCTGGCTTTTCAGAGACATCTGACTGTCAAAGCCGGGGTCCTTGTCAATCGCCAAAATATTCCCGTCACAGCGCGAGGACGTCCCTGATGCCAGCTCGCCTTTTTCCAGGACAACGACATCCAATCCAGCCTTCGCAGCGTAATACGCAATCGCCGCACCGATGATGCCACCGCCGATTACCGCAATCTGCACATGGGTTTGTACTGTCATGCTGATTCTCCTCAAATGCGTTTTCTGCTACTCTCTTCCTCTTTTTTGCAAAAGCCATGCCAATCGTTCCAAGCGAGATTTCCAAAATATTTCGTCTAAATTCTTTGACAACTGAGAGAGCGAATGTATAATAAATGAGAAAATGTTCAAAATTTTATACACTTGAACAACCTCTTTTAAAAGGGATGATCGAGTTGAATCACAAACTTCCTGCCTTAACCGAGTTGATCCAGACAAACATGCGGATTTTCAACGATCAAGAACTTCTCCCTCCTCCATTGGACGAAACGATTCCTGTTTTTGCCCAGCATCAAACCGGCTGGCATGTCGCCGATTCCACCCATTTAACCACCCATTTGACGATCGATTGTACACAAGCCCCTTGGGAATCAACTGCTGTGATGACACTGGATTCAACATTGGCCGACGCCATCCGTCTGTTCGCTACTCACAACTATCTCCTGATCGAAAAACAGCCTGGAGTCCCTGTCGGCTACCTTCATCGAGGTGCAGTCATACAAGCGATTTTTGCCTCGTACGAGATCTTGGAAGCGTATTTCGAGACGATGATCAAAACCATGGATGCATCCATATCCGTCATTGATGAAAAAGCACGTGTGATGGTTTGGACAGAAGGCGCTGAACGAATCTTTTCCTTGAAAGCAAAAGAAACGATTGGTCGCCCGATCACCGAATTTTTCCCGCTCGAAATGCTCGAAACACTCAAATCTCTGCAAAGTGGACAGTCTCTCTACCGTCATCAGCATCAGCCGCGGGAGGATCTCGTCGTGCTCATCAATACCAATCCGATCTATTTGCATGACAAAATCATCGGTGCTGTCGCGGCGGAAACCGACATCACGAGCCAGGTCCGACTAAACCAGGAGCTGTTGAACGCCAATAAAAAAGTGAATCATTTGCAGCAGGAAATGGCGAAGCTCAGTCCGACCCATGATCCATTTGCACAGATCAAGGGAACGAGTCTCCCCATTCGCCATGTCAAGTCCATGATCCAAAAGCTCAGCGCTACACAAGCAACCGTCTTGATCACAGGGGAAAGCGGCGTCGGCAAGGAGCTTTTCGCCAAAGCCGTGCATGATGTACGGGAAGGCTCCAATGCGCCCTTTATCGCCATCAACTGCGGTGCGATTTCGCCTACTTTGTTTGAAAGCGAGCTGTTCGGGTACGAAAAAGGTGCCTTTTCTGGTGCGGATCAAAAAGGGAAAAAAGGAATGATTGAGCTGGCACGTGGAGGAACGCTGTTTCTCGACGAGGTTGGAGAGATGCCGCTCGATATGCAAGTGAAGCTGCTTCGTGTGCTTCAAGAGAAAAAGTATTATTCGGTCGGAGGGACCAAGCAGATTGAGGCGGACTTCCGCGTAGTTGCCGCCACGAATAAAAATTTGGAGGAGTTAGTGAAGGAAGGGAAGTTTCGTCAAGACCTGTTCTATCGGCTCAATGTTGTGACGCTGAAAATTCCTCCGCTTCGCGAACGCATTGAAGATACGATTGAGCTCGCCCACTTTTTTCTCTATGAATTCTCTTTACGTTACAACCGACCCATTCATGCCATCTCGCAAAATGTGATGCAAAACCTGCTCCAATATGACTGGCCAGGCAACATTCGCGAGCTGCGAAATGCCATTGAACGATTGGTGGTATTTGCGACAGACGGAATTATTAAAGAAGAGGATTTGCCGTATTCCTTGCAAGGTCAGACGAAACAGGTCCCGATTGAGCTCCCTCCCGATCTTTTTTCGTTGCAAGAAGAAATCGAAGCGCATGAGCGCCGCGTCATTTTGCGAGCCATCGAGCTGGAAAACGGCAACAAGCAAGCCGCTGCGAAAAGACTTGGCATATCGCGGGCCACTCTCTATAACAAATTGGGGAAGTAAAAAATGTTGTCCTTTAACGGTTGTGCATGGGGGAGCCCTGCCACATGTTTTCCAGTCGCCTGTATCCTCTCTTCGTTCGGGCGGTCTCCTTCCAAACATGTGACAGGGCTTTCGAGCGGTAAGTGTTCATCCGACTTTTCAAACCTTTCTTAGGGTTAATCAAGGTAGATCCTTTGACTAGCGATCATCTTGAATTATCGACTGTGAAGTATGTGTGGTTCATTTGGAAATTTAATGCTCGCGTCTATTCCTTCTTGGATCGACTTGCAATCATTTTTCAGCAAAGCCGCGTAGGAAGAAGCGGATTTCCAGTCCAAGCGCCTCTGGAGCCCATCCCAGCGTAGGAATGAATGGCGGGGAATTTCAGCTTCACTTATGGAATACTTCTTCGAAACTGCTACGTTTGAAGCGCTCCCGCCGTTCATTCCAGAGCGTCCAGTCAATCCCCTTGCGGGGCGTAGGCCGAAGCGTAGACTGGAAATACGCTTCTTCCCTCCACTACAGCCGCTTCTTACACGCCAAAAACGCACGCCAACGCGAACAAAAATCTGGAAACCTTCGCCCCTCTTTGGGCGGCAACACCTCAGACAAAATACGGATCAATTCCATGGTTGATTCCTCCTTTGTCGTCAGGCACGTAAAGCCGTGCAGTCGGCCTACGCACCCAAATACGCCTTGACGATCGAATCATCGGCCCTGAGAACGTCCGCCTTATTTTCCATGACGATGCGCCCTGTCTCCATTACATAGCCGCGATGAGCAAGCTTCAACGCTGCCTTGGCATTTTGTTCGATCAAAAGGATCGTCGTTCCTTGCCTGTTTATTTCTCTGATGATATTCATGATCTCAGCCACAATAATCGGGGCGAGCCCCATCGACGGCTCATCTAGCATCAAGAGCTTTGGACGTGCCATGAGACCGCGGCAGATTGCGAGCATTTGCTGCTCGCCTCCACTCAACGTACCTCCCATTTGTTCACTTCGCTCCCTCAATCGGGGGAACAGCGCGAAAGCCTGCTCAATCCCCTCTGCGATGACCGCCTTCTCTTTTCTCTGTGTAAAACCGCCTAGCTCCAAATTTTCACGCACAGTCAAGCCAGCAAAAATACGCCTGCCTTCTGGTACATGGATGATGCCTGCCTCGACAATTTGGTGAGGAGCACAGCCTACGAGACTCTGTCCATGAAGCAAGACATCTCCACGGCTTGGTCGAACGATTCCAGAAATCGTTTTGAGTGTCGTGCTCTTGCCAGCACCATTGCTGCCTAGTAAAGCGACAATCTCTCCTTCATGCACGTGCAGGTCGATGCCTTTCAGCGCTTCAATTTTCCCGTAAAACAAATGAATGCCGCGGATTGTCAAAAGTGGTGTCATATCGCCTCCTCCTCCTTTCCCAGGTAGGCTTCTACGACACGCGGATTGCTGAGCACATCCTCGGGAGTTCCCTCTGCGATCTTCTGTCCGTAGTCGAGGACGATTACTTTTTCCGAGATTTTTTTGATCAAACCGATATCGTGCTCGATGATCAGCACTGTCAACTTGTAGTGAGTGCGTATTCGCTTGATCAAAGCAATCAGGTCTTCCTTCTCCTCAAAATTCAGCCCCGCAGCAGGCTCATCGAGGAGCAACACTCGCGGCTTGGTAGCCAGGGCCCGTGCGATTTCCAAATAACGCTGAGCGCCATACGGCAAGTTTTTGGCAATACGCCAGCAAGAGTCTTCCATCCCCACGAAACGAAGACAGTCCCTTGCCGTATCCTCGATCAACTGTTCCTCCAGGCGCTGTGCCCTTGTCTGCCAGAGTGCTCCCCAGACGGTTTGGCTCGTGCGGCTATGCATGCCTGATTTGACATTATCCAAGACCGTCAAATTCGGAAACAGCCGCAAGTTTTGAAACGTTCGCGCCATGCCGAGCCGTGTGATTTGGCTTGGCTTTTTTCCCACGAGCTGGTTTCCTTCAAGGATGATCTGCCCCGCAGTCGGACGGTAAAATCCGGTGATCATGTTGAAGACGGAGGTTTTCCCCGCTCCATTTGGGCCAATGATACTGCTGATCGAGCCTGGACTGATAACAAAAGACAAATCGTTTACCGCAGTCAGACCGCCGAATTTAAGCGTTACATTTTTCACTGTCAAGCTTGACGTCATTACCGCTGCCCCCTTCCGTAACCTCCTCGGTCTCGCCACGACTAGCGCCTCGTTTCATCTCATAGCGGGCAGGCCACAGTCCTTGGGGGCGAAACAGCATCATCGCGACCAGCGCGGCACCGAAGATCAAATACCGCCAATCTTCCACTGAGCGTAGCAGCTCCGGTAACGCTATGACCAGCACTGCACCCAAGACGACGCCGGGAATGCTGCCCAAGCCTCCCAATACCACTGCCAAAAGAATCATAATGGACTGGGTAAAGCTAAAGCTGAGCGGCGCAATCGCACTCATTTTGACAGCAAAAACAGAACCAGCCAAACTCCCGATGACAGCACCGATCGAATACGCCAGCAGCTTCATATTAATCCGGTTAATGCCCATCGCCTCTGCAGCATCCTCGTCCTCGCGGATATACATCCACGCCCTGCCGATGCGGGATGTGCCCAACCGTTTTACAGCCACGACCGTCACAACCGCAATGATCAAGATCAAGTAGTAAAAGTCGATTTGGCCGCCAAGAACATAACCCCCAATAGAAGGACGCGGGATTCCATAAATGCCTGAAGCTGATCCGGTAATAGTAAGATTAATCGCTAAAATACGAATGATTTCCCCAAAGCCGAGGGTGACGATTGCCAAGTAGTCACTGCGCAGCCGAAGTGTTGGCGCCCCGATGATCACACCCACAATAGCCGCAAATATCATGGCCACAGGCAAGGTCAGCCAAAACGACCATTGATAGACCGTCATCAGAATGCCTGTCGTATAAGCGCCTACGGCAAAAAAGGCGGCGTAGCCCAAGTCGAGTAATCCGGCAAAGCCGACTACCACATTCAGCCCCTGGGCCAAGACAACGTAGAACAAGGCAAGTGTCGCAACATCCAGCCAGTAGTTATTGGACAAAAACGGCAGTACACACGCGACGGCGAGCAACAGGACAACAGCGATTATTTTTCGAGATGGGTTCATCCGCTACATCCTCTCTGTCACTTTCTCACCCATGATGCCCGTTGGCTTCAATACGAGAATCAAGATCAACAGGGAAAACGCCACGACGTCCTTCCATGAACCGCCGAACATAAATGTTCCGGCCGTCTCCATCATCCCGAGCAGCAGCCCGCCCAGCATCGCTCCTGGAATGCTGCCGATTCCCCCCAACACCGCTGCCGTAAACGCCTTGAGCCCAATGATAAAGCCCATCATGAAATTGACGGTTCCGTAGTAAGCACCTGCCATCGTACCTGCACCTGCTGCCAACGAAGCACCGATGAAAAAGGTCAAGCCAATGACTTTATGCACATGGATGCCCATTAAATGACAAGCCGTCTGATCGAGCGCAATCGCCCGCATAGCCTTGCCGTACAGCGAGCGATTGATGAACAGATGCAAGCCCAGCATCAAAAGCGCCGCGATGATGACTAGACCGATTTGGACATACGTGATTTTGGCTCCAAGCAGACTAATGCCGTCGTGAGAAAGCTGCAAGGGATACACTTGATACTGCGCCCCCCAAACAATCATCGAGCCGTTTTCCAAAAAGAGCGAGACACCAATTGCCGTAATCAGGATAGAGAGCCGTGGAGCCAACAGGAGCGGCCGATAAGCCACCCTCTCGATCCCCATCCCGAAGACGCCGACAATCACCATCGTCAGCAATAAGACAATCAATATTCCCATCAAGCCTGCCCCGGAAGAGTCTCCTCCGAGCACGCTGAGCAAGGTATAGCCGACAAATGCACCGAGCATGTACAAATCGCCATGCGCGAAGTTGAGCAGCTTGATAATGCCAAAAACCATCGTGTAGCCCAAAGCGATCAAACTGTAAAAAGCACCGATGACCAGTCCGTCCGCCAGTGTTTGGACGAGAATATCCATTTCTCCACCCTCCTTTGAGGCAATGATTGACGTATGCCCTACTTCGCTAACATGAACTTGCCACCCGTCACTTTCAAAACGGCGAAGTTGGAGGTATCCAGTGTATTTTGGGCGTTGAACGAGATCGTTTGTCCGAGCGCCTTGAAATCCTTTGTTTCTTTGATCGCTTTTTTGATGGCGTCATGATCAGTCGAGTTCGCCCGCCCGATCGCATCTGCCAGCAGATTGACCGCATTGTAACTCAACGCTGAGAAAGGCCCCGGTGCCAAGTTGTTGTACGCCTGCTTGTACGCACAAGTGAACGCTTCTGCCCCCTCGATGAATTCCGCTGTAGGGGTCGCGGTAATCAATAGCCCTTCCGCATTGTCTGCACCAGCAATCTTGATAACGTCCTCACTGAATGAGCCATCGCCTGCGAGGAATAGACCGGATACGCCTTTTTGCTTGAATTGCTTGACCATGAGTCCGCCAGCCGCATAATAACCGGTAAAATAAGTCGCGTCCGGCTGGAGGCCTTTTATTTTTGTAACCAGCGCACTGAAATCTTTTTCTTCGGGATTGATTGCTTCGTATGCAATGACGGTTCCGCCGGATTTTTCAACGGATGCTTTGGCAAAATCGGCCAGGTCTTTGGCGTAGGCAGAATTGTCATGGATGAGCACAACTTTTTTCGCTTGGTTCGCTGCCATGTAATCTGCTGCGGTTTGAGCTTGATCTGGGGTTAGGCCATTGATCAAAAAGAGGGTGTCATAGCCTTGAGCGGGCAATTTGGCGGAATTGGCTGCGGGAACGATCATGGGAATGTTGGCATTTTTGAATACACCCGATGAGGGTAGTGTCGCACCTGAGCAGTAGCCACCGACGACAGCTACTACGTTTTGAGAGACTAGCTTATTGGCTGCTGTCGTCGCCATTTGTGGATCGCAGCCATCATCAGCCACTTCAATCTTTAATTTTTTCCCAAGAACTCCACCGCTGTCGTTTATTTTTTTGACAGCCATTTCGATTGCGTTTTGCATGTCTTTTCCATCCGTTGCATTGTTACCAGTTACTGGTAAAACCACACCAACGAGTATCTCCCTAGCGTCTGCACCTCCAGTAGAAGCTCCTTGATTGGCACATCCCGCTATAGCCAGCGACAGAGTCAACGTCGCCGCGACTATCACGCTTCCCCATTTTTTCATAGCCCATCCCCCATTCGAATATTATTCGATTGATGCCCATTTCCAGTCGATTGCGCCTAGTCCATCCTGGAAGATTCCTTTTACCTTGTCATTCTTCACCCATGTATGCGTATAGAAGTAGATCGGCATTATCGGCATTTCGTCCATCATGATTTGCTCGGCTTCACGCAAAATCGCCTGGCGCTTTTCCGGATCACTCTCGGTGGCCGACTGATTCAGCAGCTCTTTGAATCTCGGATTCTCCCAACGCGTATCATTGTTTCCTCCGTCCTTTTCCTTGAACAGCTCCAGGAAGTTGATCGGATCGTTGAAGTCACCAGACCAGCCGAGACGACCGACCTGATAGTTGCCCTCGTGCATGGTCTCGAGGTACACCTTCCATTCCTGATTTTCCAGCTTCACATCTGCACCAAGGTTTTGGCGCCATTGGTCCTGAATCGCTTCTGCGATCTTTTTATGCCCTTCGGACGTGTTGTAGCTGAGCTTGATTGGCGGAAGTTTAGAGAGGCCCAGCTCTTTCATTCCTTCTTCTAACAGCTTTTTGGCCGTTTCTTGATCATTGTCTTTGAAATAACCGTCCGTATTGAGTCCCATTGTCGGAGGAACTGCCGCCATCGCTGGCTGCTGATTCGCTTGGAGTACGTTGTCGATCAAGATTTGACGGTTAATGGCGTAGGCAAAAGCTTTACGAATCTTCACGTTATTGAACGGAGGTTTCTCAGTATTGAACTTGTACCAGTACGTAGCACCGACAGGCTTCACTTGCAGCTTTCCACTGTCTTTAAGCGCTGGCATCGCATCTGTTGGCAATGAGCTTAACGGACTGCCTGCCCAATCAATCTCGCCGTTTTCGAACATGGACAGCTCTGTGTTTTCATCCTCCACCATCGAGAACTCGATCTTGTCCAGCTTGACACTATCTTTGTCCCAGTAGTTGTCGTTTTTCACGAGTACCATTTTGCTTTTGTGTTCCCAAGACTCCATTTTGAATGGACCATTTCCTACGTGTGTTTTAGCTTCTCCAGCCCATTTTTCATCTGCCTCGACTACCTTTTTATTTACCGGGAAATAAGTTTGGAAGGCAGTTAGCTCCAGAAAAAACGGGGTTGGATTCGTCAACTCTACTTGGAGGGTCTTGTCATCCAATGCTTTTACGCCGACATCATCCAAGCTGCCAGTCCCTTTGTTAGCCTTCTCTGCATTCTTGATGTAATAGAGCTGGTAGGCGTAATTGGACGCTGTCTTCGGATCAAGAGCTCGCTTCCACGCGTATTCGAAATCGTGCGCAGTTACCGATTCTCCGTTGCTCCACTTGGAGTCTCTCAGCTTGAAGGTGTATGTTTTCATATCACTCGATACTTCAATCTTCTCGGCTACTGCTTCCTCGGGTTTGCCCGAAGGCCCGATACGTGTCAATCCATCAAAAACTGCTTTGACGATGGCAGCAGAGGTCGTGTCTTCCGCAAGCCCAGGATCACCTGTAGGTGGTTCGGAGTGAAGATTCCAGCGAAGAACTTGTTCTTTTGCTGGTTCTTTAGTTGTGGTGGCAGGTGCTGGCTGCGAGCTCGACTGTCCACTCTGTGTTGCTTGCTCGGCTGGCTTCGCTGCTGGCTGTCCTCCTCCACATCCTGCCAACGCTAATCCCATGACTGCCAGGCTACTCATTACCGCAAACATACTTTTTTTCATTTGATCAACCCCCATTATTCTGTCGTTAAGAGATGGTTTTCAGAATTATCAGAATGCAAGAGGTGTGCCAAAATTGAAGGCGGCAGTGGCAAAGTTCTAGAGACGGTTGTTGTAAATTTTCTTGTACACTGTAGTGCTTTTTGTGTTTCAAATCTTAGACACCGCTGTTAAACAAAAAAAGCCCCAGCCCATTTACTCGGCCAAGACTTTTGACTCTCCATTTACAAAATGATCAATTCACGCGGTGAATGTGTCAGCACCTCATTGCCACTCTCTGTGACAACCAGATCGTCTTCGATACGGACTCCACCAAGCTCTGGGATATAAATCCCCGGCTCCACGGTCAAAATCATGCCTTCTTGGAGAACAGCGGTGCAACGAGTAGACATAAATGGCTCCTCATGAATATCGAGGCCCACTCCATGTCCCATCCCATGTCCAAATCGCTCGCCATAGCCGTGCTCCGTGATGTAGTCCCGTGCGAAGGCGTCTGCCTCTTTCCCGGTAATGCCAGGACGAATGCCTGCAACAGCCCGATTGCGTGCTTCCAGAACGATCTCGTAGATGGCTTTGAGCTGTTCATCAGGAGTGCCAACAGCAACCGTACGGGTAATATCAGAGCGATACCCTTGGTACAATGCGCCAAAGTCTAACGTGACCATATCTCCCGCTTCAATCATTTTTTCACTCGCTACACCATGTGGAAGTGCGGAACGATAACCAGAAGCAATAATGATGTCAAAAGCAGAGCCCGACGCCCCTTCCTTTCGCATGAACATTTCCAATTCATTAGACACGGCAAGCTCTTTGATACCAGGGCGCAGAAAAGAAGTAATATGGGAAAATGCCGCATCGGCGATTTGTGCAGCCGTTCGGATGATCGCCAGTTCTTCCTTTGTCTTAATCATCCGCAAACCCTCAATGACACCTGACGTCGGAATGAAGGCTGATTGGACGGCCTCGATGTATTTGCGATGCAGAGCAAACGAGACATTCTCCTCCTCAAAGCCAAGATGGGTGATCCCCATCGCTTTCGACTGGCGCGCTACTTCACTGTATACGGATTCTTTTGTCGGCAAATAAACGATCTCAAAGCCTGTTGCTTGTGCTTGCGCTTGGGCTGTGTAACGGAAATCTGTGAAGAGCTTGGCCTGGTCCCTTGAAATGAGGACAACTCCGTATGTACCTGTAAAGTTTGTGAGGTATCGGCGGTTTTGTCCATTGGTGATCAACATCCCGTCGATCCCAAGTGAATCGAATTGCTCACGCAGTCTTGTTACTTTTTCCATCTCTGTCATCCCTCTTTTGTTTGTCGTGATTGATCAAGTTCTTTGAGAATATTCAGCAAGTATTGTGCCAGCCAGGACGATCTCACTCGCTTCTCCATGGCACGACACTTGCATTTTTATCAAGCAAGAATGAAAGGAGGCTTCATCATGGAATCGCATCCATTGATTATCTGCCGTTGTGAAGAAGTAACTCTCGCTGAATTGGTAGAGACCGCTCAAAGCTACCAATGTACCGCACGCGAGCTAAAGCTACGGACCAGAGCCGGCATGGGCTGCTGCGGTGGGAGAACCTGCCGCACATTGATCGATCAGGTCATTCAGCAAGTAACTGGCCAAGCGCCTTCTCATACTGTACCTCTTGGATACCAACCGCCTATTCGTTCTGTCTCATTTCAAACGCTCGGGGGGCAACGGGCATGAGTCAACGAATTGATCACCATCCAGTCCTCGGTTCACTCGGGGACAGAAAGCAGCTTCCTTTTTATTATAACGGCTCTGTCTATACGGCTTACGAAGGCGAAACGATTGCGGGAGCCCTATTGGCCGCAGGGGTACGTACGCTTCGGGTGCATGAGGAAAAAGGAACTCCGCGAGGAATTTACTGCAATATCGGTCACTGCTATGAATGTCGCGTCCATGTAGATGGTGTCCCTACCGTGCGTGCTTGTATGACGCTTGTGCAGGAAGGCATGCAAGTGAATGCGGGTTCTATCCTTCCTACTCCCTTGAAAAAAGGAGGACATGGTGCATGATCGACCTTCTTATCATCGGGGCTGGACCTGCGGGTTTATCCGCAGCAATTGCAAGTGCCAAACAGGGATTGGCTGTTCGTGTAGTCGATGAGTTTTATCGCCCTGGAGGCCGCTTGCTTGGACAGCTTCACGAAGAACCGGACGGTGTATGGTGGAATGGACTGGATGAGGCTGCTCGTCTCACGCAAGAAGCGATTGAGCTTGGCGTAGAGATCCGTTGTGGCGTTTCCGTGTTCCATTTGACCCACTCTCAAGATGGCTGGATTGTTTCTACCACAGTGGGGGAAATGATAGCCCCGTTGCTCCTGATCGCAACGGGAGCTTCTGAAGCAGCCGTACCCGTGCCAGGCTGGACGTTACCTGGCGTGATGTCCATTGGAGCGGCTCAAGTCATGACAAATGTGCAGCGCGTGCGAGTAGGACAACGCGGGGTAGTCATTGGAATCAATATCTTATCGGTGGCGATATCCCGGGAATTGCAGTTGGCCGGGATTACGGTGGATCGAATGATTCTCCCACCTAGTACAACTGTCAGTGGCACTGCGTGGCAACCACAAGCGGTGATGCAATCCTTATTGCGCGTCGCCCATCTGGCCCCTTCTCTGTTGATTCGTATGGGGAGCAAAATGATGGGAAATTCATGGATGCAAAAGCTGG
>NZ_CP030117.1:5177500-5372500 GCF_001039275.2 Brevibacillus brevis
CTGGAATGTCTGTCAGCTTTGGCAAAAATTCATTTTCTGCCCGCAAAGGCATCCGGTAAGGTACCGCTCCCGCCAAATGAACGCTGCCTTCGTAGATCGGATACCCAGGATCAGGTACGAGGACGATATCTCCAGGATCGGTCCATGCCAAAGCAAAGTGAGCCAAACCATCCTGGGACCCCATCAAGGAATGTACCTCCCCATCTGGTGCCAACTCCACCCCAAAACGATATTGATACCAGCGGGCGACCTCTTCCCGGAAGGCCGCCGTTCCATCGCTCAATGGATAGCGAAAAGCAGTTGGTTGCTGGATGGAATGGATTAACGTTTGCAATAGCTTCTCGTCAGGCTGCTGATCAGGACTGCCGATGCTCAAGTCGTATACCGTTCTTGTTTTGGCAACCTCCCTTTTGCGAGCCTCCATCTCTGAAAAAATATCGGCGGAAAGATGGTTCAGTCTTTTAGAAGGTTGGCGCATCATGCCTTCCCTCCCCAAGCCTTCTCCAGTTCTTCTTCTTTGAAACCAAGGGTTACAGTACGATCGCTAGCGATAAGAGGCCGTTTGATCAGTTTGCCATTGGAAGCCAATAGCTCAAGCATTTCATCCTCGGTCATCGTAGGAAGCTTGTCCTTCAAGCCAAGCTCGCGGTAATGAACACCACTCACATTGAAAAACTTGCGCAAGTCGAGACCGCTTGTCTGCCAAATTTGGCGCAGCTCTTCTTTGGACGGCGGGGCATCTACAATCGGAATTTCTTCGAAGCCAATATTTTGATCCGTGAGCCATTTTTTCGCTTTCCGGCAAGTATCACATTTGTTGTATAGGTAGGCTTTCATCGTCATATGTATTTCCTCACTTTTGGTTTATGTCGTTGTTTCTTTCATTGTAAAAGAAGTACACCTAGCGTACAACGGTTACCGTATTGTAAAACGTCACGTCAGATTCTGTAGTTTCCGGCACTTCAATCAGCAAGTAGTTATTAAGTATGGAACGATCTGCCCCTTCTCCAAATTCATATGTTTGATAATGGACGAGCATTTCTTCCACCCAGATTCTAATTCCCTCAATCTCCACCGAATCTGTTTCGCTCTGGGATGATTTGATCAAGAGATAGGTTTTGCCGTTTAGAGCGGTGTGAAATGTATGGCCCTGACTGTTTTGAATAAGCGGCTTCGCCCACGCTCGGATTTGCAAATCGGCTTCGGCTAGCTCCATCACACGATAGGTTGGATACATATCTTCCGGCAGCAGATCTTGCTCTTGCTCCACATCCGTCCTATATCCAGCCGTCATGTTATACCCTTCTACCGTCCACATTTGCCGATGATTACTCCTTTTTTTCATCCTCACCTCGTACAGCATGCCGTCTGTCGTCGCTACAAGAATTCTCCTGGGATTTAATTGACTGCCTATCGTTTGAAAGCTCTCGATTTCCGTTTTCAACTCACTCTGCACAAAACGGCGGAGAACTTTTTTGTAGTTATGGTTGTCCGGATCGTTTTGCATTTGTAACAGCTCAGCTTCGTTATACTCGAGGCCTACACCCTTGTCGTCTGTCCACTCAAACGCTTCCACAACGGCGTCACGGTCCACCAACCTCTGACTCGCCTGTTTGGTAGTAACCGGCGTTTCAAGTGCCGCTTTTTTCGTATTCATATTTCCGATCTGCTTTGCCCCGACTTCGTACATCCCCCACATGCAACCGATTTGCACCATCGCTACCCAAAAAGAATGCAACCAGACTTGCATACCTCTGCCTCCTCACGTATTCACCGTGCTAAACAAAAACGACAGCCATCCTTGTCTTCTGGCTGTCGTTCATACGTAAGCTGCTATTGCGGCATGTTGCTTTCATTGCGCCTGCTTTTCGCAGTCTCTTCTTCATTCGTCCGAGCATCCGGATCTACCTGCCACATTTGCGAAAGTGGCGAATAGGGCACCCCTAGTTGCTTGGCATTCTGGTCTTCCACAGCCTCAGCCAGTGTCCCGGTTAACGGCATGGTGTACTCAATGTGCTCATCCATCTGCCCATCCTCCTTCACATGTCCTAGTGTGAGGAGTTTGCACGTCATTATGCAGATGGTTTCGCTTTGATCTCCACTTGGTAGCCAGCGTGCTTTCTCGCCTGGAATACACCATTATCAAAGATCAAATACTGTGCTTTCACACCGATCAATCGACCGCCGAGCTGTTCTTCTTTATCAAGTGACTTGGAATTGATTTTATCCAGTGACTCCAAGATCGGATAGGCAATATCTACCCATTCGTCCTCGCGATATTGGAATGCTTTAAACTGTTCAGGAAAATGACCGTACACTTCGTCACGCATGGCGAGCAAGTCGATTTCCTTCACATCTCCTTTAAGCATTTTGCGCCAGTTGGTCTTGTCCGGCAAAAACTGGCTCAAGTGGAATTCTAACTCCCCAGCCATTCGACGAGTCGGAACCTCCGCAATCGGAATCGCGCGAATTGCGCCTTGATCCACCCAGCGTCTCAATTCATTATGCTTGCGAGTCAATCCTACCTTTATATCACTTGACACTGCCAGATAGACAAAATGAGGAATCATGCAATATCTCTCGCCGAAGCTCTCGTCCCGGCAAGTCCCCAAGTCAAAATGACATTCATGCGGCTTGACGATGCATAAGTCATTTTCCGGCAGTTTGGTAAAACAGGGATAGCAATACCCGCTGTTAAACGTCTTGTTTGTTTTGCGGCCACAGGCAATGCAATTTTTTTCGCCTAAAAACGAAATCGTCAATTCACTGCCCAGCCATTCATTAAGCGGAAGGCGATCTTCACCGATATTCAAATAGTAGTCTACCGGCTTGTCCCCTCCATGGTACTCGTGTGTTAGTCCTTGCAAAATACCGCGGAGTTCCACCAAACTCTCTCCTCTCCTATGTACGGTTCTTCCATTTTAACATAATCGCCACCTACTCTGACCGCTGTTTTCTTTTGGTAGCATGTTTTCCCTGGCAGGAGGTGAACCTAATCACATCCCAGAAGAAGGAGGCGATTGTTCATGCGCAAATGCATACGGTACGCTTTGCTTTTCGCCTGCCTTCTTGGCTACGGCACCCTACCTGCTTTTGCCCAGCAAACACTGCCTTCGTATGAGCCGATCCACAGAATTGACACAGAGAAAAAGGTCGTCGCTCTCACTTTTGATGATGGGCCGGATGCTATCTATACGCCCAAAATTCTTGAAGTGCTGCATCAGTACAATGTTCGCGCTACGTTTTTTGTCCTTGGCTCCCAAGTGGACAAGCATCCAAAGGTCATGCAGTGGATTTACAAGGCTGGGCATGAAATCGGCAACCACGGCTACCACCATTTTGATCTGAACAAGCTGACCGAGCATGAAGTGTACGAAGAAATCAAGCATGCAGAACGCTCCATTTTGAAAACGACCGGCATTTTGGCGCAATACTACCGTCCTCCCTACGGCATCCTGACACATGACGTCATGAATGCGGTTCAGTCCAGTGGCTACGACATCATTCACTGGTCGATTGATCCTCGTGATTGGTCTTTGGCACGCACGGCTAACGTCATTGCCAAAAGCGTAAAGAGCAATGTCTCCTCCGGGGATATCATCCTGTTTCATGATGGGGGTCTAAACCAACGGCAAACAGTCGCTGCACTCCGGGAGCTCATCACAGATTTGCGTTCGCAGGGCTATCGATTTGTCACCGTCAGTCAACTGTTGGATGCAGCAAAATAACACGGCACCAGTGCCTCGTTTTCCTGAATCGAAACGAAGCAACTGGTGCCCTTCTTTTTTACGCCAATACCTTGCCCAAGAACGAACTCAAGCGATCGTTAACGTTATTGCCAAAAACCTCACTGGGATGTCCTTCTGCCATGATGATACCTTGATCCATAAAAATGATTCGGTCGCCCACTTCCTTGGCAAAATTCATTTCGTGTGTCACGATCACCATTGTCATGCCTTCTTTGGCTAAATTTTTGATGACGGCAAGCACCTCACCTACCAGCTCCGGATCTAGGGCGGATGTCGGCTCATCAAACAGCATAACCTTTGGATTCATGGCAAGCGCCCTTGCGATTGCGACTCGTTGCATCTGCCCGCCAGACAGCCGCTCGGGATACACATCTGCCTTATCCTGAAGCCCAACCTTCTGTAAGAGAGCCAAGCCTTGCTTGCGGGCTTCTTCCTGGGACATTTTCTTCACTTTTACAGGGGCCAGCATGACGTTTTCCAGCACTGTTTTATGCGGAAAGAGATTAAAGCGCTGAAAGACCATCCCGACCTCTTCTCTGACTTTATTGATATCGGTCTTGGGGTCTGACAAATCATGTCCGTTGATGACAATTTTTCCGCTGCTCATTTCCTCCAACTGATTCAAGCAACGTAAAAACGTGCTCTTGCCCGAGCCAGACGGACCAATGACACAGACTACTTCCTTTTCTGCTACCTGAGTCGTAATGCCCTTCAACACTTTCAGATCGCCGTAGTTCTTCGTCAAATCCGACACCTGTATAATCATTTGTCTGTCCCCCTATTACGATAAAACAAGCTTGTAGTCCTTGTGATTACATTTTACCGCAATAGTCTAAAGATTGCATGAATTTACTGTTCAGCCCTTGGTTTCCTTCCTCGTAGACGGTCGCGTCCATCCCATTTTTTCCAGTGCTCGTTCCATGCGTAACTCTGCCCTCGACGGCTCATGCTAAGTGCGAGGTGGTTTTCATGCATCGAAAAAAGTGGGTCGCTCTCGTAATTGTACTGGTCGTTTTTCTATTCGGGCTTTTGGTGGAGGGTATTTACGGGACTTATACAGATCTCGTCGACCATCCTGGGTTCGCTTGGGAAGAAAATGTGGTATCGGGGTATGGCAACAGCAAAGTTGTACAACTCTTTGTGAACGGCATTATTTCGGGGCAACAAAATAGCTCTGGACTGCCTTCGATGACGGAACTATTGACTGAACAGCTCCGCCGAATTGAAGAGGATCAGATGGTGAAAGCCGTGGTCCTTCGCATTGATAGTCCAGGTGGAGAGGTCGTCGCCACAGATGAACTACACAGACGCTTGCTACGGCTCAAGCAGGTTCGCAATCTTCCCATTGTCGTCAGCATGGGTTCCACAGCAGCCTCAGGCGGTTATTACTTAGCCACAACAGGCGATGCGATTTTTGCCAATCCCAACACACTGACCGGTAGTCTCGGGGTCATTTTCAACCTGTTTAACTATAGTGAAGCTGCGAACAAGCTGGGTGTACATCAATACGCGATCAAAAGCGGGCGCTTCAAGGATATTGGCAGTCCAGCCCGGCCACTGACGGACCCAGAACGGCACATTTTCCAAACACTTGTCAACGAAAGCTACAACAATTTCGTCGACGTCATCGTGAAGGGCCGCAACCTCTCCCGCCAACGCGTGCTGGAAATCGCTGACGGCCGTGTCTATTCCGGTGAGCAAGCAAAACGACTGGGGCTCATCGATGAATTCGGTGATTTGGAGGAAGCGACACGCTACGCTCTCTCTTTGTCTGGTGAAAAAGAAGCCATGGTCATTCGCTATGCAGACCAGCTCTCCATCAGCAAGCTGTTATTCAGTATGAAGCAGTACTGGTCGAATCCTGATCCGCTTGGTCTCAATCGAATATGGGACCGCCAAAGTTCACCTCGCCTCCTGTATCAGTTCATGCCCTAGCCTGTTATTACGGAAAGGAGTGGCTTATCATGAACCAGCTTCCCGACGATGAAAAAGCACATGATCCTGTATCCCATGAACCCTATCAAGAAGCCCATCCACAGCATTCGTATGCAGGCTTCTGGATTCGTGTCGTAGCCTCACTCCTTGATTCGATGTTCTTGATCGGGATTAGCTACCTCGTTTTCAATCCGTTACGGCGTGTTTTTGCCGTTCCTTACGCCTCTTTTCACTTCATCGATTTGGTAGAGGCGTTGTTTGATCTCCTCTATATGATCTTGCTGACCTGGTGGACCGGACAAACCTTGGGAAAGCTGATCACAGGCATCCGTGTCATCAGTGCAAGACAGACGCGAGGCAATCTGACAGGCGGGCAGGTATTATTGCGCGAAGTCATCGGCAAATTCCTTGCTTCACTCGTATTCGGACTGGGCTATCTATGGGTTGCATGGCACCCACGTAAGCAAGGCTGGCATGATCTGATTGCCAAAACGTATGTCATCCGGGATCGTCGACCGTAACCTCCGCTCTATAGCGGGGGTTTTTATTTTTGCATCCTTGGTCCCTATTTTTGTAGCGGCTTCCTTCCGATACCATTACCAACAAGGCAGATCCTATCCCAACCGAGGAGGAAGATACATGCGTAAACAGAAAGTAACCAGCATCCTCGCCCTGAGCCTTTCGCTAGCTCTGCTCGGCCACGTTGCCCCTGTCCTTCCTGTTTCAGCAGCATCTGCTGTCCCTCAAGCAGCAGCCGATAAAACGAATGACGTCTATAACCTTCAGCTAGGAATGAGCACAGCACAGGTCGAACAAACATTAGGCAAGCCTGCCCGCATTGATGCTAGTCATACGGGCGTGGAATGGTGGATTTACAATCAAGATTTGAACAACTACATTCAAGTCGGCATGCAAAACGGCAAGGTCGTGACGTTGTTTACCAATGGCGCCAAGCTGAATCTGAATGGCATCTCGATTGGTTCCGCTACCAAAGACCTACAAAATAGCTGGGGTGCACCGCAAAACACGTTGACGATCACACCAAGTCTGCGTATCCAAAAAAATACCCTTGCTCATCCGACCTATATCCAAAACAATCAGGCGATCACCTTCTCTATCGATCAGTTGGGTGGAAATAAGGTCACAGGAGTGCGTATCTCTACTCCAGAGCATTTTGCTACCATCGCGATTGGTTTGATGTATCCCATTTCCTATACGAAATTACCGGAACTGCCAAAACTGACAGACGCACAAATAAAGCAAGCAGCGCTTGCATACGAGAAACAAAATTTGGACTTGCTCAACGTGGCAAGGCAACGTGCCAAGCTCCCTGTTATCACTTGGGATGAACAAGTTGCAGCAGTAGCCAGAGCACACAGCCAAGACATGGCCCAGAACAACTTTTTCAACCATACCTCCCCATCTACGGGAAGTCCGTTTGATCGTTTGAAGCAAGCCGGCATTCGTTACAGCTCAGCTGGTGAAAATATTGCCTACGGCCAACTAGACGGAGTCGAAGCCCATATAAGCTGGATGAACTCCGCAGGTCATCGTCAAAACTTGCTCTCTCCAAAATTCAAGCAGCTTGGCGTTGGTATCGTTATGAAAGATGGCCGCCCGTATTTCACGCAAAATTTTGTTACTCGCTAATACTACAGCAAAAAGACACGCCATCGTCGGTGACGTGTCTTTTTGCTGTGTACACAAGAGCAAAGCTATGGCTGCGAAGTTGCATTTGTAGTGGCAGGTGCAGGTGCAGACGGTGTCGGAGCCTGGCCGTCATCTGAGAAAAACGGGATGATTACCAGACTGAGCACGAAAAATAAGATCCAGGCAATGCCTCTTCTGAAAATGCATGGTGTCAGCATCGGGTAACCCCTTCCAATCATGCTGTTCTACTTACTATTCATACGCTTCCCTCCTTGATGCCCGTTTATGCTTTTTTTGGGCAATAAAAATAAAAGCCCCGCCAAAATTCTTGGCGAAGCTTATCCATCCTTGTTTTTACCCCTGTTTTTGCAACGGCATCGAATACGTCTGTTCTTGGGTAGCTTTTTGTTTGAAAAACAGACATGCTGCCGCAAAAACAATGAGCAGTGATCCCATCAGCCAAAAGATCGTCCACGGCTCCCACACGTCCATCAACAGACCATTCACATTCGGAGCCAAAATACTGGCAACACCAAAATTGACGCCCGCGATAATTCCTGCGGTAGGAACCATCGATGCTGGTAAAATATCTGCCGAAAAAGCCAAGCCCAGCGAGTAAAAGGAACCGACTGCTGCTCCTGCTATGGCCAACAACAGCATCATCAGCCATACGTTTTCACCTGCAAACGGGAACAGGAAGAAGGCCAATCCCCCTACAAGGGCACACACGAGCATGACCTGCTTGCGTCCGATGCGGTCACTCAATGCCCCCAGCGGCATCTGCAAGATAATGCTTCCCACAACAAACGACGGAAGGATCAAGGAAACCCATTCAACGGACAAGC
Source organism: Brevibacillus brevis (assembly GCF_001039275.2). NCBI lineage: Bacteria > Bacillati > Bacillota > Bacilli > Caryophanales > Paenibacillaceae > Brevibacillus > Brevibacillus brevis. Next base: position 5,185,680 of record NZ_CP030117.1, read on the forward strand.
CGGTACGCAAGGCATAAACGGGAAAACTACCGTTGAGTGACGTCTCCATGAATCCGTACAAAAACGAAGGAATCAGCGCCAGCCAGGCAAGTCGCAAAACAAATGCATACTTGTTTTGCTTCTTTTCCGTTTGTTCAATCTGTGCAGGGAACTCATTTTTGATTCGGGATAATAATAAAAAGGCAATCAGATACAGAACGAGCAAGCCGCCAAAAGGTACCCAAATCCCCAAATGCAGCACGCTTAAGCCTAATGGACCAATACTAAAGCCCACGCCATATGCCAGCCCGTAAATGGAAAGATCGCGTCCACGATTCTCGGGAGCGGCAATCTTGGTCACCCACATCTGGCTGGCGTAATGTAAACCGCTATCGCCCACACCCATCAGTAAGCGTAGTACGAACCAGACCGCCAAATGGCTAAACATCGGGATGAGTGCTGTTGCGATTGTCACCAACAGCAACCCCCATAATATCGTGGATCGGTATCCAATCCGCCGCAGTGGGATTTCCAAAAATGGATTGACCATGACCATCCCAATATACAAGGCAGCGGCGTTGAGTCCGTTCATCACGGATGATACACCTTGTTTTTCCAATAATACCGTCAGCATCGGGATCGTCAAGCCTTGGCTTAACCCCGCAATACCAACAACCAAAATCAACACCCAAAAGGTGTAACGTGACTGTGACATGGTGTTGTTTCTCCTTCCTAGCTCCCTACTAAGCACTCTCTACGGAAGCACTCCCCTGTTGAAGCTGATACATTTTTTGATAAAGTCCATTTTGCGCCATGAGTTCATCATGTGTACCTCTCTCCATGATTTCTCCCCGGGACAAAACAAGAATCTGGTCGGCATGCTGAATCGTCGACAATCGATGTGCAATGATAAATGTCGTCCTACCTTTTGATAGTACATGCAACGCTTCCTGAATGGCTAGCTCTGTTTCGCTGTCAATGCTTGCCGTTGCTTCATCCAAGATCAGCATCGCAGGATCAGCAGCCAGTGCCCGAGCAAAAGAGATCAATTGGCGTTGGCCTGCGGATAACGTCATGCCTCGCTCGACGACTGGTTCGTCATAACCACCCGGGAGCTTGGAAATGAATTCGTCAGCACGTACGGCTTTTGCAGCCCGCTTCACTTCTTCATCCGTAATCGTATCCTTGTACATACGAATATTGAATCCAATGCTTCCCGTAAACAAGAACGGGTCCTGCAAAACGAGTCCGACATGACTGCGCAATGAGTGCGTATCAATCTGTCTCATATCTTGGCCGTCGATCAAAATGCTCCCTTTCGTCACCGGATAGAACCCGAGCAGCAAATTCATCAAAGAGCTTTTTCCCGATCCGGTGTGTCCTACCAAGGCAATCGTCTGACCAGGCTGCGCCGTAAAGGAGACGTTTTTCAAGACGTAATCGTCACCTTGATAAGCAAAAGATACGTTATCAAAAACAACCTCTCCACGCGGGCGCTCGATTTGTGCACCCGTTTCTTTCTTCTCCGTGGTCTCATCCATAATTTCGAAGACGCGCCCCGCCGAAATGGTCGCCTGCTGCATTTGTGACAACCGATTCATGATCATGTTGATTGGTTCGAAAAAACGTCCCATGTAATCGACAAAAGCAAAAAGCGCACCAAAGGAAATCGCGCTGTGGAAGGAGGTCGAGCCGTAATACCAGACGATCAGGGTCAAGGAAACTTTCCAGATCAAATCTACCGCTGGGCGCAAAAGCAAGGATTCCAGATTGATCTCTTTCATCCGCACCTTGAAGTAGTCTTCGTTTACATCAGCGAACTCCTTTTGTACACCCTTCTCCCGGCGAAAAGCCTGCACGATCGTCATGTTCTGGATCATTTCATTGATCGTTGTGTTCATATCACCGAGCTTCGCGCGAATCACCGCATAGTAGCGAGAACTGTACTTTTGATACACGTAGACTAGCAGTACGAGCACTGGCACAGTCAAAAAGCAGAAGAGAGCGAGCTCAGGCTGCAAGATGTAGAGCGCGATCAAGATTCCAATCAAATAAAGACCGTTTTGTACAAATGTGGCGAGTACACTTACATACAGCTCACGGATGGCTTCTGTATCATTGCTCACACGGGAGACGAGCGCCCCTACTGGCGTTTTGTCAAAAAAGGCAACCGGGAGCTTTTGCAAATGGATAAACAGCTTCATCCGCATTTGCTGAATGATGCGCTGAGCGATCTTTTGCAGCCACAAAATCTGGACGTAATTGAATCCAGCAGAGAGCAAGATCAGTGCTCCATAACCTACGGACAGCCAGACAATGGGCAGGACATCCCCCTGATACATCGCCTTGACTTCCTCTGCGGTCAGCCGAATGCCTGTAGAGGTCATCTTTTGACCTGATTGATCCTTCGTTGTTACCTCGAAGCGCTCCCTGCCGTTTTCTGGCGCAATCGGAGTGAATTGCTTCTGCGTGTTTGGATTCACTTTGCCAGAAACCAAGTAATAGGTCGTGCCTTCTGTCAGCACGCTTACTTCCTTTTGCTTGATACTGTCCAAAGCAAGACCCATCTTTGCTGCAACATCTTCACGAATATAGTTCGTACCGTTCAGTGAGGCGACTTGCTCCGCTGCTTGTGGTGGCACTTCGTCCAGTTGATACCAAGGCTTTTGGATCGCCAGGATGTGATTATCAATCATGACCTTGGCTAAAAAAGGACCTGCCAACTCTGCACTCGTTCCCAGCAAGAGCAGAAACAACGCGCCTAGTATTTGCTTTTGAAATGGCCTGGCGTACTCGGTCAAACGCCCCCATACATTTTCTTTGCTCATGAAACGCCTTCCCCCTCTCTCAACCAGCCACATCCTGTTCCATCTGCTGACGACGGTACTGCTCTGCATACCAGCCGTTGCGCTGCATCAGCTCGTCATGTGTCCCCCGTTCGACGATCTGCCCCTCATCCAGTACGAGAATCAGTTGGGCATGCTGGACGGCAGACAGACGATGAGCGGTAATAATCGTCGTTTTATCCGCGCGTTCCTGTCTCAGATGACGAAGGATGCTCTCCTCAGTCCGGGCGTCCACAGCCGATAATGAATCATCGAGAATCAGGATTCCCGCATCCATCAAAAGAGCGCGTGCAATGGAAATGCGCTGTTTTTGCCCCCCGGAGAGGGTGACCCCCTTCTCTCCAACCATGGTTTGCAATCCATCTCTGAATTGCTCCAGATCTCTCTTCATCTCCGCAAGCTCCAACGCATGCATCACTTCCTCGGTCGTCGCTTGTGGTTTCCCGAATGCAACATTTTCGACAATCGTCCGTGAGAACAGCAGATGCTCCTGAGGCACGTAGCCGATTTTTTCCCGCAGCGTATCGAATGCGAGTCCTTCGATCGGGATGCCCCCGATAAACAAAGCTTGTTCCTTCATCTGATATTGATGCAATAAGGCACGACATAGCGTCGACTTGCCGCTTCCTGTCCGTCCGACAATCCCAAGCGTCTCTCCTTCACCCAAACGAAACGAGATGTCGGTGAGTGCCGGCTTGTCAGTGCCCGGATACGTAAAAGAAAAATGGCGTGCTTCTACAGTATTGGCGATTTGGCTCGTGACCGGATTCGCTGCCTCCGTCACATCTGGCTGCTCCACCATTAGTTCTGTGAAACGCTTGTGGGAAGCACCACCGCGTTGCAACACATTGACAAGCCAACCAAAGGCGAACATCGGCCAAATTAAAAGACCCAAGTATAAATTGAACGCAACCAAATCCCCTAAGGAGATGGCGCTGGTGAACACCAAATACGTCCCATAGCCCAGCCCGATCAAAAAGCTGAAGCCAATAATAATCGCGATCGTCGGCTCGAACAGGGCGTCGATCCGCGAAACGCTCACATTTCGCTCCAACGTTTTTTCACTGACCCGGCGATACGCCTCGATATCGGCCTTTTCCTGTACAAACGCTCTCAATACCCGAACGCCTGACACAGATTGTTGGACATGATCATTCATCTCTCCGAATGCTTCCTGCGCCAAGTAAAAGCGCTCATGCAGCAACCTTCCATAGTACGCCGTTGACCAAGCCAAAAACGGCATCGGGATCAGTGCCGCCAGCGTCAGCTTCCAATCAATCGCGGTCACCATGACGCCCAGCGTTAACACGGTCATGAACAGCGCATCGACAAGCGTAAGCACCCCTGTACTGGCCGTTTGTTCAATGGCAGGAATGTCGTTGGTAGCGACGGCCATCAGATCGCCACTGCGTTTGCGATGAAAAAACGACGGAGTCATTCTCGTCAAATGGGCAAACAGTCGCTCACGCAACGTCCTCTCCAGTATCAAAGCTCCTCCATTTAACAAATACCGCCAGAGAAACCGCAATCCATACAAGCTAACACCCAAAATGAGCAAGATGACCACTGTTTGCGTCAAGTCAGCGTCCGTCAGGGAACTGTTGCGAATCGAATCCACCGTGTCGCCAATTAATTTCGGCGGCCAAAGCATGAGCACATCGATAATAAACAACACAGAGATCCCAATGACGTACCGTTTCCAATAGGCACGAAAAAACCAAGATAATTGCCGAAGTGTCTGCATATAAATCACCTCTATTTATTCAAACCTAACAGCACGACTAAAAAAGGGCTTGCGAATCACACGCAGCCCTCTTGATCTGTCTTCACCATCGTAATTTACAGAATTTTCATTGTCAATCGAAGCATACAGTTCGATCTAAGATTTTTTATCGGTTTTCCAGTCGAGCCATTCTTCTTTTAGCAGGCTGTAAGTGGCATGATCCACGTAATGATCGTAAAGGAATTCATTCCGGCGTAGTATCCCTTCCAGTTGAAACCCTAATCGTTCGGGGATCGATCTGCTCTTGAAGTTTTCCGTAGCAGCCTGAATCGTTACTTTTTCCAAATCCCACGACCCGAAGATCAATACGTCCAAGTAGGTCGCCACTGCTTCTGTCATCAGGCCCTTGCCCTGAAATTGCGCACCCAGCCAATAGCCAATGGACGTCTTTTTGTTAATCCAATCCACCGTATGTACACCGACTGTACCAGCCAGACGTCCTTGGTACCAAATACCGTAGTTGATGCCGCGATTATCGTTGTACTGGTTGATCGTCGCTTGGATGAATTGGCGCGAATCCTCTACCTTCTTCGTATAATTCAGCCACGGCAGCCATTCCATAAGATTCTCCCGGTTCGAATCCGTAAGCAAAAATAACTCCTCAGCATCAGCTAATTCTAATTGTTTCAAGTACGTATCTTCATTGATGGCTATCCGTTGAATCGGTTGCATACGAATCTCCCCTTTTCTTGGCTATTTTACTGGAAAACACCAAAATGAGCAAAAAGCGCCCGCCAGTAACAACAGGGCGAACGCTTAAAATAGTTCTGTTATTTTTTGCTATTGCCGATCTCTTCTGGCTTGAAAATGCCTGTCTCCGTAACGATTGCTGTAATGTACTTCGCAGGCGTTACATCGAACGCAGGATTGTACACCTTGATATCGTCTGGAGCTACCTGTTTGCCCAAGCCATGGGTAATTTCCTCGGCTGGACGCTCTTCAATCGGAATATCTGCGCCTGTCGGTGTCTCCAGATCAACAGAGGACAAGGGAGCGGCCACGTAAAAAGGAATGCCGTGAGCTTTTGCCAATACCGCTACCCCATACGTACCGATCTTGTTGGCGACATCGCCATTCGCTGCTACGCGGTCTGTACCCACAATGACAGCCTCTACTTTCCCTTGGGACATTACCATCGCGGCCATGTTGTCGCAGATCAGCGTCACATCAATCCCTGCCTGCTGCAATTCAAATGCAGTAAGTCGAGCGCCTTGCAGGACAGGACGGGTTTCGTCCGCGTACACCTTCAGGTTCCAGCCGCGTTCCTTTGCCAAATAAAAGGGAGCGGTAGCCGTACCGTACGCTGCTGTAGCCAATGCCCCTGGATTACAGTGCGTGAGAATTCCCATACCGTCATGCAACAGTGTGAGCAGATGTTCTCCGATGGTCCGGCATACTTCAGCGTCTTCCTTTTGAATCGCCAGTGCTTCATCAAGCACTGCCGCCTTTAACTTGGCAATCGACGCTCCGCTTTCTTTTTCAACACGAGCTTTGATGCGATCCAATGCCCAGAACAGATTCACGGCTGTCGGACGGGAAGAGCCCAGGTAGTCTGCCTGCTGGTTCAGTTCCTGCCAAAACTCGTCGTAGTTACTCGCTTCACTGCCACGAATCCCAAGGTAGAGTCCGTAAGCCGCCGCCATGCCAATCGCTGGTGCGCCACGCACCTCCAAACGACGGATAGAACCCCATACTTGCTCGGAGGTAGTCAAGTTCAAATAGATCGTTTCTACTGGCAGACGCGTCTGGTCAAGCAAGACCAATGCGTCATTCTCCCACTTAACAGGTGCCAATTGGGTGCTGGTTGTCATACTGTCGTTGCCTCCTGATAGTAACGTTCGGTCACAGTGCGTACGATGTCCGTGATATCTGTCGATTCGTCTATGCTGCCGCGACCGAGAATCAGCGCTTCTCCAATCGAGAGAGCCAGACGCTCTGCTTCTGCGCGAGTCTGGTCGTCTTCGATGGCATTCAGGTCCGCTACGCCTGCCAAGCCGATGACACGGCGCAAGATTTTGCATCCGGCATAGCCTGCTGTATCCTGAATCAGGCGCTTCACGTAGCTTTGCCAAAGTCCCTCGACATGGGCACTGCGCTCTTTGGCGTGCTTGTGCCAGAGCTGAACGAATTGCGAAACGAATTCATTCCAGACATCCTCGACCGTTTCCAGTAAGTATTCGCGGTACGCTTCCCGTTCTCCTTGATCTTTTTGCAAACCGTGCTGTCCTGCGTAGTTGAGCAACAGATTGGCAATGACCGCCCCGATATCAAAACCGATTGGACCGTAGTAAGCGAATTCTGGATCTATTGCCTTCAGGCTGTTTTCCGTGATGAAAATACTTCCGGTATGCAAGTCACCATGCAGCAGCGCTTCTGCGCGCGTAAGGAAATCGTATTTCAGCTTGGCGATTTCCAGCTTCAGCGGCCTGTTGTTCCAGATCACCTCGACTTCCCGGCGAATCAACGGATTGAAGTCGTTGGTAGGCGCATTTTCATACGGATCAGTAAAAACGAGGTCTTCTGTGATTTTGCATAATTCTGGATTTATGAATGTTCCGACTAGCGCTTTTTTATCGTACGGATGCGCGCCCAGATCGGATGTAAAGAACAAGGTTTGCGCGAGAAAACGACCAATTTGCTTCGCAAATAGCGGGTACCGCTTTCCTTCGATCAGACCTTTGCGCATGATGATGTGGTCCCCGACGTTTTCCATGACAGTCAACGCAAGCTCCCCGTCGAAATGATACACCTGCGGCACCAAGTCTGGAACGTATTTGTGCTGAATGCGGAGTGCCTCGCTCTCGATACGAGCCCGATCAATCGTAAGCGGCCAAGATTCTCCCACGACGCGGGCAAAAGGCAGTGCTTGCTTAACAATGACGCTCTTACCAGTTGATGGCTCTTGAATGTCAAAAACCAGATTGAGGTTGCCATCCCCGATTTCTCGGCTGGTCAGCTCTGCTCCTTCGCTAAAAAGACCCGGTATTCCTTTTACGTACTCCACTGCTTCCTGTTCAGTCAATGCGCGATATGCCATGATTCCAAAACTCCCCTCTACGTATTTTCCCTCTATCTCTACTTGTTTTGTTTGTGTCCCTGGAGCAATAAAAAGACCTCTTTTCCCGAAGAAAAGAGGTCGCTGTCGTCACGTGTAAGAACCGTGTTGATGTCCCCCTTATCTTCCAGACCACTTTTGTTTCTGCAGGAATTAGCACCGTGCATGTCGCCTGTCAATCAGTCGCTTCCTCGCGTCTGAATGGCGTCATGTCGGTTGCCGGGTATCATCGGGCCAGTCCCTCCACCTTCTCTGGATAAGGTATCCAAAACGTATTCGGTTTTTGATTTAGTTTGAATCATACAACCAACGCTTCCACGATGTCAACACCCTTTTGTGCAAAAATTCGCACCTTGTTACTAGTAAGTGTAATGTGCTCCCGATGCCGCAGGCTGCTCCCAATTCCACCAGTCTACCTTGCCTAGAAGCGCTGCTGTTATCGACTTTTCGGCCTTGAGCTTTAACAGTTCTTTCGTAGGTCCGGTTAGGACAGCGCCGTAGATACGAACTCCGTTTTGCTGCATGTAGTTGTATCGTTCTGTAATTTGCGGATCGCTACGAAATAACAAGGATCTGCCGATATCGCGAGTCAAACCTTCTTGCTCGGACAAGTACTTCATTTCGTTCAGATAAGTCGCCATCCGCCTATCCCCTTCCCCGTTTACAAGAATAGGTCCACCATAATCCAGCTCCCGTTCTGCAAAACCCCATACTTTTCCGGGACCTACCATCAACTGTCCCTCTTCACTCTCTTTGGTCTCGACCCCTGTGTCTACTGCAAACCAAACCGTATCTTGTCCCGAAGAGGCAACATGGCGGGAAACCAGTTCATAGTACTCCTCGTACGTCAGGAAGTGATCGAAGGAAATCGCAAGCTGTGAAACCGTTCCCTCGGGCAGCTTCTCCATCGTTGTCCAGGCAGGTGAAGTGCGAAAGTCCGTATTCTCCATTGCCCCCTCTGTCGGATAACGGAAATACAGCTTCTGTTCCCTGACCCCATTCGGCCATTTCGGCCCAGCGTTTACGTTCCACAGCACATTTGTGCTTTCAAAGCGGCCAGCGTTCTTTTCTTCCGCTCCAACCCTTTCACGCAACTCCATGCTGATATTGCCGTAAAACAATCCCACCTGCGAGCCACTACCGCCTACACTAACACCTGGTTGAGTAAAATTGACCATCGACTTCGCAACGCGAAACAGATCTTCATGCATCAGAGACCCAACCCAGCCATTCAGAATCAGCAACACAACTCCGGCCAAAAAGGGAAGCCCTATGGTGAATCCAGCGTTGGACAACCGATTTTTCCATTTCCCCCGGCGAACAATGGCACGCTGTTTTTCAGCGGACAGTGTTTCAGGCTGTTTTGTTTTCACGTTGTCCTCTCTCGTTTCTTCCCCCAACAAAAGCCTCTCCAATCGCTGTGCGTATTCCTCGTCAGCGGCTATTTCGTCCTCGAATTGTTTTGAATCTTCTTCCGCCATTTCCCCACGCAAATAAGCAAGCAGCCTCTGCTCGCGTTTATTCTCATCTGTGTTCATCACCGGCTTTCCTCCCTCCACAACTGCCGCATCTTTTGTCGTCCCCGAAACAAGGAACGCTTGACGTCTGCCAGCTCGATTCCGAGTACCTCTGCCATTTCCGCGTAGGAAAACTGCATGGCAGACAACAAAATGACCTGTCTCTGCTTTTCCGGAAGTTGCTCCAAATAGTCATGGGCCACTTCCCACAGCTCCTTGTTCACGACATGCTCTGCCGGATCAACCACCGAATGATCACGTCGCTCTGGCAAGGCTTCCACAAACGCAAATCGTTGTTTCGTCTTCTTGCGATAACCGTCCACGAAAGCGTGATAGGCCACCTTGAACAGCCAGGGCCGTACTTTTTCCCCACGGTAGTCATCCAAGGAAGAGAAGGCGCGACAAAAGGTTTCCTGTGTCAGATCCTCTGCCAGTCTCTCATCTCGTGTCAGCCGGAAAAGATAGCGGTAAATATCGTTTACATGTAGCTGGTACACATCCTCCAGACCTACTTTCCCAAGCCGTTCACACCCCTTCCTCCCTTACCACGAAAGAATTGCCAAAAAGTTTCACCTTCGTCTTATTTTTCTAATAATCCACTGCACATTCTCTGCAAAAACAAAGATTGACTCCTGACAATGAACGTCATATCATGGGGGAAACGAATAACTCTTATCGCGAGCTGGCTGAGGGACTGGCCCTATGATGCCCGGCAACCGGCGCTATACCATGAATCGTACGCTGATGATGCGTACCTTGGATAGCGAAACGGTGCTAATTCCAACGGATAAGAGTCGAGATCGAGCTTTTTTTGGCTCATCTCGGCTACTGACCCGAGAGATGAGAGGAGACGAGACGCTTTCCTAGTCGACAACCGCCTCCCCGCTCAATGGGGGGGCTTTTTTAATTTATCAAGGAGGATTAGACGTACCATGAGTGAACAACGTATCCTCGTCACCTATCTCACACAAGCAAAAGACTTGAACAAAAAGGCACAAGCCATAGCTGTCGGCATGACAGTCGGTTCCTGGACGGACCTACCGCTTGCCAAGCAAGCTGAGCTAGCGCCGTATCTTGGTGAAGCCGTGAGCGCGACACCACTTGAGACACTGGAAAACGGAGAAACACGCGGTTTGATTACCGTCAGCTATCCGACTCGTAATTTTACAGCAGACATTCCATCCTTGTTGACCGGAATATTCGGCAAACTATCGATGGATGGCAAAATCAAGCTCGTCGACATCGTTTTTCCTGACTCGTTCCTTCAGGCTTTTCCTGGACCGAAGTTCGGCATTGACGGTCTGCGCGAACGTTTAGCAGCACATAACCGACCGCTCTTGATGAGCATTTTCAAATCGTGCCTGGGCCTTCCTTTCGACGACCTGAAAACGCAATTCCGGGCACAAGCCTTGGGCGGAGTCGATCTGGTGAAAGATGACGAAATCTTCTTTGCAGATGACCGCGCTCCTTTTATCGAAAGGATCAAAGCGTTCAAGCAGATCGCTCAGGAGACCGAAGCCGAAACAGGCAAGCCCGTCCTCTATGCAGCCAACCTGACTGGACCTGTACATGAACTGAACGAAAAAGCGAAACGTGCAGTAGATGCGGGTGCTGACTGCCTCTTGTTCAATGTGCTGGCCTTTGGCTTTGATGCCCTGCACCGTTTGGCAGCCGATCCTGATGTACATGTACCGATCATGGCGCATCCAGCATTGGCAGGCGCTTACTATCCATCACCCGACTACGGTATCGCCACCCCGCTTCTGCTCGGAACGTTGATGCGCGTAGCTGGTGCAGATTTGGTGCTCTTCCCATCTCCATATGGTAACGTCGCCCTGGACAAGACAGAAGCGTTGCAGCTCGCCAAGCATTTGACTGACCCGCTGAATGGTGTACGCCGTTCCTTCCCGGTTCCCTCTGCTGGCATTCATCCGGGACTGGTTCCACAGCTTTATAAAGACTTCGGTCTGGATCAAATCGTCAATGCAGGAGGCGGAATCCACGGTCATCCTGGTGGAGCAACCGCAGGAGCAAAAGCATTCGTTGCCGCGATTGAGGCTGTCACAGCAGGCCGAACACTGGAAGAGGCTGCCGCTGATTCACAAGAACTGGCGATCGCCTTGGAAAAGTGGGGTGGCGCACGATGAGCAAGAAGCTCGTCCTGTTCTGCGATTTCGACGGAACGATTACCGAAAAAGACAACATTGTAGCGATTGTCCGCAAGTTTGCTCCCCCTGAGTGGGAAGCCCTGACGGAGCAAATCCTTTCCCAAAAAATAAGCGTTCAGGAAGGGGTAGGCAAGCTGTTTCAACTCTTGCCCTCCTCCTTGCGCCAGGACATTATCGATTTTATTGTCCATGAAGCGACGATTCGCCCGGGATTTGCTGAATTCGTGAGCTATTGTCGCGAAGAAGGCATCGAGCTGTTGATCACGAGTGGCGGCATCGACTTTTTCCTGGAGCCTATCCTGGCCCCTTTTGATCTCTCCGATGTTCCGATCTACTGCAACGGCAGTGATTTTAGCGGAGAGCGGATCACCATTACATGGCCCAACGCTTGCGATAAACATTGCACGAACGGCTGCGGTATGTGCAAGACGACAATCATCCGCCGTTACGATCCAGCGACCCATTTCCGCATCGTCATCGGCGACTCTATCACGGATTTGGCTGGAGCCAAAATCGCTGACTATGTGATTGCCCGTCACTTCCTCGCTGACAAAGCGGAAGAGCTGCAATTGCCGCATAGCAAGTTTGCCACATTCCACGACGTGATTCGCACTTTACAGCAAGTCCAACAGGAGGTTGTCTAATTCATGACCGCAACACTTGAACAACGTCTGGATGCCTTTCGCCGTCTGGATGACGCCAAGCTAACATTTGCCCGCCGGGACTGGTTTCCCGGCACTAGTGGCAATCTCTCGATTAAAATACAAAACGATCCCTTGCAATTTGCTGTAACGGCAAGCGGCAAAGACAAAACCAAGCTGTCTCCCGAAGATTATCTGGTCGTGGATCAAGACTCGCGTCCGGTGGATGAAACTACGCTCAAGCCTTCCGCGGAAACCCTCATCCACGCCGTCGTCTACAAATCGTTCCCGAAGGCCGGTGCTTGCTTCCACGTCCATACCGTATGGAACAACCTCATTTCCGAGCTGTACTTTGGACAACGCGCTTTCTCCATTCAAGGACAAGAGCTAATCAAGGGACTCGGAATCTGGGAAGAAAACGCACGCATTACTGTTCCGATTGTTGAGAACTTTGCCGATATTCCGACCTTGGCCGCCGAAATTGAAAAAGTGATCACACCAGAGGTTCCCGGCGTACTCATCCGTAACCACGGGATCTACACGTGGGGCGGCAATGACTTCGAGGCCAAGCGCCACCTGGAGGCTTTTGAATTCCTATTCGAGTATCACGCCCGCTGGCTGCAATTGCGCCAAGCAGTCGTGTCCACTACAACCACCAATTAAGGAGGAATAAACGATGGCACAAATTCGTTTTCACGACAACAATGAGTACATCTCAGCACCCGAGGAAGTTGTCTCCTTCCTGGACACTCAAGAGATCATTTACGAAAAATGGGGCGTGGATCGCCTTGATCCGAAGCACCGTGATAACTACAGCCCGACTGACGAGGAAAAACAAGAGATTCTCGACACCTTCAAGTCCGAAATCGATGCGATCAGCCAACGTCGCGGTTATTTGACAGCAGACATTATCGTCCTCTCTGACAAAACGCCTAACCTCGATGAGCTGCTGGTGAAATTCAAGGGCGAGCATCACCACACCGACGATGAGTGCCGCTTCTGCGTCGATGGTCACGGCATTTTCGCCATCAAAGGCAAAGATGGTCGCTACTTCGACGTCGAGCTGGAGCCAGGCGATCTGATCTCCGTACCACCGAACTACCGCCACTACTTCACTCTGATGGACGACCGCAAAATCAAGGCGATTCGCCTGTTCGTCACTCCTGCAGGCTGGGAAGCGATCTATTAATAACGAACCCCTTGGCATTTACTGATTGCCAGGGGGTTTTGTCTTTCTGTCTTCACTTTACGACACCATTTCCCTTGATCGATACGTCTGACTTGATTTCAACTTTGGCATTGGAAAAAGCCTTCGTCCAATCATTCTCTACCTTTTTGTACTCTTTATATTCATAGGCACGCGCATAGAGACCAAACCCAAATGGGTCTGCACCTATTTCCTGGCATTTCTTGATTAACTTCATGTAATCCTTCTGTAACTCGTCACTGATCATTCTCTCCATCTTTTTGTGGTCCTTTTCCATGTCGAACGGAAACATTCGCTCTGATATGGACACTCGCAAGTTGAAATGAACGTCAAAATGAAACCGACCGTTCTGATAGGTTGTTTTTACTTTTTTTTTGACTCCCTTGATAAAAAAACTGATCCTGTCTTTCGATATTTGTTTTTGATCGTTCGGCTCTTTAATCGGGATGGTGACGGACAGTTCCCCTTGCTTTTCATGGAGCAGCGTTTGCAAAAGAATCGTATCCCGCGGTTCTATCAGGCTTGCGTACGTCCCATTTTGTTTTAACAAAGCCGTCCCTGTTACCTTGACCGCCCGCTTTTCTTTTTTCAACTCAGTCATGGTAGGCGTCATCCCTTTTTCATACATTTGCCGATGGAGCTCCTGCGCCCTCGTCTTTACCGTCAGATTTCGGTTATTGGCTGTATCTATCAGCGTTGTTACATGAATGGCTAGACGAGGCTTGTCCTTTGGTTTAAAATCAAACAACTCATGCAATGGACCGTCAAGCACAGCCATGCGGGCGTTGACACTGAATTTTGCATCCCGAAAAACGACATCCAGCAGCCGAAACCAGTCCGGGTGAGCCAGCAGCTTTTTCCCCATCACAAGCACCTGAATTTTGCCTGCTTGGGTCAAGCCTGTCACTCGCTCATCAAAACCCATTCTCGACTCTCTAATGGTAGATGACCGGATACCGTATTCCTCAGATTTTTCCTTCGCCTCCCGATTGAACACCGGGCTTGAGATATAAAAGAGAAGCTCATTTTTTTCGTTCAAATCAATTCCGACCATCAGTGATAAAGTGGTATCCTCCAAATTGATCTGATCCCTGCAACCTGTCAACATCGTTACCAGCAAGCTCAATAACAGAATCTGAGCAAATGCCCTCACGCTTTTTCCCCCCTTTCTGCTCGTTTCGATAGCCTGATCGGCCCCCAAGCCAGTAGAGGAAGCGCATAAGCAAAGCCCAAGCCTGCAAAGCTCCAAATTTGTATCGATTTCTTCAGATCAATAAAGGATGGCGTATAAAACAATAGCGCCACTGGAACCAGAAGAAGGAACAGGCGCAAATGCTTGCGGTGATCCTTCATGCCGAATAACTGACTGGATGAAAAGACACAGAAATAGATGTACGGCAATGCAGTCGTTGACAATATAAACATATAAGTAGAGAGAAAAAGAATATCGACACGTTCTAAAAAGCGGAACTCAATGGCTTTCCATAAATTGAGCGTAGGCCATGTATACTGCGTAATTTCATCGGGGCTAAAGTATGCAAAGCAAACGACAACGACAGACAGATACACAAACAACGTCAATGTATTCGCAATGACAATGCCAAGAGGCGCATATTGCTTTTTTTGAAGAAAAGGGTAGGCAAAATAACCAAACTCAAATCCAAGAAAGGAGAGTACGGTGGATTTGCTCGCTTCCCATATCGGGTGCCAGCCGTCCTTGATCAATGGCAGCAAGTTTAACCAATGAACCTCTCGATAAGCCGTCGTGAGAACAAAAGGTATCCAAAGCGTAAGATAGAATACGAGCTCGGCGTACCTTCCTATGGCGCGAACCCCTCCCTGGAGAACAAAATAAGTCGGCAGCGTAAAAAGGAACACGACAACATAGGCGGGTGTCTGAGACAGGAGCCAAACATTAATGATTCCCGTGGCATTTATCAGCAAAACGAACGCTGCAACCCCGCAATAAATGAACATGAAAACAATAGCGATACGACCGAGCCACTTGCCCAGGATCAATGGGAATATATCGATGATCGTCTTCTCCGGATACTGCTTCATCATGTTCGTGATGACGAGACTGACTAGCGTTGCCGCAAGCCATCCGATCAAAAGCGATATCCATCCGTCGGTGCTCGCCTTCTCCGCCAATTCTCTGGGAATCGTCAATACGCCGATCCCTACTTGTGCCCCATGAATGAGGAGAATGTACTGAAGGACGCTCAATTGGTTGTACGTATATTTTTTCATCACCCGTCCTCCCTTGGCCGATTATCGCCTTGTCTTTCCTCTTCAATCGTATAGGCTGACAGGGGACGCTCTTTCATTTTCCATAGTGGCAGGCGGATAAACAAATCTTTCCAATCGCCGAAGCGCACAGGAGCAAGAGGGCCTCCATAAGGAACACCTAATGATTCCAGCGTAATCAAATGGCCAATCAGTGCCATTAATCCCACAATAATTCCAACGAACCCAAACATCGCAGCGAGGATCATCATCAAAAAACGAATAAGCCTGACTGCCGAGGCCATATCGTAGTTCGGAATAATAAAGGATGAGATCGCTGTAAATGCAACGACGATCACCATAATATTGCTCACAATCCCTGCTTGCACAACCGCTTGACCAATCACGATACCTCCCACAATACCCACAGTTTGTCCAATAGGAGCCGGCAAGCGAATACCCGATTCCCGGAGCATTTCCAGTGTGAGCTCCATAATAAATGCCTCTAACAAGGGTGGGAATGGAACCCTTTCGCGGGACTCTCCGACTGACAAAATCAAATCGAGTGGGATCACCTCATAATTGAAAGAAATCAACGCAATATAAATCGCGGGTAAAAAAGTAGCAATCAAAAAAGCTAAATATCGAAGCAAGCGAATAAACGTGGCGACAGGCCAACGTGTACCGTAATCGTCAACGCTTTGAAAAAAGGAAGCGAAAGTAGCCGGTCCGATTAATACGCTTGGAGAGCGATCGACAACGACAGCAATCTTCCCTTGCAAGATGTGAGAGGCAACTGTGTCGGGCCGCTCTGAGGTCAAAAACTGCGGAAACAGCGAATAAGGATTATCCTCGATATACTCCTCCAGTTCAGACGCATTGAGAATCGTGTCAACCTTGATCATCTTGAGCCGATCTTCCATCTCCTGTAATATTTCCGGATTCGCCACATCAGCCAAGTACATGATCGATAGCTTTGTAAGGCCTCGTTCTCCCAGCCACATTTCTTTTATTTTTAATTCACGGTTGGGAATATAGCGGCGAATGAGGGCAATGTTCTGGGCGTCCGTTTCGACAAACCCTTGGTGTCCTCCCTTAAGCGCAGCCTCCAACTGCGGGTCTTCTATTGCCCGCTGCGGCCATCCATTCGTTTCGATCACAAGCACTTCTTTTCGACCCTCGATAAATAAAAGACTGCTCCCAAGCAAAATCTCGGTTTCTACTTTCCGAAAGTCGTAGGCAACGGATACCTTCCCGACAGATAACAGGTCAAAAAGACTCGATTTCTCACCCTCTGGGTGTGACAAAAGTGGACGAAGCACATTATTATTAATCGAATTTTTGTCAACCAAGCTATTCAGGTAGACGAGTGTAACCATGCCATCTATATGCTGGCACGCAAACGTCCGAATGACCAAATCGGGTGTAAGCGTAAATATCGCATTCAGCTCCGCAAGGTTATCACTTAATCGCTCACTGATTTCCCGGACACGGATAGGCTCACTCGAGTGGCTCATCCTGTCTTTGACAGATGTCTTTTTTCTTCTCAGCCACCCTCTCATCGCCATCTCCTACAGCTCCCGCCCTTTTACGAAGTATGTTTCCATTAGCGTTCGTGAGAGCTTCCCAAAATATGCATGCGACTTGGCACATTCTGCCGCTGAATCGAATAAATCCCAACACCCTGCAAATACTGTTGGGAGTACGAGATTACTTTGGCGGGGAAATCATGAAAAACGGATTATCTTTTACACAAATCGTCGTCATGCTGCTTTTAACCAACGGATTGATGAACCATGTCATCGTCATTCCGATGATGCTAGATTCGGCAAAAAGAGACTCCTGGATCTCGGTTTTGTTAGCTGGGCTGCTTTACTTGTTGTGGACTGGTTTGCTCTATTCGGTCTATAAACAAACTGAGAATAAGCATCTGTTCCAGTGGATGAAACAGACTTACGGCTTCCCTCTGTATTTTGTTTTGGCGCTGCTGACATGTATCTACTGCTTCGCAATCGCCACCATGACGATGACTGATACGATTACCTGGATCAATTTATCGTTTGCTCCAGAAACACCTCTGGGGGTAAATACGATTTTGTTTGCAGTCCTGTGTCTCGTAAATGCCCTGTTTGGAATCCGCTCTATCGCCATTACCTCATCTGTCCTTTTGCCATTCGTCGTGCTCTTAGGATTTTTCGTCATGTCTACCAACTTTCCAAACAAGGATTACAGTCTTCTCCTCCCCATCATGGAAAATGGGATGCCCCCTGTGTTAAAAGGAATGATGTATGCGGGCACTGGCTTTGTCGAGCTGCTCCTCTTTTTATTTTTGAAACACCATCTACAATCCAAAGTGCCGTACTATCAACTATTCATCCTGGCGTTTGTCATGATTGGCCTTACATTCGGGCCAACCCTAGGGGCGATCGTAGAATTCGGTCCTGATAAAGCCGGAAAATTGCGCTATCCTGCCTATGAAGAATGGCGACTTGCCAATATCGGCCTGTATATCGAGCATCTCGATTTCCTGAGCATATACCAATGGTTTAGCGGTGCCTTTACGCGAATTTCTCTATCGCTTTTGCTCATTGTAGAGATCCTGATGATTCCTTATGGCAAGAAGCGGACTTGGTGGTTGATCGGGCTCTTTTTCTTCTCTTCTGCCCTCTCCCTCTACCCGATGAGTGCGATTCAATATTACAGCCTTTTATCGAAACAGATTATGCCTAGTCTGTTGGTATTGGCCCTGTCTCTTTCCGTCGTTTTCGCTCTCTTGACAGCCTTCGCCCCTAGGAGGAAACAACATGAAGAATCGTAGGTTTGCCAAGGTCAAAGGGTATACGCCAGCATCAGCTGTTAAAGAATTACCCTCGATTTCTGTACAAGCGTTTCAAGATTTGTTTGAAGACTGTAATGACGTATGCATAGATACACACACGCTGATCCCAGGACGCTCTCCCACTCGTGTGCATTTTATCTACGCCGACTGTATTTGCGATTTAGATCACATCAGTGAGTACTTGATGCCGCAGCTCATTCAACTTTTTGTCAACGAAGACATTCTCCATGCAGAAGAGTTATTTGAGAAACGGCTCTTTTTCATGAATGAGCTGGCGCAGCCGACGAATGTCGATTGGATATGCAGGCACGTTTTTTCCGGAAATTTATTGCTGGTGTTTGAAGACTTTCAAGCAGTCTATTATGTGGAGACTGGCAATCCTCCCAGGCGCGAACCCGAGGAAACGAATACAGACGCCTCGATTAGCGGCCCCCGAGATGGCTTTACAGAAGAAATGAATACGAATCTGGGACTCATCCGCAAAAGGCTGCGGACGCATCAATTAAAATTCGTCCCGTATATCATCGGCAGCCACACGCATACGCGTGTTGGTTTGTTGTATTTGCAGGACCAAATCGATCCGCCGTTGTTGAAAGAAATTCAAGACAGAATGAACGCTCTTGATAGCAAAGGCATCATTAGCGGTATGCAAGTAGAAGAAAGATTATCTCGATCACCCTTTACTCTTTTGCCAGAGTTTCAATACACGGGAAGACCCGATTATGTGGTAAATGCCCTGTTAAAGGGACGATTTGCCGTTTTGGTCGATGGCTCTCCCATTTCGCTTATTGGTCCTGTAAACTTTTTCATGCTGCTAAACGCTGCTGAAGATAGCAGCTCCTCTGTTTTTTCCGTCGTATTTGTTCGGATTCTACGACTCGCCTGTGTCATCATCGCCCTTTTTTTACCCGGCTTTTGGGTAGGACTCATTACATATCATCAGGAACAGCTTCCCTATACACTCATTGCTACCATCGTCAAATCGAGACAAGGTGTTCCATTGCCGGCTGCCTTGGAGGTTTTGCTCATGGTGCTCTTGTTTGATCTATTCAAGGAGGCTGGTTTGCGCCTTCCTCTGTCCATCGGTCAAACACTATCTGTTGTAGGAGGCCTGATCGTCGGACAGGCAGCGATATCGGCTGGTTTAACCTCCACAGGGAGTCTTGTCATTGTCGCGCTTTCCGTAATGGCTACCTTTACGTTATCCAATCAGCATATCGTCTCGTCAGTCACACTGTTTCGGTTCGGGATATTGCTCTTATGCTCGCTTCTCGGGATGTTTGGCTTCATGATGTCGCTTCTCGCAATGGTTCTGTTCTTTTCCAACATGCGCTCTTTTGGCGTGTACTATTTGTCTCCACTTGCCCCGACCTCATGGCCTGATTTGTATAAAACGCTGCTCCGCACACCATGGCGCAAAGTGGAGAAAAGTCCTGAGTTCCTGCATAATCCTGAAAAAAGGAAGGGCTCCTGACATGGCTCACATCCGAGCAATAGCTGTCCTCCTCCTCCTTCCACTCCTGCTAAGTGGCTGCTGGAACGCGCGTGAAATTGAGAATCTGCTTTATGTCAATGCGCTTGGGGTCGATTATGTGGACAATAAGTTCGAGGTATACGCCCAAATATTGAGCTTCTCTACCATCGCCAAACAAGAAGCGGGAGGAGAACGGTCTGCGAGTGGGGTCGCCATTGCAAAAGGGGTCGGCGATTCTTTTGTGAGCGCCCTCTTTAGTCTCTATCCCACGAATCAGGAGCAAATGACTTGGAGTCATATTCGCTCTCTGGTTCTCAGTGAACAAGTACTGAAACACCAGCATCTCGATCAGGTCATCGATGAGCTTGATCGGTTTTACGAATTTCGCTACACAATCTGGACGTATGCGACCAAAGATCCACTGATGGATATTCTTACGCCCAAGCAAGTATTCAACCAGCCTGTCATTTACTCGCAATTGTCCAATCCACAGGATCTTCACAAGCAAAACTCCGTGATATACCCGATGAAGCTATTTCAATTTGTCAGTAAAAGAGATGAGCCCAACAAGGTCGTCTATTTGCCAATGCTCTCTATTAACAGGAAGACCTGGACAGAGGACAACAAACCTTTACCCCAGCTTAAAACAACGGGTGCCTGCATGCTGCAAAACAAGGAGGTCAAGGGATGCTGGCCGCGCTCTGAACTGCTCGGATTGCGCTGGTTAGACGAACATACCAACCGATCGTTACTGACCGTAAAAAAAGGCAAGCAACCTCTCGCAAACCTTGTCCTGCAAAAACCAAAAGTAAAGATACAGCCGCTGTTGCGAGACAATCAAGTCGCGTTTCAGATTGATGTGGAGCTGCTAGGTTTCATACCACAATATCAGCACATAAGCCCCGTTCGGGAAATCGAAAAAGAAGCCGCGAAAAAAATTGAAGAGGAGATTCGGGGGCTGTACGAAAAAGGTCGGAAGCAGCAGATGGACACGCTTCAGCTCGGTCACACCCTTTATCGGAAATATCCGCAAGAATGGAAACGAATGCAGCAAAATGGAGCACTACCGCTTCAGCCTTCTTCTCTGGGAGCGGTGAACGTCAAAGTGACAATTCACGATGGCGGGATTTCGAAGGTGAAGCAAGTGCGTTAAATACGAAAGGAGCAAAGCGTTGAGCTTTGCTCCTTTTTCCTTTTACTATTTCGAACTACACCACATACGCTCCCGCTTCGATCACGCGGTCTGCAATTGAACGTTTCAGTGCTACCGTGTTGATCGGCGTGCGGCGGGTCAGCTTTTTCAGGATCGAGAGGCGCAGACGAAGCTCGTCGCCCTCTTCCATTGCCGCCAATGCTTCTTTTGCCCAGCCTTCGATACGGTCGAATGCCTCATGTACATAGACAGCGGTCATTTCCAGCTTTTGCTGCTCGGCTTCGAGGCCATTTGCCGCCATTGCTTTCTCTGTCCGCTTCACGATGCTGTCCATTGCATACAGCTCGATTAGCATGTCAGCCGCGAATGCCAAGAGTTCCTGTTCTTTGGACATCGCTTGTTGGTATTTCATCATCGCAGAACCAGCCACCATCAAAATGATTTTGCGCGTGATGTTGATCAGATGCTTTTCCATAGCCAAAGGTGCATCTTCAATTTCTTCTGGATAATAGCTCATCAGATCTGCTTGCAGGCTGCTTGCTGCTTGCAGGAGCGGCAGTTCGCCTTTCATCGCCTTTTTCACGAGCGTATCCGGGATGAGCATGCGGTTGATTTCGTTCGTTCCTTCGAAAATGCGGTTAATCCGCGAGTCACGGTACATGTTCTCGATCTCATACTCGGACATAAAGCCGTATCCACCGTGGATTTGCACACCTTCGTCCACGCAGTAATCCAGAACCTCAGTGGCAAATACTTTATTGATCGAGCATTCGATTGCATAATCAGCAATCGCTTTCGCAACTTCCGCGCCATCATCCGCTTTTTCACCCAAACGAGTCAGCGCTGTATCGAACAGACCCACTGTCCGATAGACGGAGCTTTCAGCCGCATACGTTTTCACTGCCATGTTCGCCAGTTTGTTTTTGATTAAGGTAAAGTTGGCAATTGGCGTTTTGAACTGCTTGCGCTCTTTTGCGTAGTTCGTCGCGAGTTCCACCGCTTTTTTCGCGGAGCCGACTGCGCCTACCGCGAGCTTGTAACGACCCACGTTCAAAATGTTGAACGCGATCACGTGACCTCTTCCAGGCTCACCGAGCAAATTGTCTACCGGCACAGGTACATCTTGCAAAATGACCGTGCGTGTCGAGGAGCATTTGATCCCCATCTTCTTCTCTTCCGGTCCAAACGAAACACCTGGGAATGTACGCTCGACGATAAAGGCAGTAAATTTCTCGCCATCAATTTTCGCGTATACGATAAATACATCAGCAAAGCCAGCGTTTGTGATCCATTGCTTCTCTCCATTGAGAATATAGTGCGTGCCATCTGCGGAGAGAGTCGCTGTCGTTTTCGCACCCAGCGCATCTGAGCCAGAGCCTGGCTCTGTCAGGCAGTAGGCAGCGATTCGTTTTCCAGACGCCAGATCAGGCAGGTAGCGCTGTTTTTGCTCCTCGTTTCCAAAGTACACGATCGGCAGTGAACCGATCCCGACATGGGCGCCGTAGCTGAGCGCAAAGCCGCGAGCCAGCGAGAACTTCTCTGTTACGAGTGCCGTGCTGACTTTATCCAGCCCTAGTCCCTCGTATTTCTCCGGAACGTCTCCAGCCAATAGACCGAGCTCCCCTGCTTCCTTCAGCAGACGAACCGAAATATCAAATTGGTGGTTTTCAAGCTCTTCCAAATGAGGACGAACTTCATTGTTGACGAAATCCTCCGTCGTTTTGGCAATCATCTTTTGCTCTTCGGTGTATTCTTCTGGCACGAATACATCATCAGCTGAACCTGCATCGATCAAAAAGCTTCCACCGCGGATCAAATCTTTTGTTTCTGCCATTACTATCCCTCTCCTTATATGAAAATTAGATCATTTCAAAAACGCCAGCGGCTCCCATTCCACCACCGATACACATCGTAACGACTCCGTATTTGCCGCCTCTGCGCTTCATTTCATTCAAAAGCTGGACGGTCAGCTTGGCACCACTGCAACCGAGTGGATGCCCTAATGCGATTGCCCCACCATTTACATTGACCTTTTCAGGATCGAGTCCCAGCTCGCGAATGACGGCAATCGATTGAGAAGCGAACGCTTCGTTTAACTCAAACAGATCGACATCCTCCAAGCTGATTCCCGCCAGCTTCAATGCTTTTGGAATCGCGACAACCGGACCAATCCCCATGACATCAGGGTCTACGCCACCAACCGTAAAGGAACGGAACTTGGCAATCGGCTCGACACCCAGCTCGGCTGCTTTTTCGGCAGACATCACGAGAACTGCCGCCGCGCCATCGCTCGTTTGCGAGGAGTTTCCTGCTGTTACGCTACCTTGCACATGAAAGACCGGCCTGAGCTTCGCGAGTGCCTCCATCGTGGTGTCCGAGCGCGCTCCTTCATCCTTGTCGAAAACACGTTCCTGAACGTGAACCTTGCCAGCTTCATCGACAAAATGCTGCTTGACTGTCAAAGGTACGATTTCATCCTGGAATTTCCCTGAAGCAATCGCAGCCGTCGCACGCTGATGGCTTTGCAGAGCAAAAGCATCCTGATCCTCACGAGAAATGTTGTACCTCTTCGCTACTTCTTCAGCCGTATGGCCCATACTCATGTACGCTTCCGGCTTCGTTTCTACCAGAGTCGGATTGAGTGCGATTTTGTGACCGAGCATTGGTACCAGACTCATGCTCTCCACCCCGCCAGCGACAACCACATCGGAGCTGCCAACCATGATCTGCTGAGCAGCGTAAGCAATCGTCTGCAAACCGGAGGAGCAAAAGCGATTGATCGTGATTCCCGATACATTTGTCGGCAATCCGGCACGCAGTCCGATCAGGCGAGCCATATTCATGCCTTGCTCAGCTTCCGGTACAGCCGTCCCCATGATGATATCCTCGATATCAGCCGGATCGAGCTGTGGCACGCGGCGCAACAGGTCGCTGACAACTGCGGCTCCCATATCGACTGGGTGAAAATCCTTGAGACTTCCTTTTTTCGATTTACCGATAGCGGTGCGGGCACCCGCGACAATAACTGCTTCTCTCATCGTTATCCCTCCCTCTCCCTAGTTACGCAAAGGCTTGTTTTTGGTCAGCATGTGCTGCATCCGTTGCTGGCTTTTCGGCGTCTTGATCAGTTCGAGGAACGCTTGCTTTTCCAGCTCCAGAATGTAGCTCTCTGTCACTTCTGTACCCGCTGGCACGTTACCACCGGACATGACATAGGCAACTTTGCTTGCGATCAGCTCATCATGCTCGGAAATATATCCACTCTTCTTCATGGCGTAAATATTTTGGCGCAGGTTCGCATAACCCGTTTCTCCGATGACGCGAATTTTGCGTGGCGCTGGCGGCGTGTAGCCCTCTTTATCCATCTTGAGCACTAGCTGCTTCGCATCGTACAACAAATGATCAGCATTCACGCTGATGCGGTCGGTCGGTCGCAGGTACCCCAGATTGATGGCTTCCTGACCGCTCGTAGATACCTTTGCCATGGCAATGGCTTCAAACGCCTTCGCAACGAATGGGAACGGATCAACTGGCATGCTGCCTCCCTCTGGAACGTTTTCCATTGCTCGGAACAGCATCTCCTTCGTTCCTCCGCCACCTGGCAGAAGCCCTACTCCCACCTCAACCAGTCCAAGGTACGTCTCTGCCGAAACCTGTACACGATCCGCGAGATAGACCACCTCAACACCGCCGCCCAGCGTCATGCCAAACGGTGCTGCGACGACTGGACGATGCATGTAGCGCAGTGCCCGTGCTGTTTTGTGGAAGTTCGTGACGAGCATGTCGAGCTCCAGCCAATTCTCATCCTGTGCTTCCATCAATGCCATTGCGAGATTCATCCCGACGCAGAAGTTTTTGCCTTGATTACCGATAACCAGACCGGCGAAATTCTTCTGCACTTCCTCTGCGGCCTGACTTGCCATCTGCAAGACATCCATCCCAAGTGCATTGTGCGGGGAGGTAAATTCCAGACATGCAACTCCATCGCCCAAATCGACCAAGGCGGCACCCGCATTTTTCTTGATCAGCTTGCCTTGTTCCTTAAGTGCAGCCAAGTTGATGTTTTCTTTACTCTCTTCAACGTCCTTGTAGGTGCCTCCGATGGAAAACACGCTGCGCTTCCCTTGCTCTTTTTGATAAAAGGAGGTTTTCCCACTCGCGAGCAGCTCTTCGACAAGTGCCGGAATCTTCTCGTTTTCCTCACGCATTTTTGCCACTGACTTTTCGAGACCAATGGCATCCCATGTTTCGAACGGCCCCATCTCCCAGCCGAAGCCCCACTTCATGGCCTGATCAACAGAGACGATATCGTCTGCGATCTCATGAGCTTTTTCAGCAGAGTACAGCAGTACCTTTTTGAAAACATTCCAGACAAACTCACTGCCCTTGTCCTTGCCGTATGCGAGCGCTCTCAACTTCTCAGGCAATGTCTTGGCTGTTTTGGCTGTTTCGAGGGAAGCGAACTTCGGCCTCACACTTGGACGATATTCCAGCGTGTCAACCGACAGTGCCATAATCTCTTTGCCTTTCTCTGTCTTCACCTGCTTGAAAAAGCCTTGACCAGCCTTTTGCCCGATCCATCTTTTCTCCACCATTTGCAGAACGAACTCCGGTACTTCGAAAACCGAGCGCTCCTGCTCATCCGTGCTTTTGTTCCTGACATTACCCGCCACATGCACGTACGTATCCAGTCCGACGACATCGAGTGTGCGGAACGTAGCGCTTTTCGGACGGCCGATGACCGGACCTGTCAACGCATCTACCTCATCTACCCCAAGCCCCAGTCGCACCATTTCGTGGATCGAAACCTGCAATCCATATGTACCGATGCGATTGGCAATGAAGTTAGGTGTATCCTTGCAAACAACCATTCCTTTTCCGAGCACATGCTCACCAAAATGCTTCATGAAAGAGATGACTTGCGGATCTGTATCTAGACCTGGGATCAGCTCCAACAGCTTCAAGTAGCGTGGTGGGTTAAAAAAGTGTGTGCCGAGGAAATGCTTGCGGAAGTCATCAGAGCGTCCCTCTGCCATTTCGTTTATGGAAACCCCAGACGTATTGGAAGACACGATTGTCCCTGGCTTGCGATGCGCTTCTACCATAGCGAAGACGCTTTTCTTCACCTCGATGTTCTCGACAACGACCTCAATAATCCAATCGACCTCGCTCAAGCAAGAGAGATGGTCTTCGAAGTTACCAACTGTAATCAGGTCGATGTTCTTTTTATCGTAGAGCGGCGCCGGCTTCTCCTTCAAAAGTCGGTCACGGCCCGCTTGTGCGATCCGGTTTTTCACCACGCTATCAGACAAAGAAAGCCCTTTTGTACTCTCATCTGCTGTCAATTCACGCGGCACGATGTCCAGTAAATAAGTGGGAATACCGACGTTGGCTAAATGTGCTGCGATCCCGGCGCCCATAACGCCTGAACCGAGAACTGCCGCCTTGCGAATTTTGCGTTCCATCTCCAAATCCTCCTTTTAAAAAACCTAGTCATGGCTTATTCATGGTCAAAAGAATGGCCTCGCAACAGTGAATACCTAATTTTCAGACTAGAAGATCATTTTTAAAACTTCTACTTTCTCTATAGATATTCCTGTGTACGTCAGCACATGTCTTAAGTTGAATGAATGCTCATTCAGTGTGTGGGTTAAAAAATGACATCCCACGTTTTGGCTGTCTTACATGCCCGGAGATGTTACGCTCCCACCAACTGAATCACCGTTCAGTTTTTATTGTAATCGAAAATTCTGTCAGTTGCAATCGTCACTTCGCGAAAGAAAAGAAAAGGGGCGTCAATTGTCCAGTGCCCCTTTTTCTGTGCTATTTTTGCGAGTAAATCAGCGTGGTGATCTTGCGTCCATAAGCGTTGGATGCGTCTTCTTCCAATCGGTATTCAATCTGGAAGTCTCCGTTTTTCGGGTCTACATAATGAGCAATCACCCAGAGGGTTTTCGAATTGTTTTCGTCAGCCTTGACCGATACTTTTACCGGTCCGTTGTACGTGGGCACTTGCTCCAGCTTTGCCATACTTTTGAGCGCATCGTCTGTAAAGAGCGCAGACAACTGCTTCTGATTTTTGGTTTCGTACGCCAAATTCACTGCTCGTAAATACACCTGCGCGATGTGCTGCTGATTCGCAGATGAACCACGGAACTGCGAAGCTACATCCATCCGGTAATAATCAATCAGTCGATCCATCACAACGATGTATTCTGCACGCGTCAGAATCTTGTTCGGAGAAAAGGTCTTGTCCGTGAGAAACAGATTGAATTCCCGGATCGCCAGCGGGTACGGTGAATATGTATCCCGATAGAAGCGGTCGCGCTTCCATTCGTAATGGCTGTTAAAGAAAGAGACTGTATCTTGTGGTTTAATATTAGCTGTACGGTATTTTTGTGGTGCCAGCATATGAAATAGCATCAAGCTGGCTTCTTCTCTCGTCAATGGCCACTGCATCCCGGCACTGGACATCCACCAGTCCGGATTTTCCTTCTCTTGCTTTTTCATCAGGTGCCCGGTTTCAGCCAAATATAGATAGTACAGCATCCGGTCTCCTGGATCAAACTTACCCAAATCGTCCGTTTCGATTTTCATCATGGTCTTTAGATTGCTCAGCAGTTGATCTACTTCCCCCCGGAGTAGATAGCGGTGATCCAGGTTTGGCTTGCGTTCTGGCTTTTCAATCGGTCCATATATCGTCTCAAAAACGCGATTGAGCATAGCCAAAGCTTCGCCTCGAGTAACTGGCTTGTTTGGGTAAAAAGGCTGATATCCCTTCCTCTTTACGATGCCCAGATCCGCCATTTCGTTGATTTGCTCACGCGCCCAATGTCCCTGTATGTCTGTATACATGCCAGGTGCAGCCGCATTCGCACTCCCTGAAAAAACGCTTTGCACCACTAGCAGTGCCAAGAGAAAAACGATAGCAAAACGCTTTACCATGACTTACGATAACTCCTTTCTTTCCATGATCGTTGCCTTACTCCCTTTTTTTGGAATTCGTCCCCAGTAGCATCCATTCCTGCCATATTGGTCTATTTTCCTGGGTCTGATCTCTCTCTTTCTTGTATCGGGATGAAAACGGAACTTTGTTATACTTTTTCAAAACAAATGAAAAAGAACCGCACTTTGTATGAGCGGCCCAATTATATCCTTTTTCTCTATACGCTGACTATCCTTCAATCTGCTCTAACCAGCCTGGTCCCTTGGTCACAAGCAGCCGATATAAGAAAATGTTGATGAGAGTGAACAGGACGAAAATCCCAAGAGCGGTCCCTCACACGGATATACTAGCGAAAAACTGGCGAGGACGACTAAGCCTCCTGCCATAAGGCCTATGTCCAACGGGAAATGAAAAAGAGCCGTCGGTTATCCCAACGGCCCTCGTTATTAATCTTAGTCTTGTGGTACAAAGCTACCATCACGCAGCATAGTCAATTCGCCCATGAGGAACGCTAAATCTTCGTTTTCGCCGAACTTGCCACTCTCTTCCAAAGCTTCCAAACGACGCAGAAGAATGTTGGAAAAATCTTGAATCTGTATCGGATGTGCCTCCATATCCGCCTCATCCAAAATTTCAAAACCAGTCAAGGCTTCCAAGTGGGTCACGATACGGAAACCGCCAATTTCCCCTAGGAACTCTTGCTTGTTCATTTTTGATTTCTCCAATTTTTGCAGCATGGACAAAATATCATTCGCTACCACACTCGGAAAAGCAACCTGATAAAAGTTGCGGTTTTTCGCTTCATCGGTTTTGATAATCAAAACATCAATACCGTCCGGCTTTTTTGCTTTTTTGCCAAACCCAAACATATATTCCACCTCAATCGTTCGATCTGTCCAACTCTCTCCATGATAGTCATAATCCGAGAGTCAGACAACCCCTATCCATATATTAACTGGGCTATTTGTCTTTTTTCACACACACGCTAACATAAAACGACTGCTCCCAAGTGAGGTGCACCATGAAAGTCAATTGGAAAAACTGGATGTTTATTCTCGTTCTCTCTTTGCTCGTCACAGGATGCCTGACGCAAGTAAAGCAGGAGCAGGCAAAAACCAAGGCCAAAACACAGAGTAAGCCTGTCAAGCAGTCTGCCATCCAAAAGCTTGGCGATAACAAAATGGATGTCGTCCTCTTTTTGAAGCAAGCCGAGCATCAGCTAGAAAATGTGTATTATGCTGCTGCGGACAACGCGAAGGGCAAATCTGTGATTGAGGATGGTCTCGTCTTTCGTGAATTGCCTAAACGCTTCGATAGTAAAGACAAGATAACGGGGTACTTCGGGCGTTTTTGGAGCCGTCCACTGGCAGAAGCCATGTACGACAACATGACAACCAAGCTGGTGAAGGAAAAAGTATACGTAGCAATCCCACGCGTCGACTATCCGACTTTGATCTCGGTACGAAACACGACTGTCCAAAAAAACAATGGAGAACTCAATGTGACTGTAGAAGATGTAACCGATTCTTCTTTTGCTTCTGACCGCACGCTGCGCTACCGACTCGTGCGCGATCAAAAGACCAAGCGCTTCGAAATCAAATCACGAATGGGCGCTTATGGGAATGAACAATTTCAATAAGCCTCTTGACATTTCTTGTGGATCAAGCGAATAATAGTGAATTAATAAGCACATAGTGAGCGGCAATGACGGGGAATAGTAAAACCGCCCTTCAGGTCCAGAGAGCGAAATCCACCGGCTGAGAGGTTTCGTCCTTGAATCGGTTTGAACCCACCCCAGAGCATCCAGGGAAAACCTGGACAGGTTTCTTTCACCTGTTATCAAAGAAAGAGAGCCGGGCGTTTCTTGGCTGAAGTATGCCTTCAGTCCAAAACGTCAAATAAGGTGGTACCGCGTGAGGTTATCAAGCCCTTTCGTCCTTATCAAAGAGACGAGAGGGCTTTTTTGTATGCAAGAAGGGGGTTTTACGCATGAAAAAGGGTAAGTTGCGTTTGGTAGTAAAGGTGGGGAGCAGTTCAATTGCAGCAGCTACAGGCGGTGTTGATCCGGCGAAAATGTCGCTGCTCGTCTCGGCTATCAGCCAATTGCGCGAAGCGGGGCACCAGGTTGTCTTAGTCTCCTCGGGAGCTGTCGCCAGCGGCTATCAAAGTCTCGGCTATCAGCAGCGACCGCGATCCTTGGCAGCCAAGCAAGCAGCCGCGGCCATTGGGCAAAGCTTGTTGATGCAAACCTATACGCAGATGTTCGGCGCCCATAACTTCAGCGTGGCGCAAATCTTGCTGACACGCGGTGACTTTTCTCACAAGGAACGGTATCAGCACGCATTTTCCACGTTGTCACTGCTTTTGGATAAAAACATTTTGCCAATCATCAATGAAAACGACACGGTATCCGTAGCGGAATTGACCTTCGGAGACAATGATATGCTTGGTGCTCTCGTCGCTGGTCTCATCCATGCCGATTTGTACATGATCCTGACTGATACGAATGGTTTGTACGACAAAGACCCACGTTATCATGCTGATGCCAAACACATGGGCTGGCTCGAATGTGTAACGGACGAAATCGAGGCACTTGCAGGCGGAGCTTCCCAACTAGGAACTGGAGGTATGCGCTCCAAGCTGATCGCAGCAAAAACCGCCCAATCATTAGGAATTCCCGGCTTTATCGGAAAATTGACGAATCCCACTGATTTACTGGATGTCCTTACTGGCAACGGGAATGGCACCTACGTCAACTATCATCCAGAAGCGCCTGCAACGAACGGCGTTCCTACACGCAAACAATGGATTGCGCTTCACTCCCCTACCCGCGGAAAAATCACGGTTGATAACGGTGCAGCGGAAGCGATTTTGGAAAACAGCAAAAGCTTGCTCTTGGCAGGTGTCCGCGATGTATCCGGCATGTTCGAGCAAGGTGAAGTTATCGAGGTTTACTGTGAGGGTACGCTGATCGGTCGCGGTATCAGCAGATTTACTTCAACACAGTTAAGTGATTTTCTTTCCCCTGATAACGTAACGCGACACAGCGGTACCGTTATACATCGGGATGAATGGACGCCTGTCATCTAAACGAATCCATGTAAATAGAAAGAAGGAGTTGGAGAAACCATGGAAAGCTTGAAAGAAAAAGTGCATACACAAGTAAGCCTGGCCAAACAGGCTTCACGAAAAATGGCCATACTCTCTCGCAAACAAAAAGACCAGGTGCTCGTCGCAATCGGCAACCAGCTACTGGCAGATGAGGCTGTCATTCTCTCAGCAAACGCCAAGGACATCGCCCTCGCGGAAGCAGACGGTCAGCCTCCTTCCTATCTGGATCGTCTCCTGCTGACGCCAGAGCGAATTACCCAGCTCGTGGATAGCCTGGCGCAGCTGGTATCCCTCGATGATCCGGTCGGGGAACGAATCGACTCGTGGACACGACCAAACGGACTTTTCATCGAACAAATCCGCGTCCCACTCGGTGTTATTGGAATGGTGTACGAAGCCAGACCGAACGTCACCGTTGACGCTGCAGCTATCGCCATCAAAACGGGCAATGCGATCGTCTTGCGCGGCAGCCACAGCGCTGTTCACAGCAACCTCGCGTTGGTGACTAGCATTCGTCAAGCGCTCACTGCAACCGGACTTGACGCAGAAGCGGTACAGTACTTGCCTTTTGCCGAACATACCTCTGTCGATTACTTGTGCACCGCCAATGGACTCGTCGATGTCATCATCCCTCGGGGTGGGGCAGGACTGATCCAGCGGGTTCTGCAAATCGCAAGCGTTCCTGTACTCGAAACAGGCGTCGGCAATTGCCACATTTATGTGGATGAAGCCGCTCAGTACGACATGGCTGAAAGTATCGTGATCAATGCCAAAACAAGTCGACCTGCCGTTTGCAATGCTGCCGAAACACTGCTCATGCATCGCAATTGGCCACTGGAAAATCAACGAGCCTTGCTCCAAAAGCTACTGGCGAAGGGTGTCGAGCTCCGTGCTTGTGAGCGTACGATAGAGCTGCATTCCGACCTCGCCGCTCAACTGCACCATGCAACGGCAGAAGACTGGGATACGGAATACTCTGCGCTAATTCTCGCGGTTCGCACAGTCGATAGCCTGAGCGAGGCCATTGACCATATTACAGCGCATACTTCCGGTCATTCCGAGGCAATCGTAACGGAAGATGAAGTCGCTGCCCGTCAGTTTTTGACTGCGATCGATGCTACAGCGGTTTATCATAACGCCTCTACCCGCTTTACAGATGGTGGAGAATTCGGCTTCGGTGCCGAGATCGGCATCAGCACGCAAAAGCTCCACGCTCGTGGGCCAATGGGCTTGCCAGCGCTCACTTCTTACAAGTATGTCGTACGCGGAAACGGCCAAATCCGATAGTCCAAAGGGAGGGAATCACCATGAGTAACCAAGCAACAGCGATTACAGAAGGGCGGATCGGTTTTCTCGGTGCAGGCTCGATCGTGGAGGCCATGCTTTCCGGTATCGTAAAGAAAGGCTTACTCCCTTCTGAGCGTATTTCCGTCACGAACCGCAACAATATGGAGCGTTTGGAAGAGTTGGCAAATGACTACGGGGTAACTGCTACTCAGGACAAATTTGAGGTTGTCCGTTCTTCCGATATTTTGATTTTGGCCATCAAGCCGAAGGATGCCGCAGAGGCTTTGCAGGATTTGCGCGGGGTCGTTCGTTCCGACCAGTTAATCATTTCGGTGATTGCTGGCGTCTCTACCAGCTTGATCGGAGAGTGGCTCGGTGCAGAATGCCCGATCATCCGCACGATGCCCAATACTTCGTCTGCCGTTGGTTTGTCTGCTACAGGACTGTGCGCGAATCCATTTGTCCAGGAAGAGCACCGCGAGCTGGCTACCAAACTTTTCGAAGCAATTGGCACCGTATATGAAGTCGCCGAAGAAGAGCTGGACATCATTACTGGATTGTCTGGAAGTGGTCCTGCTTATATTTACTATTTGGTAGAAGCCATGATGGGGGCAGGTGCCACCGCGGGGCTGGATCGGGAAATGGCACGCCAATTAACACTGCAAACCGTAATCGGCGCAGCACATATGCTGCTCGACACACGCGAAGAGCCTTCGATTCTCCGCAAAAAAGTAACGAGTCCGGGTGGAACGACCCAGGCAGGACTGGAAGTATTGGAAGCCTATCAATTCCAGGAGGCCGTCACTGCAGCCATTCTGCGTGCTGCGGAAAGATCGCGGGAGATGGGGGCACAATACCAGTAAAGTCGTTTTGTCCCCCCTCCTTGTCATGTATAATAAAAAAGATCAAGCATAGTCGAGAAAAATGACGAGGAGGTCCCATGGAAATTTACGCCTTGTACGGCACCAGTGGAACAGGAAAAAGCACCAGTGCATTAGAACTTGCTCACCGAATGAACATCGACGCCATCATTGATGATGGCATCCTGATTTACCAGGGACGCAAGGTGGCCGGAACCTCTGCCAAATATGAGAAGACAAAAATTCAGGCGGTAAAACGAGCTATTTTTCATTATAAGGAGCACGCGGAAGAAGTACGGCGCAGTCTTGGCGAGATTCAACCAAACCGACTACTCGTGTTAGGAACTTCGCAGCGGATGATTGGTCGTATCGTCGAAGCGCTGCATTTGCCTTTTCAGGTGGACTTCATCCCGATTGAATCCATCAAGCCGCCGCAGGAAATCGAGGCTGCCCGCTACGTGCGGGAAACAATGGGCAAGCACACGATACCGATTCCGCGTGTGGAGGTAGAAAAAGATTTCCTCCAGCGCCTCATCTCCTCTGCCCAACAAATTTTCAGCTCAAAAAAAGAAGTCATCGGGGAAACAACCGTGGTTCATCCTCCGTTTTCCGGTGGACGCATCATGATTCATCCTCAGGTGTTGCGAAAAATCGTGGAAGCGACTTGCGACCAGTTTGACGAGGTCCATCATGTGGTCAAAATCGTCTCCAGCTTTGAGGATTTGCCTCGTTTCCAGATTTCAATTGCTCTTCAACTGCCTTACATGACAAATATTCCAGCACTTATCCATGCACTTCAAACTACGTTGTACAAAGAAGCTCAATATTGTCTCAATATCGCTCCCGCCAGCATCGACATCGTCGTTTCTTCGCTGGAGCTAACCTGATCCGGTCCTTTGCGACCGGATTTTTTTTGGTTGTAATCCTCAGGGGTTACATCCTGGCTTGTTGCTCATCCTATACATGATTCCATCTGAAAGGAGCAACCCGATGCCATCCATCCTGTCTTCCAAGCCCTTTACACAAGCTCCGATTCCCGAACCGCCCAAGGTCATTACGACAAAGGATTTGAGCTATCTCAAGGATGCTTTGTCATGGGAACTGATCGCTTTCAAAAAGCTGCATGCTTTCGCACAGCAAGCAACTGATCCCCAGGTCAAGCAATGTCTGGAACAGCAAGGACAAATGCACCAGCGTCACTACCAAAAACTGCTGAGTCACCTGCAAAACAACAACACCGCAGTGATGGCGACCATTCCGCAGACACAGTCCCAGCAACAACAATCCCAACCACAACATCAAATGCAATAAGGGAGGAATCGGGATGCCAAACCAAAACCAGATCGCCAATCCGCAATCCGGTCAGTTGCCACAAGTAAAAGGTCCGCAAATGAACGATCGTGACTACCTCAACGACTGTCTGGCTACGTGCAAGTATTTAACGGATAACTTTAACATCGCCGTTCGTGAAGCCAGCCACCAGCAGCTTTATGATGACATGGTACAAATTTTGAATGAAACCCATCAGTCAGCACGCGATGCTTTCAATCTCATGTTCCAAAAGGGATGGTACAAGCTGGAAGCTGCCGAACAGCAACAACTACAGCAAGCTTATCAGCAGTTTAGCGGGTACTCCACGCAGTTCCCTTATCATTGATATAGCAGAAGACACCTGAGCCAAGCAGGTGTCTTCTTTCCATTACCCCCTGCCACGCAGGAGCTGCGATAAGACAAATAACGCCTTTTCCATGTCGACTTCCTCTGCGTACACGTAGGACAAGCGAAGATGATGACTATCCGTCTGATCATATACAAAGCCGGGATTTAACAGTACACCTTTTGCCAATGCTTCCGTAAAAAGCTTGCGCATGGAAACAGCCTGATGCAGACGAAGCCAAATATAAAAACCGCCATGTGGCGTACGCCAATCTGCCAGATCGTCAAACCAGCGACTTAGCCATTCACACATCCTGTCCCTTCGCTGTCGCAGTGCCGCTCTTAGCTGATCCAAATGCCGGGAATATCTCTCGCTTGTGAGCCATTCTGTCGCCACCCATTGGGAAATGGCACTCGCTCCGTAGTCCGTCTGCATTTTCACATCTGCGAGGCGTTCAATGACAGGCTCAGGCCCTACAATCCAGCCAATCCGCAGTCCCGGACTAAGTGTTTTGGACAAGCTGCCCAAATACAAGACCAGCCCGCTCTGATCCCTCGCCTTTAACGGTAATGGCCCCGGTTCGTCTAACCACAATTCTCCATAAACATCGTCTTCCAACACAGGCAGTCTCTCCCGCTCGCATGCAGCCAGCACTTGCTCCCTTCGATTCTCTGATAGGCTAATCCCCGTCGGATTGTGGTAAGCCGAAATCGTATAGAGTAGGGCAGCGTTATGCGCCTGTTTTTGTCTCGTAAGCACTTGGGGAGAAATTCCTTCTGCATCCATCGGTACACCAACCAGACGCATTCCCGATGATTGAAACAAAGGCAGCGAGAATAAATACGAAGGTTGTTCGAGCAAGATGGCAGATCCACGGTGAAGGATGCCAATCGATATCAACTGCAAGGCTTGAAGGGCCCCCGAAACGACCAAAATAGATGATGGAGAAGCTTCAATCCCCCTGCCCCGCAAATGGTTGCTGATCGCCTGGCGCAAAGGCAACAGCCCTTTTGGCTCCGAATATCCGAGATGTGTCATTTTGCCTTGCAAGCTAGCCATGACCTCTTCCATCTCCGCAACAGGAATCAAGCCGGGTGACAGCTCACCTGTCCCCAAACGAATGTACATCGGGTCTGGCTCATAACGATTGATATCCTGAATCGTCGGCGAGTTGGGTAGATGCGCCCCTGCCTGAACGTATCCCAGCCAATTCGGGGGAGGGGCGGTTGTCAGCAAGGACCATGTGTTGTTGCTAACGACGGAGCCACTGCCTACCGTTGCTTCAATGAAGCCATCCGCTTTTAGCTCTTCCAACGCCGTCACTACCGTGCTGCGGTTTACATCTAAGGCTTGCGCTAACGCTCTTTGTGTAGGCAATTTACTATTGATCGGCCACTCTCCGCCTGCGATTTTCCCCTTGATATAAGCCACGATCTGCGCGTAGATCGGTATGTCAGATGATTTGTCAGGCTTCCAGTCTATCGTCAGCACAGGCACATTCCTCCTCGTCTTATCATTGTACAAATTGGTTGGTTTGGATGTAAACCAATTGGCTGGAGACAACAGGTACTCAACCGTGAATAATGACAGTAATGCAAATAGCCTTTGCATCCAGAGAGAAACGGGGAGGAAATGATCATGCTGGAAGCGATTTTGCACGGTTTTGTGCTTGCTTTTGGACTTATTTTACCGCTCGGCGCACAAAATGTTTTCGTTTTTAATCAAGGGGCTCTACAACCTACATTACTTCGCGCCATGCCCGTCGTACTGACTGCGGCACTCTGCGATACCCTGCTCATTTTATTGGCGGTATTCGGAGTCTCTTTGGTCGTATTGACAGTCACATGGCTGAAAACCGTTCTGTATGTCGTCGGCTTCTTCTTTTTAGTGTATATGGGATATTTAACGTGGCGTAGCCGTCCCAATACGGAGGATGGAGAGAAAGAACGCTTTTCGGCCAAAAAACAAATCATGTTTGCTGCCTCTGTCTCTTTGTTGAACCCGCATGCGATTCTCGATACGATCGGCGTGATCGGCACCAGCTCACTCAGCTATACCGGAACAGAGAAATGGGGTTTTACGATAGCCAGCATCCTCGTATCCTGCCTCTGGTTTTTCGGCCTTTCCGTAGCTGGTCGTACGGCAGGACGATTAGATCGGTCTGGAAAATTGCAGCGTGGCCTGAATATGGTTTCAGCGGTAATTATGTGGGGAGTGGCCGTCTATATGGCAGCCCAATTACTCACGACATAAAGAGTTAGTGAAAAAGTGCATAATCCCTACCTCCTCCACTCAAAATACTCCTATTCGGGTTTTGGAAGTGGAGGTTTGTTTATGCTTTTTACCAAATCGGACGCACTCTTGGATGACTTGTATGAGATTGCGAAAAATGTGCATCAAACAGCGATCTATTTTAATGAATACAAGATTACTTCATTGGAGACTGTCAAAACCTTTTCTACAGAAATGAAAGAGTACGAAACAAAAGGCGACAAGCTCATCCATGAAATCATCGTGCAAATCAACAAGACATTTATTACCGCCATCGAGCGAGAGGACGTCCTGGACCTTGCCGTCAAGCTGGATGATGTGCTGGACGGATTGGAGTTTTGCGCTTCGAGGCTCTATATGTACGACATTATGGAACCAGATGAAACGATGGTGAGATTCGGGCAACTCATCGAAGAAGCTACCAAACAAATTCTTCTGGCCATCGAACTGCTCCAAAAGCAAAAGCTATCCGATATGAAGGAGTACATCATCCGTATTAACGATTTGGAAAGTGAAGGGGATGAATTAGTCAGGGGGAGCATCCGGCAATTGTTCAAAACCTCGAGCGATCCGATTCACATCATGCAGCTCAAAGAGGTGTACGAAGTGCTCGAAGATGTCATGGATCATTGCGAGGATGTCGCCGATGCGATGGAATCTGTGATCATGGGCAACTCTTAAACCAAGGAGACCTACTTTCATGTATACGAGCCTTCCTCTTGTTATTGCAGTAATTATCCTGGCTGTTTCCTTTGACTTTATCAACGGATTTCATGATACAGCCAATGCTATCGCAACCACCGTATCCACCAAAGCTCTCCCGCCAAAGATTGCCATTGGCCTGGCGGCTATCATGAATTTTATCGGTGCCCTGACATTTACCGGGGTCGCCAAAACAATTGGTGGAGATATCGCCGATCCCGCCAAGCTGGAATTCGGAGTGCTTGTGGTCATGGCTGCTCTCTTGTCTGCGATCCTTTGGAATTTGATTACGTGGTGGTACGGTATCCCGAGCAGTTCGTCTCACGCCCTCATCGGCTCACTCGTAGGTGCAGTCCTCGCTTCCGCCGGGAGCACGCAAATCAACTGGGCTGGTTTTTTGAAAATCTTCCAGGCGCTTATTGTGTCACCGGTTATCGCACTGGTTGCCGCTTACCTCATGATGAATCTGGTTTATTTCATTTTCAGTCGGATCATGATACCCCCTACCAAGGTCAATCGGGGATTTCGCCTCTTTCAGATTTTCACGGCGGCCCTGCAATCCTTTACACATGGAACGAATGACGCACAAAAAGCGATGGGCATTATCGTGTTCGCTCTTGTAGCCGCTGACCTGCATGCAGATACGAGTACGATTCCTTTCTGGGTGCAGTTTATTTGTGCGCTCGCGATGGGCTTGGGAACCTCTGTCGGAGGCTGGAAAATCATCAAGACGGTCGGGGGCAAAATCACCAAGATTGAACCAATTAATGGAGCCACGGCCGACCTCACCTCGTCCTCGATCATTTTTACCTTTACGCAGCTAGGATTGCCTGTCAGCTCTACCCATGTCATCTCTTCCGGGATTATGGGGGTAGGTGCTGCCAAACGGCTGAAGAGCGTCAATTGGGGCGTCGCCAAACGAATCGTGATCACCTGGTTTATTACGCTGCCGATTTCTGCCTTGCTCGCTGCTGCTACGTATTTGTTGCTACATGTATTTATCTAAAAACAAAAGGGACGAGTAACAGGCTCGCCCCTTTTTTCTATGATCTTAATTGAAAGCCTAAGTAAGACTCTCCATTCTGTAAAGATAATCGCATATCGTCCAAATACTTGCGAGGGATTACCAATGGTATTCGCTGTCTCCAAAATCGAGAAGGGTCAACTCGACCTCTTTTCGTAAAAAATTGTGGTGATGCAGATCTCCATGGATCAAACCAAAATGATTTTTGGTGATGGGAAGGCTTTTGAACGCGTGAGTTTGGCTTCCGATGACTGACAACCGAGTTGGGTAAATACCTGGCTTTTCACACTCTCTGTTATCATCGCTTACTTTTTAATTAGCTTTTTCATACCCTCTTCAACAAATTGGTCATCCCGCAACTTGTCCTGCACACCTGTCCGCCACTTTTCTTTTGTCAACAGCGCTCCCAAATCCTCACCGAAGAGACCTTGAATAACTACACGTGTGGCAACAAGCGTAGTATCCGAAAAACGATATTCGATTGTTTGCAAATTGTCTACCAGCGCAAAGGCTGCCACGGAGTTATATAGCATCGCTTGTTTAAATAATTTCGCCTCGACGTCGGTCGTCTTATCCTCGTAATGGATCTCAATCGTAAACTTCTCCGGACGTAGCTGAAAGGTTCGCTTGAGCTGATCCAACGGCAGATGATTGAACATGACCAGATTCGAAGTAGCGCCCATATACTTGTTTTTGTATGGCAAAATGGATTCCAAATCGTGAGTCAGCGGGCTTTGCTGAGCCAATTGATATTGCTCGGATTGCGCTTCGTTTTCCGGAAGAATCACGATCTGAATGACCATGAACAGGACAACCCCGACGAGAACCAAAGCAAGTATGATTTTATTTCGCAATGACGTCACCTTCCCCTGCATCGTATTTCAAAATAAACCGCGGAATGGCGTGGAGCCATAATGGTATGAGGATTGAGAGAAAAGGCAGCGTATATGATACCGCAACGTTTGCGAATTGATACGGTCCAGAAAGATTCACTGGCCTTGAAAACCATAGATTGCTGCCAAAGTGAAGCGCAGTCGTAAAAACGAGTGTCCCGACAATATAAAGCGCCCACAGCATCCAGCCTGTTTTTCGCAGCATAAAAGCAGACCGCACATTCATGCTGGTCAAATGATGTGAGGAACCCGGTCGGTTGATCCCTAACAAGATCAAATAGACGATTCCGATAAGGATGCTAATAGCAAACAGACTATAATTCAAAAAGATACCCATACCCCATATTCGCAAAGGCATTGTCACAATCCAGGCCATAAGTCCGTACAGCAATCCGAGCTGCAACAATTCTTGGAGGAGTGGACGTATGTAGACTTTTCGGTGTTCTCCGACAATCGAGTCAATCGAAGGGAGATTGGCCTTTGCTTTTTTCACGGCTTCATCCAGTGATAGCCCATCTCCAACCAGGTCGGCCACCTTTGCCTCCAAATTGCTCAATACTTCCCATTTGAGCTCCTCGATTTGTTTACTTCCTCTATATTTTTGAAACAATTGATCGACATAGTGCTTCAAACTCTCCATCACACTTCCTCCCGCCTTTCGATGAGCTGGTCAATCAATTCTTTGGCGACTCTCCAGGATGCTAGCGCTTTTTCGTACGCCTCTCTCCCTGCTTCTGTCACCTGATAATATTTGCGTCTGCCCCCCTTGCTCTCATCTCCCCAGTACGAAGCGATCAGCTTTTGTGACTCTAATCTTTTCAGACTGGTATACAAGGAAGGCTCTTTCAGTTCGTAACGTCCGCCGCTATTTTTGAAAATGGCTTTAATGATTTCATATCCATAGTTATCGCCGTCACACAGGACACGGAGAATAATCGTATCGATATGACCGCGAATGATGTCACTGCTGATACTGCTGTCACTCATCTCGTTCACCTCGCAGCTATAACATAACACACATTACTATGTATGACAAAGTAATATGTATCAAGTTGCTTCTACACACAAAAAAACAAGACCACTCAAAAAGTTGAGATGGTCTTGAACAAATAGGCAGCCCGGTCGTTTTATTGTTTCACCTGGTACACCAGATAAGGTGCTGGCGTCCGTTTTCCGTTTAATTCCGGCCAAACATAAAGCAGTTCCAGTGAGGGACTATTCTCCTTGTTAGGTTCTGTAGATGACTCGCCTATCTCTGAAAAATTCCCTTCCATGCCTACTACCTGTCTGCTGGTGCTATCCACCCACACCTTATACTTGTGACTCTCCGCTCTTGCTCCTTGTGTAATGGCAATGAAGTCTAGCCTGATTGCTGAGTCTTCCACCGCCGCGCCCTCCATTGCAAGCTGTGTGATTTGTCTTGGCAAATAGTACGCCAGTTTTTTGGCACCGATTTGGGCTGCTTCTGCTTGGGACAGCTCAGGGGAAGTATGTGACTCCGTATTTGATTTCATCCGATACGCCAGCAATTGACCAGATTTCTTGGCAAACCTCACAGTGAGATAAGTAGCATCTGTCATTTTCCACGTATATTCCATGTACGATTCGTGTTCTTCTGTTGATAATGGACGGTTAACCTCTCCGATACGTACACCGAACTCTTTTTGGATCAGAGAGGCTATCTCCTCATCTGAGTTG
The DNA here is from genome assembly GCF_001039275.2 of Brevibacillus brevis. NCBI lineage: Bacteria > Bacillati > Bacillota > Bacilli > Caryophanales > Paenibacillaceae > Brevibacillus > Brevibacillus brevis. Next base: position 5,227,017 of record NZ_CP030117.1, read on the forward strand.
GCCATGAGTAGCTTACCTTGTGCCTGAATCGGGATGAGGCTATAGCTACCAGTTGCTCCCACGCTCTGAAAGCGACGATCGAGGACTTCCCCGTTCAATGCGTTGATATAGCCTGCAAAAGTCGCTACTTCTTCTTGCTTCAAACTGGCTGTCAGCCTTTGCACTGCTTCCTCTTTGGAAATTGCTTTTTCTGGATTGGGAAATAGCGAGAGATCCACTTCTGCATCGAGATTCTCCTCAATGACCATACCCGCTGGTGATCCATCTGACTCCAAGGGAACCTTCACGACACTGTCGGCGAACGGTATACCGTTAATGACGCGTTGAAAAACAGCCGTATCTTTTTCCAGATGGTTAGAAGCGAGTTGATATTGCTTACTCTTATCGCCTAATTTCTGCTTCATATATTGCTCGACAGACAGCGTTGGCGTATTGCTTGCCGTCGTTGCCGTTTTTGGAAGTGCTTGGCTTTTTGGGAGCGATTGTGATTGCGTAATGACACTCTGTTCTTTCTGTTTGGGCTGTTCTTTCTGTTTGGGCTGTTCTTTCACCTGGCTTATTTTCCGCTGCTCGGCAACAGGAGGAATATTCCTTTGCTCCGGTATGTCCTTCTCTTTTGCCAGTGAAGGCGCATTCTCTGCACGCTGCTCCGTACGTACACTGCTGATCCCATCTGGTGCTTCTTTTCCGTCAGGCACAGCTACCAAGAGAGCCAGTACGATAGTTGCTGCTAAACCTCCTGTCATCGACAAGATACGTCCCACTTTTTTCCTTTGCTTCATCTGCCTTGCCTGTTTAAGCAGCGTCTGATCCAAATAGGTGACAAATTCCTGACGAGGGGGTGGTTCTTGCCTTCTTAACCCTCGCAGTTGGACCGTCAGCTTCTCATCCTCTAGCCCACTCATTTAGGAAGCCCCCTTCCTCCGTATCATCCATCATTTCTTTGACCAGCTTTAATGCCCGATGGGTGTTTACTTTCACCTTGGATTCCGATACACCCAGGATTTCTGCCGTCTCCTTGACACTGTATTCCTCGATGCAGCGCAAAATCAGAACCAGACGATAATGGGGCGCTAGCTTTTGGATCGCTTGCTTCAGCTCACGAACGTTTTCCCTCTTGGTCAGGACGTTTTCCGGACTCCCTTCCTTGGTCGCCAGCTTCATCAGCCAGTTTTCTGAGAAAAAGGACTTGACCTTCTGCTTGCGATGCTGGTCGATCGCCGCATGCTTGGCAATGGAGAAGAGCCATGTTTTCAGAGTGACTCTACCATCAAATCCGGCGAGCCCTTTTAACACTCTCGTAAAAACCTCCTGCGTCAAATCCTCGGCATCATTCTGGTTGCCGGTAAAATGGAGCAGAAAGTAGTAAACGTCCTGATAGTGAGCATGATAGATCGCGCTAATCCGCTGCTCGATATCCTCCTGCACGGGTTAGCCTCCTGTCTTAGTACGGATTGTAATGAATTTCACCTGTAGTAGTAAATTTGCCGGTTAGGGCATCAATTTCTCGGTGGTCTAGGGATATGGCTGTTCTGTACGCCAGAATGGGTTGATAGTTTGGGTTATCCGACACAATATCGGCATCCGGTGTGAAATATTGCAGCTCCAGTGGACGCACTTTCAAGTATTCCTTTAGCGCCTGCTCATGTGATACAGCCTTTTTGGGGTCAGGCAGAATGAGTGGTTCCCAAGATACATCCACCATACGCAGACTTATCACCTCTCCCGTGATACGGTCTATTCTGATATAAATCTCATCATCCAGAACGGGAATCCCTTCGTGCACATTTACAAACTTGAAGCCCTGCTCAGCGCCTCTCTGTCGAAACTCTGCTGTCCCAATCGGCATCACTTCTTTTAAATGCTTTGGTCCGTACTTTTCCAGCGCAGCAATAGCTAGTTTCATCGATTCTTCTGGCGTTAGCCATTTCTTTCCGTTTGGGTCTTCTTTAGGGTATTCTCTTTCTTTCTTTTTCTTGTCAACCATACCGTAGCTCATGAATCGTCCTGTTTCTTCCTCCGTTATAATGATAGCCTCAAAGTCTTTATTGATTTCATGTGTATATTCCTTACCTTTCGTATCTTCAGAAATGCCTTCTTTTATTTTTTCAGCTTTGCTCTCGATCCCAAAAGCAGCGAGCAAAGCTGCTGCTTCCTCTGTCGTCTTTACGGTTACTTCCTTACCGACAGGATTCACTCTGACAATGGGGTTATATTCACTCCCCGAACCATCATAATCAGGAACTTCCTTGCCTGTTTTGGCATCGATAAATTGCGAGAATTCCGATTTGTAGCGTAAGGTAGGAGAGCCATACAAGTATTCCTTCGTTTTCTCGTCCCATCTCTCTACTGGCTGTTTCAAATAAAAGAGCTTCAGGTGGTTGGCGAAAGCTTTTTCCGCCTGATCCTTGGATATGGCTTCCTTAGGATCAGCAAACTTCAAATCTTCGAGGGCTGGTGCATCATCGCCCCCGAGATCATATAAGCCTGACCCTTTCGATATGACTTCCCCCTTGCTGTTTACGGTTAGATTAACATTCACATTCAAATATGGAAGACCGTTTACCTGTTTCGTAAACAAAGCTTCATTTTGATCCGAATAATTAGGGTTATATTTGAAGTCACCCATATCTGCTCCGTACCATTGCTTCATAAAATCTGTTGCTTTGCTGACTACCTTGTCATGCTCAATCTTCGGCCTTCCTTCTTCGGGAAATTCCTCGTTGTAGCTAAACCAATCGGGATTCCCTTGTTTATCCAAACCGAATTCAAAAGACGGTTCCTTCTTCTCCTTGGACGTTTGCAAGATGATGGTTATACGATTCGTTCCATCATTTTTTTCTTTAATCTCAAGCGTACTGTAAGAAAAATCGGCTAAATACGGCAGCCTTTCCTTTACCTTTTGGATTGCAAGCTCTACCTTCCCTTTCCATTCAGGTGTAAGCTCCTTTGCCTTGCTCTCCTCCGCCAGCACTTGACCATTATTCGTCAGATGGATTGGCGTAGTAGCAAGTAGCGTTGCAGTTGTTACCAAAAAAATCACTTTATTCAGCTTTTTCATCATTTACATCCTCCCGTATTTTTTTCAACGTTAATTAATCGTAAGAAATAGCAAAAGGTTACAAAAAATACAAAATAAAAAAGGCTGTTGAATCAATCAACAGTCTTTTTTATTTTGCATGACAGGGCTTCAGCTCACGAACGTTTTCCCTCTTGGTCAGGACGTTTTCCGGACTCCCTTCCTTGGTCGCCAGCTTCATCAGCCAGTTTTCTGAGAAAAAGGACTTGACCTTCTGCTTGCGATCTTAGTACGGACTGTAATGAAATTCAGCTGTAGTAGTAAATTTACCGGTTAGGGCATCAATTTCTCGGTGGTCTAGAGATATAGCTGTTCTGTACACCAGAATGGGTTGATAGTTTCGGTTATCCGACTCAATATCGACATCTGATGTGAAATATTGCAGCTCCAGTGGACGCACTTTCAAGTATTCCTTTAGCGCCTGCTCATGTGATACAGCCTTTTTGGGGTCAGGCAGAATGAGTGGTTCCCAAGATACATCCTCCATATGCAGACCTATCACCTCTCCCGTGATACGGTCTATTCTGATAAAAATCTCATCATCCAGAACGGGAATCCCTTCGTGCACATTTACAAACCTGAAGCCCTGCACAGCGCCTCTCTGTTGAAACTCTGCTTTCCCAATCGGCATCACTTCTTTTAAATGCTTTGGTCCGTACTTTTCCAGCGCAGCAATAGCTAGTTTCATCGATTCTTCTGGCGTTAGCCATTTCTTTCCGTTTGGATCTTCTTTAGGGAATTTTATTTCTTTCTTTCTCTTGTCAACCACACGGTAGCTCATGAATCGTCCTGTTTCTTCCTCCGTTTCAATTTCAGCATCAAAGTCTTTATTGATTTCATGTGTATATTTCTTACCTTTTGTATCTTCAGAAATGCCTTCTTTTATTTTTTCAGCTTTGCTCTCGATCCCAAAAGCAGCGAACATAACTGCTGCTTCCTCTGTCGTCTTTACGGTTACTTCCTTACCGACAGGATTCACTCTGACAATGGGATTATATGCACTCCCCGAACCGTTCGCCGAACCGACATAAGGAGGAACTTCCTCGCCTGTTTTGGCATCGATAAATTCCGAGAATTCCGATTTGTATCGTAATGTAGGAGAGCCATACAAGTATTTCTTCGTTTTCTCGTCCCATCTCTCTACTGGCTGTTTCAAATAAAAGAGCTTCAGGTGTTTGGCGAAGGCTTTTTCAGCCTGATCCTTGGATATGGCTTCCTTTGGATCAGCAAACTTCATATTTTCCAAGGCGGGTGCATCGTCTCCAAGATTATATTTATGTAAACCTGATCCTTTCGAAATAATTTCTCCTTTGCTGTTTACGGTTAGACGAACATTGATATTCAGATACGGAAGTCCGTTTACCAATTTTGTAAAATGGGCCTCGTTGTCCCTTGAATAGTTAGGGTTATAGGCAAAGCCGCCCATATCTGGACCATACCATTGTTTCATAAAATCTGTTGCTTTGCTGACTACCTTGTCATGCTCAATCTTCGGCCTTCCTTCTTTGGGAAATTCCTCGTCGTAGCTAAACCAATCGGGATTCCCTTGTTCATCCAAACCGAATTCAAAAGACGGCTTCTTCTTCTCCTTGGACGTTTGCAAGATGATGGTTATATCATTCGTTCCATCATCTTTTTCTAAAATCTTAAGCGTACTGTAAGAGAAATCGGCTAAATATGGCAGCCTTTCCTTTACCTTTTGGATTGCAAGCTCTACCTTCACTTTCCATTCAGGTGCAAGCTCCTTTGCCTTGCTCTCCTCCGCCAGCACTTGACCATTATTCGTCAGATGGATTGGCGTAGTAGCAAGTAGAGTTGCAGTTGTTACCGAAAAAATCACTTTATTCAGCTTTTTCATCCTTTACATCCTCCCGTATTTTTTTCCATGTTAATTAATCGTAAGAGATAGCAAAAGGTTACAAAAAATACAAAATACAAAAGGCTGTTGAATACAGGGGGAGATACGTTTTTCCACCCCTTCTTCAATCGAATAGGGAAAAAGTGTTTATCCCCCTCACTCCGGGGACAGGATAATAGTAACTTCCCATGCTATGGTCCTCAAAGGAGTTGAAAGCAAAATGTCTCGTCACTGGTATCGGCAGCTTCGTTATCCAATCATCGCTCTGGCTGTGACATTAACGCTACTTTGGACACATCATCACCATCGTCTGCCCGCTTCGTACGCTGTTGCGACGCGGACACATACCGTTACGATTTCTAGCGCTGGCTTTTTGCCCAATCAATTGACTGCACACGAAGGAGAGCGCGTCTCGTTGATGATCGTCAACACCGATACGCGCCCTCACAATCTATCCATTCGTGATCTAAACCTTACATCCACAGAGCTGAAGCCGACCCAATCGACATTTTTACAGTTTTCAGCAGCGAAACGCGGTCGGTATCATTTCGTATCAGACGCACCTGGCTATCCGGAAACAGGCTTCCAAGGCATGCTCGTCATTGACTAGTCTGTACTTCTTCGTCTGGTGAGATTTGCTTCCACCGTCCGAATTTTATCATGAGCAGAGGAATGATCCCGATTGTGGTGATGATTCCAAAAAACAAATAAATGGCTAGCACCGAAAACGAATCTTTGATCCACCCTGCTACCAAATTGCAAAACATTGCACCAAGCCCGCCTCCCACTGAAAAGAAGATGGCCAACGCCGTCACCTGAAGGGATGCGGGCGTATTTTCGCGCACAAATTGAGCTGCTGTTGCCAAATAAAAGCCTACTGAGACCCCCTGCACAAAGAACATGGCAATTACCGCAGTGGTACTCGGAGCAGAGCTATACCAGAACCAGCGCATCGCGCAAAAAATCGCCGACAACAACAACGTCAGCTCCAGTCCCCACCTGCGGACAATATAACCCGCTAGCTTCATAAAAGGAGCCTCGCTGCCTGCAAACAACAAGAAGGCAAGGCCAATTCCGGCAACGGTCCCTCCGATATTCTGATAAAACAGGGAAAACCAAATATTATTGGCGTTCACAGAGCCCATCATGCAGAACGATGAAATCAAAAACAGCGCAAATCGCGGAATCCGCGCCAAATCCCTGATCCCTGCAAGCATACTGACACGAAACCGCGAAGCCTCTGTCACCTCTTCCGGAACCTTCTGAAGAAACAGAATGGCAATCAGAAACGCCAAGCAAAACGAGTAAAAAAGTACATGTGGCCCCCACTGCTCAACGAGAAGACCTGTGATGAATGCAGCTAGTGCAAAGCCGATCGCTCCCCACAAGCGAATATCGCCGAACTGCATGCCATGCCCCTTGGCATAACCAAGAGCCAAGCTATCGGAGATGGGAACGACGGCACTTTGAAAAAATGAAAGCAGTATGTAGAGCAAAAATACGTAAACAAAGGTGGAGACACCCGTAAAGAGAAGTCCGACTAAGCCGGTGATGATCAATGTCAGAATCAGCACAGTTTTGCGAATTTGATAACGATCACAAATCATACCCCACATCGGCTGCGCCACAATGGAAACAATCGGCGCGACTGCACTGATGAGACCGATTTGAGTCCCCGTTAAATGAATGGATTCGTAATATTGCGTAATGAGCGGGGCAAAAGCACCAAACCCGTAGTAAATAAAAAGATAAAGGGCGCAAAGACTTACGTATCTGCCTTTTGCGCCCCCCAGCCCTAAACCGGAAAGTGATTCTGGCATATTACTCTCCTATTTTGAGGTTCATTAACCGTGTAAGAAAACATAACGCAGGGCATGCCTTCCTTATTTATTTTACCGTTGGCAATATTTTCGCCATGTTGACGGTGCGTTTTTTCTCCCATGTAGCCGGGTTGAACTCATCGAACTGCTCCAGGAAAGAGATGACTTCCTTCGTCAATGGTGTCGGCGTCGAAGCACCAGAAGTAACCGCCACATTTTTCTTTCCTCGCAGCCATTCAATGTCCAGCTCAGACAAATCAGCGATTCGATACGATGGTACATTCGCGATTTCTTCTGAGACCTGTGCCAAACGATTGGAGTTGTTGCTGCGCGGATCGCCTACGACGAGGCACAAATCTGCCTCTCCAACTTGCTCCGCTACAGCTTCCTGACGAACCTGTGTAGCGAGACAAATTTCATTATGCACTTCCACGCCTGGAAAACGCTGAAGAATGGCGTCCATCAGATGTTTGACATCCCATTGGCTCATGGTCGTCTGGTTCGTTACGATCAGCTTGTCTGTCGGCAGATCGAGCGCATCCAGCTCTTCCAGCTTTTGAACCAGATGTACGTGATCCGGCGCAATCCCCATCGCACCCTCTGGCTCTGGATGTCCTTTTTTGCCGATGTAGAGCACATGGTAGCCTTCTGCGACTTTTTCACGGATCAAATCATGTGTCTTCGTTACATCCGGGCAAGTCGCGTCGACGACGGTCAAGCCTTTATCGCGCGCTTTTTTGCGCACCTCAGGAGACACCCCATGGGCAGTGAAGATTACCGTTCCTTCGTGGACCTGATCCAAAAGAGCCAGTCGATCCTCTCCATCCAATGTTTTTATCCCTTGTTTTTCAAACGCCTCGACGACGTGAGCATTGTGTACGATCATGCCCAAGATATGAATTGGGCGGGGCAAGTCAAAGTTTTGCGCTGTTCGCAGTGCCAGCACCATGGCATCCACTACACCGTAACAATATCCACGGGGGGAAATCTTGATGACTTCCATCTTTACCCCTCCTACTTTTTATAATGCGTGAGCGAAAGACATTTCACCCCGTATTATACCTTATTTGTCTCCTGCACGCTTCTGTTCGTAAACCTTCAGATTATTGTAGACAACTTTTAAAAGGGGAGTAGACAAGCCTTTTTGTTCCGCTCTCTCCAAAAGATAGCCTTGAAGATGATCCGCTTCCACTGGAAGGCCTTTTTCCATATCACGCAGCATCGAAGATTTCGTTTGTGGACGCTGATTCTGGAAAGTCTCCATCTGCTTGTCGACGATATCTGGCTTGATCGGTGCCTCCAAAGCGTTCATGACAGATGCGATTTCGTCTGCGAGCTGACGTGTCAGCTCTACACCCCAAGCCGATTCCCGAATAGGTCCAACCGCGGAATTCATCAGCGTGGTAATACCGGAAAACGTCGCAATAAACAAGTATTTGTGCCAGGCTTCCCGTTGAATATTTGCGCTTGCACGCATCGTTCCCTTTATCTTGGAAAAGGCTTGCTCGATTCGCTCTACTCGTTCGCTTTTTCCGCCATCCCACTCACCGAAAACCGTATCATGGATCGGACTTGTCTGCACGACATCTCCGTCAGCATTCAGCGTCGTCTCAATGAAACAAAGACCTCCGAGCACGCGCTCCCGGCCAAACCGATCCCACAGTAGTTCCATATGTGCAATTCCGTTCAACAGCGGAATGACGACCGTGTCCTCGCCTACGTACGGAACGATGGCATCGACGCTATCTTCCAGTGTGTAAGCTTTATTGGACAAAAGCACAACATCAAAAGGTCCTGCTTCCTCCCCTGCTTGAATCAGTTGTGGCTGTTCCAAAAGCAAATCCCCATGAATGCTCTGTATGCGCAAGCCTCGCTCCTGCAACTGTTTGTATCTACGTGCGCGCACAAGAAACGTTACATCTACCCCAGATTCAACCAGCCTGCCACCAAAATAACCGCCAATGCCCCCCGCTCCCAGTACGAGAACCTTCATCTATACCGCCTCCGCGTTTATAAGTCATGGTTTGTCTTCATTTTATTAAAAAGTAACCATTTTCTAAACCCCACAATATAATGTTAGAAATTCTGACATCCAACGTAAGAAAACCTCTTGACGAACAATGAGAATTGTCGATATAATTCGGAATATAGAAATCAAGGAAAAACCGAACATTGATAATGAATTCATAACTTTAATTCGTGAATGGAGTGAATCATGTTGGATATGAAAACAGTCTTGTCCACAATTGACGCAGAAAAAGTGGAATATGTCGATTTTCGCATCGTTGACCTGCTCGGGCGCCAACACCATGTCACAGTTCCTGCCTACGCGGTAGATGAAGGAACATTCCGGAATGGCGTTGCATTTGACGGCTCCAGTCTAACTGGCTACAAGTCCATTGAAGAAAGCGACATGGTAGCTATGCCCGATCCAGCAACCGCCTTCATCGATCCATTCGTAGAAGCCAAAACCATGAATATCATCTGCAACATCGTCAATCCAGACAACACCGTCTACACACGCGATCCTCGCGGCATTGCCCTCAAGGCCGAAGCCTATTTGCAACAATCCGGCCTCGCTACCGCTGCTTACTTTGGTCCAGAATCCGAGTTCTTCCTCTTTGACAGCGTGCGCTATGCCTCCGGTCCGTCTGGCTCCTTCTTCCACATCGATTCAGAAGAAGCTTTCTGGAACACAGGAAAAGAAGGACAAAACCTCGGCTACAAAGTACGCAACAAGGGCGGATACTTCCCTGTTCAACCAACCGACTCCCAAATGGATATCCGCAATGAAATGTGCACGTTGATGACGAAATGCGGCATGCATGTAGAGCGTCATCACCATGAGGTGGCGACAGCCGGTCAAGGTGAGATTAATTTCCGCTTCGATACACTGACTCGTACAGCAGACAATTTATTGCTGTTCAAATACATTGTGCGTAATGTAGCTGCCAAACACGGCAAAACTGCTACCTTCATGCCAAAACCAATCGTTGGAGACAACGGATCTGGCATGCACGTTCACCAAAGCTTGTTTAACGGCGATACCCCGTTGTTCTATGAGCAAGGTGGTTACGCAAATCTAAGTGAGACTGCCCTGCACTACATTGGCGGTATTTTGCAACACGCCCCTGCACTGATCGCCTTGACGAACCCAAGCACCAACTCGTTCAAGCGTCTGGTTCCCGGCTACGAAGCACCCGTGAATTTGGTCTTCTCCAAAGGAAATCGCTCTGCTGCCGTTCGGATTCCGATTGCTGCCGTTACCCCAAAAGCGTCCCGCATTGAGTTCCGCACGCCGGACTCTACTGCTAACCCGTACTTGGCTTTTGCTGCCATGCTGATGGCTGGCCTCGATGGCATCAAGCGCAAGCTCGACCCGCGTGAACTTGGCTTCGGCCCAATGGATAAAAACATCTACGACTTGTCCGATGCGGAAAAACATGAAATCAAGAGCGCTCCCGCCTCTCTCGCGGAAGCACTTGTCGCACTTGAACAAGACCATGACTTCTTGCTCGAAGGGGATGTCTTCACAAAAGAAGTAATTGAAGGCTGGATTGCACAAAAACGCGGTGAGATCGAGCAAGTTGAGCGGACTGTGAATCCGAAAGAATATGAGCTGTATTACGACCTATAAGCAAAGAAACAGCCCTTCTCTGATGAGGAGGGCTTTCACATGCTCCCGAATAAAATGCTGTTTCCATTCACAAATTAAAGTTGTACTGCGAAAAAACAGATGATCGGATGAACATTTACAATGGTGAATCGAACGATATCTCGCTTGCTCATTTGTTTTGCGGCAATCCTTCTCCTAACCGTAAGCTTTCCAGTAGAAATCAAAATCGGTCAAAAAATCGTTTACGCTGAGCATTCGTTACCAATCATAAGCGACCAAGGGATTATTACGATTGAGGTTTATCCCAGAAAACACAAGTTAATCGTCAAAAAGCATGGAAAAACAATAAAAACGTATCCGGTCGCAGTTGGTAATCCTTCTACACCTACACCAGTTGGAGAATACAAAATCATATCCAAAGGAAAAGATTGGGGACCCTCATTCGGTCCACGATGGTTAGGTTTAAACGTCCCTTGGGGAATTTATGGCATCCACGGCACAAACAAGCCACACTCCATCGGACAGCATTTGAGCCATGGTTGTATCCGCATGCGAAACAACGATGTCATCGAACTGTTCAAGATGATTCCACTCGGAACAAAAGTAACGATTTATGGTCATGTATTGGGGGACCCGAGCCACGATCCTAGAGATTTAGCCGAAGGCGATGTTGGTGGAGATGTACAGCTCATCCAATCTCGATTGAAGAGCGCTGGTTATTATCATGGGGTATGCAATGGCAAGTTTCGATCCTCGACTACTGCAGCTCTAAAGAAATTTCAATATGATCGAAAATTAATACCAAACGGTGTCGTGTCCAAGAAGGTATACGAAGAGCTGGGATTGCTGGAATAGCTCCCGACAAGATTCGTGATCGACTACATGAACCTTCTAAACATGCTTCCTATCCCATTTGTTCCTTGGAACGTTCTGAACACCTCGTTTGCTATGCGAACACCATTTAAAAGGGTATCCATATCAAGGTTTAAATTGGAAACCCTTGGCGCTCGAGGCTCTTTTCTCGTCCTACGGCTTGTTTTTGCCCACTCTTGATAATACTGACCAAGGGATTCAGGATTTTTTTGCAGCTTTCTGACCGAGACCTTATTCGACTTGAGCCAGTCAGAAAACTCAGGGGTAAAACCATGAATTTTTCTAGCCACTTTTCACCCTCCCCTCCATTCATAAATGAATAATGCAAAGGGATTGTATGTCCCTTTGCATTACTCTTTTGCTAAACCCGTTTCCTAATCACAATCACATCCGACAATGACAAGCAAAACAAACAGAACCAGGATCAGAGCAAAGTCATCAAAGCCATTAAAGAAACCCATTCTGCCTCCTCCTTTCCTTAGACACAGTACTGTATGCGTTTCGCGGAAGTTTTGCCTGTACCATGACCTACTAAGCAAAAAGGACGCAAGCATTTGCCTGCGCCCTTTTTCATCCTATTGCAGTCCGATTTGGGATTTTACTTGCAGAATTCCGCCTCGGAAAGAAAAATTTGCATTTGCTCCAATCGTCCCTTCTCCCTCATACATGTAGACGATCGTGTGTCCTTCCTCTCCTGCTTTACGAACCTCAGCGAGCAGTTCGCCTTCCCCGCCCACTATTTTTTTTACTTCCTCAAAGCTCATCCCATTTTCAATCTGTTCAAATTCACTCTTCGTGATCGTCGCTTTCTCTGTTGCCGCAGGCGTAGTCGCTTCAGGTGCTGATGTAGCTGGGGTAGACAAAGATGAATGATAACCTAAGACTTTTCGGGCAGAAGAATACAAAAAGAGCCTCATACAAGGCTCTCTTTGCGTTGCAATTACTCTTTTACATAGAGCTGATACATCTCGGTTTCTTCATCCGTTGCTTTTGCGATTCGAAAAGCTTCTTCCACGCTTTTCTTGTTTTGAATTACCTCGTAGAAAAAGCGCAGTGCGAACATCAGCGCAGAATTTCCATCCGGGTAATCATCTGGCCCGATATACGTGTGGCAACCACTGTCCAGAAAGGCCTTCGCTAATTCGGGATCACCAAGCGAGCATCCGTTACCTAACACGATTTTTCCATCCAGCTTGGCAAAACGTCTAACCTCGTCAGGACCAAAATCACCCTTTGGTTCTCCTTCCTCGTAAACGTCCTCGCCCAGCTCTGGCATGATGAGGCTTCCCTCATCGCCATGGAAATTCAGAACAATCATGTCGGTATTTGGGTAAAGGTCGGTGCCATTCAATACATCAATTAAATCGCTTGGTCGACCAATCCAGTACGTAAAGACTCGAGCTCCAAAATACTCAAGTGTATTCCGGATTGCTTGGCTATCCAGGTCCGTATCCGGACCAACTACTAGGGCAACATTCATTTCTGGTTTACTCATCGTGATATTCCTCCATTTTGTTGTAAGTGGATTTTATTTGTGGGTAACAAAACCATTTACATGGAGGGGGTCGGGCCAACTGGTGAATGGCAAGACGTTACTTCTTGGTCATCATGAATAGGTAAACTCCTCTTCAATTGGAAATTTTTAAAATTTAAAGCAGTATATCACTCAAAATCCGGAATGTAAAGCTTTTCCACCTCGTTTTGCAGTAATTACGCAAACCCTTTTTTGATTTTGGACTTCATGTCACGATACAGCTCTCCGTATGTAATCGCATGCTCGATATGCGAATAGGAAAGCACGGAATCGCCATCCTTGCTCTCGCAGCACGCAAAGAACAAGCTTTCCATCAAATTGTGATTTTCGATGGAATTGGTAATATGGACGCAATCCTCAATCGAATCATGAGCGTCATGCTTGTACAAAAGAAATGTCCCTTCTTTGAACGCTCCTTTTTTGTTGGCATCTTTCCAAATGAGCATGCCCAAGGTAATAAAGTACCCTTCCTGGAAGCGGATGACCCCTGTAATGACAGAATTAATCGTGGTCGGAATGATCGCAATCGAGTCATTGAGCTGATTGACGTATTCATACAACGCTTTATTGGATTCTCGAAGATCAGCGATTGGTACATGAAGAAGCTGCTTGTCTCTTAATTTTTCTACGAGTTGCTGAACGCATAGCGTCTTATTCAAAGTTGAAATCACAACCTCATCACTTCTCCCATTGTAAGTAAGTGCCTTCTTTACGTTATTCGTGATGAATGGACATATCCCTACAAAATTCGCACAAATCTTCTTACCTTTTCAGCAAAAATCAAATTTTACCATATTTTATTTTTTTCACCACAACCAATCAAACAAACAAGCGTATAAACAATCAGATTGGTATAGGGGGGTACAGTTGTGAAACTCGCGGAAGCGTTAATCATTCGTGCCGATTATCAAAAACGGATCGAACAGTTGGGGCACCGTTTGCATAACAGCGCAAAGGTTCAGGAAGGCGAGCTTCCTCCTGAAAATCCTAACGATCTCTTATCTGAGCTGTATCAGTTGTTTGACCAGCTCGAACGTATTGTTCAGCAAATCAATCGAACCAATGCGTCTTGCCGCTTTAACGAGACAATGACGCTCTCCGATGCGTTAACCAAACGTGATGTTCTCGGTTCAAAACGCAATGAGCTGGCCGACCTGATCAAAGCAGCTACAGTCAAGCATGATCGCTACAGCCGTTCGGAGGTCAAGATTTGCTCGACTGTTAATATTGCCCAGTTGCAAAAGCAAGTCGACGAGCTGTCCAAGCAGTACCGGGAACTGGATGCAAGCATTCAACAATTCAACTGGTTAACGGAGCTGCAAGAAACCTGACGTAAGAGACATGGAAGTCGGTAGTCTGTCTGCAAAAGGCGAACACGTCCCCATTCAACAGGGTTAATGTTGAAAACTCATTGGTCGGGTCGAGGGGCAACCCTGAGGGTTCAAATCCCTCTCTTACATAAAACGCCCAGTAATGTGACATGAGTAATGCGTACAAGGTATTGTAACTACCGTGTGTTGATTTTGTCTGACAGACGAGGGTGGGTACGGGGATCATTCCATGAAAAAGCCCTTCACGCCTTTATGTGGCGAGAAGGGCTTTTTGGCGCAATTTTACGCCTTTCCTTTTAAATAATCATCTTTTAGCTTTTTTTCCTGCTCGACGGTAGTCATATCTTTCTCCAAAACTTGATACAACAGTTCATCCTTCACGCGGCGGGAAATTCCTTTTTCCTGATGATTCGGGACAGATGAACTCCCGACAGAATCTTCTTGTTCCATACTGCATACCTCCATGGCTTTTTGGGGTTAGCTTACCCGAAAGCGGCCACTCCATTCACCACACTCGCTGAACACTGAGCATTTTTCGCAGCTCGTCGACCGAACGTGGAATATTTCCGCCAAGTTCCCGCTTCCACTGCTCAGGGAGTGCCTCCCACACATCAACGAGCAACGGCATACCCAGATGAAGACTCTCCAGCATAGTTCTATTTTCCAATGCCTCCTGCGGATCTCCCGCAAACACAAGCCTGCCTTCATCCATGATGCAAATCCACTCTGCCCATTCAAAGGCAATATCCATATCATGTGTCGCCATCAAAACAGTCGTTCCTTGCCGGTGAATGGCATCGAGCTCCCGCAGTAAATTTTTCGTCTGATAGCGATCCAGATACGCAGTAGGCTCGTCCAACAGCAATAGCTCGGGCTCCATGACCATGACCCCTGCGAGTGCGAGACGCCGTTTTTGTCCCAGGCTCAAATGATGAATCGGAGCTTCTGCCAGCTCTCTCAACCCGAATGCATCCAGCACCTTTTCTACCTTTGCCCGGATTACGTCCACAGGCAGCTTTTGATTACATAAACCGTAGGATATATCTTCCGCGACCGTGCTTGCGATCAGCTGATGCTCGGGATCTTGAAAGACCAAACCTACCTTTTGCGTCATTTCTTGCAGGGCGGCTCGCTTGTAGACCAGCGGTTTCCCCTTCCACAGCACCTGTCCCTGCTGTGGCTCGATGATCCCGTTTCCATGCAAGAACAAGGTCGACTTCCCACAGCCATTTCGTCCCAAAAGGACACATTTTTTCCCCTCTGGAATCCATAAGGATAACCCAGACAGGACGGGTCCCCGCCCTCCCGGATACGTGTACTGCAAATCGATGAACTCTAACAACCGTGATGTCATAACCGCCAACCTCCTGTCCACCACTCAAGCAGTACCAGCAGCATACAACCTGCGATTGACTCCCATTCATAGCGTCGCGAGCGAGCGTGGGTATGAAACGCGAGCACCTGCATGCTCTCCCCGAAGCCTCTAGCCGCCATCCCTTTGTGCAAGGCTTCATATTTGCGCATCGCTCTGACAAACAATTGCGCAACGAGAACTCCTGCATCTCGAAGCGTCGCGCGGAAGCCGCGATGACCTCCACGAGAACGTTGGGCAATCCAGAGCTGGTGAGAAATCGTTACCAACACAAAAATAAACCGATACATGATCATTAATAAGTCAGTCACAATGACAGGCATACGGAGCCAGCGAAGCACCTGCAAGATTTCGGCAAACGGCACGGTAAACAAAATGAAGGCAAAGCAAGATAAGCTCCCCATGGTACGCCAAAATAAGATCCAAACTTTACTGAAGGAAGACATCGGCACATAGAGAACATACGAACCCAGTTCCCATACTGCCGCGACCTGGACCTGTACTTCTCCTGCCCTCGCTCCTTCTACCAAGAGGGCAGGGAGCCCCGCCATGAAAAACGAGAGCGACACGATCATAAAGGCACAGTAGATACGGACAGGAATACGGGCATACACTACTACCCATACCGTCATCCAGACAACGACCGCCATCTGCATCCATACATGTCCCACCAGGACGAGCAGTAACAATGCACTCGCCAGCAATAGCTTATGTGCTGGAGGCAGACGTTTCAGCCTGTTTTGATAAGAGAGAGAATCAAGTTGGAGCCCGTTCATTTTTTCCGCTTATCCAACCGACCTTTGTACAAACCCACAGCGTAGCCAACCACTCCCGCTCCCAACGCCGCCTGCACCGCAAACAATAGACTCTCCGTCTCTCCTCCTGGCGGTTCTATCAGCGGCTGGAACCACGGTTCGTAGTTCGGGGCAATTTCCTTGATCGCTTCCTCCGCCACGCCGTCTGCGCCGCCAAATTCCGAATCCTGCACCAGCAACAACGGGACAATCGCCAGTACGATTACCCCCAAGAGCAATAGCCAGTTCCATCCTTTTTTCACAGCGATTCCTCCCGTTTGAGCAAACGAAGCTGTGTAAGCTCTTTTGCGTTGTAAGATAACAACCAGTTCCAAACAAGAACGGTCAACAGCCCTTCACTGATTGCGAGCGGCACTTGCGTGAATGCAAAAATTCCTGCAAATTTGGCAAACGAGGCCAACACTCCACCAGATTCAGCCGGGAATGCGAGCGCCAGTTGAATGGAAGTCACCACATACGTAGCGAGGTCAGCCAAAGCAGCCGCCGCAAAAACAGCCAGACGCTGGCTTCCGCCCACTTTCATGATCATTCGATAGATTCCGTATGCCACCAGTGGTCCTACTACCGCCATGGATACAGCATTTGCTCCTAGCGTAGTCAAGCCTCCATGTGCCAAGAGCAAGGCTTGAAACAAGAGCACCATACTCCCTAACACAGACATCGCAAAAGGCCCAAACATAATGGCGCCAAGGCCTGTTCCAGTCGGGTGAGAGCTGCTGCCTGTAACCGAAGGGATTTTCAGTGCAGATAAAACAAACGCAAACGCTCCAGCAACGCCAATAAGGAGCTTCATTTCGGGATGTTCTTTTACAATCTTGTTAATCGAGCGAATCCCAAGTATAAAAAACGGCAAGAAGACAGCCCACCAAAATAAGGCCCAGGATAATGGCAAATACCCTTCCATGATGTGCATCGCATGTCCTGTCTCTGGTTCATTGAGCAAAAAATACAGGACAAACCCCGCGATCATCAGACCAGTAGATACCAGACGAGATCGATTCATGTTCCTTCCCCCTTCACTGACTTTCGTTCTATTCCTACAAACAAAAAAATCCCATCCATCACTGGACGAGATTGTGCACACAAAACAACAGACTGACTATACAGCCTCATTGCCCGTATTCACCGCTCCTTTCCGCGAAGGTTCTGTGGGTGTGGCTTATAGGTAGGTCTCCTGGCTTCCAGATCCATGCGCTCTTTGTCCTTCCCCATACGAAAATGAGTGGTTTCCTTCTCAAAGAGAGCTCCCTGGTTACAGTGGCGGGACCGCTCGGGACTTTCACCCGATTCCCTGTTACCCTTTATGCTTCACATAAAGGCACCTAACGCCGACAATATACAATTGACAGATAATTCATGTTTGTCCCACATCATTATACCGGATCACTACATAAATCGGAAGAATATAAGCGAAAACGCATAAGTCGATGCCCCACTACAAACGGAGCCATCGACCTATGCGTACTTGTTCTCTCTATTCTTTTGCGTCTACACCAATTACTTCACTAATATGTTTAAAACCATCCCGCTGCATGAGTTTGAGCAGCTTTTTGTTGATTTGCTTGGCAATACCTGGGCCCTGATAAATCATCCCTGTATACACCTGAATGAGACTGGCTCCTGCTCGGATTTTCGCGTAGGCATCTTCGCCGTTATAAATGCCCCCGACACCGATGATTGGTACCTTGTCTCCTACTTCTTGATAAATCTCCTTCACCCAAGCAGTGGAACGCTCCGTAAGAGGTCTTCCGCTCAAGCCGCCCGCTTCCTCGGCAAATCGATGTCCGGAAACCGCCTCGCGTGACAAGGTCGTATTGGTAGCGATAATTCCGGAAATGCCTTCTTCCACAGCAGCGTGAACAACATCGCGCATGTGCTCATCCGACATGTCTGGTGCTACTTTCAGCAATATCGGTTTTTTCTTGATGGAACGTGCTTCCATTTCAGATGCCTTTTCCCTTACTGCACGCACCAAATGACGCAAGCTCTCTGTTTCCTGCAAGTCACGCAGATTCGGGGTATTCGGAGAGCTGATGTTAATGACGAAGTAGTGACCGTATGCATAGAGCATGTCCATACATTTGCTATAGTCGATGGCCGCCTCTTCATTCGGCGTTACTTTGTTTTTTCCGATGTTAATCCCAATCGGAACATCTGAGTATGCGTAATCGACCAAATGCTGGGAAGCCAAATACGCACCGTGATTGTTGAAGCCCATCCGGTTAATGACAGCTTGATGTTCCGGCAAGCGGAACAAACGCGGCTTCGGATTGCCTGGCTGCCCCTGCGGCGTCAACGTCCCGATTTCCACAAACCCAAAACCAAGAGCACCTAACGCATGATAGACTTCTGCATTTTTATCAAAACCGGCTGCAAGTCCGACTGGATTCGGAAACGTCATTCCCCACAGCTTATTCTCCAATCGCTGGTCTTTTACCTGATAGATCATCTTCAGGATGCTTTTGCCTGGAGCAGAATCCTCCACCAGCCTTAAGGCACCAATTGTCTTTTCATGAATCTCTTCCGCATCTTGCTGGAATAGATATTTTCTTATGAGCTGATACATCGGCTGCACTCCTTACTCCGTTTCTACCTTTTTACCTCATAGTAGAATACCATACTTTTTCGGACGGATGTAACCTTTATACGTGATACATATTTCCAAGCAAGCAGGCAAATCCTAACAGCACCACCACGCACAGGGGGATAAGTCTTTCATGAAAGTGGACGGAAAAATCGGGATTGGTCAAGCCATTATGGTGATGATGCTGACGATCGGCATTACGAACCACGTAACCGTCATCCCCCTCTTATTGAGTAAAGCCGGAAGAGATGCTTGGTTGAGCGTGTTACTTGCTGGTATCCCTTTTTCCTTCTGGGCGTATTTGCTGTTTGTGGTTAATCGAAGTTTGGATCAACAATCTTTGTATGAATGGATTTCACAACGGTCAGGAAAAATCGTCAGCAATCTCTTGCTCGTTCCAATCATGATCTGCCTGTACCTAATGGCGCTGACGAATCTGATCGATACGCAAACTTGGACAACCGTAAACTACTTGCCTCGTACACCCGAGTGGGTGACCGCTTTAGCCTTGGTCGGGCTATGTGTACTCGCTTCTATTGGAGGTATGACCTCCGTTGGAATCACAGCAGGCGTCTTGCTCCCCGTAGTCGTGTTGCTCGGATTTTTCGTCGCTTTTGGCAATATTCCCAAAAAGGATTATAGTTTTTTGCTCCCGCTTTTCCAAAACGGTTTTCGTCCGCTGCTACATGGGATGCTTTACGTTGGCGGCGGTTTCACCGAGCTGTTTCTGCTCCTTTTGCTCCAGCATCACGTTCGAAAGCCGTTTCGTCTCGTACACTTTTTTGTCATGCTCGGTATCACGCTGCTGTTGACACTCAGCCCACTGACAGGAGCAATTGCAGAATTTGGACCTGTGGAGTCCGCTCGTCAACGTTTTCCTGCATTTGAACAATGGCGGCTACTCACAATCGGAAAAGACATCGAGAACATGGAGTTTTTCTCGATTTTTCAATGGCTTTCTGGTGCTTTTATTCGAATAACGCTTTGCCTGATTCTTTTAGGAGATTTGATCACGATACGAACTCGAAAGCAACGCAAATTCATGATGCTGTTTTTCGGCGGAAGCATGATCGCCTTCACCAGCCTCCCTTACAGCGACATGCAATTCGTAGCCTTCTTATCGCGTGTATACTACCCACTTTACTTCGTCACCATGATTGTTGTCTCACTCGCGCTCATCCTGCTATCCCTGCGCAAACCATCCAGACAGGAGGAGGCCCCTTATGACCCTTGAAGAGGAACTGCGGGAAAAACTCGCGCATTGTGCGGACGTCGTTTTTTTGCGCACGGTCACATCTGAGGACCAGCCTGTATTGATGCTTTATTGCGAAGGACTTGCAGACATTCGTCAATTACAAGATACGGCGCTGCCGCAATTGGAGCGATTCCTGGCTATTGGTGATTTGCGCTCCCTGCCTCTTTTCCCACTCTTCACGAACCCAGAGTTGTGGGTGGAGCGACTGTTTGCAGGAGATTTGCTGATTTTCATTGGAGACTCCCCTCCATTCGCTTGGGACATCTCCAATCGGCCGGAGCGTGGCCCTGAGGAAGCCAATACAGAGATATCGATCAAAGGTCCCCGCGACGGCTTCGTCGAGGATCTCTCCACAAACGTGGCTCTCATCCGCAAGCGTCTGCGAACAATTACCCTGGCCTACGAGCCTTTTATTCTCGGAACGCGCTCGCGTACAAGAGTTGCGATGATGTATATCACAGATGGGGTATCTTCGGATCTCGTGGAGATGATGCGCGAGAGGCTCCTCAATTGTAGGTCAAAAAAAATCTTGAATAGCGCTATCCTGGAAAAATTACTCAGTGACAATACTCGTTCGCTGTTTCCGTTAGTTGATTATACGGGACGTCCTGACTTTGCGATTTACATGCTCTTGCAAGGTAAAGTGATCGTGTTGATAGACGGCTCACCCTTGGCAATCGTGGCACCTGTTACCTTGCTCGAACTAATCAAATCTCCCGAAGATGATCAGTATCCTGTTACTTATGTATGGCTGGAACGCATGCTGCGCCTGGGTGGATTTTGGATCGCAATCTTTCTGCCTGGCTTTTGGATTGCCCTGTCGGCCTATAATGTAGAGCAATATCCTTTTCAATTGCTCGCTACCGTTACACAAGGCCGAAAAGGACTGCCGTTTTCCGCGCCGATGGAGCTATTTATTATCTTGTTTATCTTTGAATTTCTGCGCGAGGCAGGTGCCCGTTTGCCCAAAAACGTCGGGCAGACACTAGCATTAGTCGGCGCACTGATTATCGGGGATGCTTCCATTCGTGCAGGACTGACATCGCCCTCCATGCTGTTTATCGGCTCCCTTACAGTCGTTGCCTCCTTCACACTGGTCAACCAGGCATTAAGCGGAGCCGTTACCGTGGCTCGTTTTGCTGTTTTCTTCCTTTCCGCAACCATCGGCATGTACGGCTTTATCCTCGGAAATATTGCCATCGTATACTATTTGTCTACCTTGACGTCCTTTGGCAGATCGTATATTTTGATGGGTTCATCCAACTCCTTGTCCACACTGCTCATAGTCTTGTTCAAATCCATGACCAGTTTTTTTCGAACGAGATCGGCTAAGGGTGGCGATCATAAATGAAGGGCATGCGGATTGCTTCTGCTATGCTGCTGTTAGCAACGACTCTTCTTAGCGGCTGCTGGGACCAGAAATCGATTCAGGACCTTCGCTACTTATCTGCTATTGGCATTGATTACGTCAACAATGAATATGTTTTATACGCCCAATCCACCGATCTGTCTACCGTCGCCAAGCAGGAGTCATCGACCACCCTTCAAGCACCACCTGCGACCATTTCGATCGGAAAAGGGAAAACACTTCAGTCTGCCTTTGATAACCTGCAAAAAAATGCGCAGGTACCCGTATTTCTAGGCTTTGTATCCTCCCTCGTCTTTCATGAGCGAATCTTGCAAAAGGGAGTGATCTCCACCCACGATATTATGAATCGATACGGACTGATTCGTTACACCAAATGGGTATTCGGAACGCGGGAGCCGATTGACAGAGTATTAAGCTCTCATTCTTTGGTTGGATTTTCTCCATTGGACTCTCTCTTGCATCAGCCAAAGGATGTTTACGAGCAGCGTTCGTTTATCGAGCCGATCCAATTTTATCGGTTTATCTCGAACTTTTGGGAGCCGTCAAACACCGTGTTATTACCAAACATCACGCTGTACGAGCGTTCCTGGAAAGAAAATAACCGTTTCATTTCTCGTCTATCCATCGATGGCATCCACGCCATTCATCGTGCAAATTGGCAGGGGTATTTCCCCAATCGTGATTTAATGGGGATTCGGTGGATGAATAGTAACACGAAATTTGCTGGGCTCATTGTGAGACAAAACAACACTCCCAAAGCAACAATGCGCATTGAGCACGTCCAATTGGACATCACTCCGATTACCACCGGAGAGCATCCTCGTTATCAGGTCAATGTCCGACTTAATGGGTTCGTTCGCGAAATGATGAGTCCTGTTACGCCTGCTTTCGTACGAAAAAACTCCGAAGAACAGATAGCCGAGCAAATTCGCGGGACGTTTCTAAAAGGAGTCAAAGCAGGGGTTGATCTCTATAGCTTGGAGGAAAGTTTGTTTAAAAAAGACTACCAAGCATGGCGAAAATACGAAATTCGCAAGCACAATAAGCTCACGCCTGATTCCCTGGCCCAAATTCAAGTCCACATGTTCTTAAGTGATTCTGGAAAAATGAAGATGGACTCGGTCAAATACCCTGACCCGCTTGGGCCGAATAAATAAAAAAACTGCTTGCCGAAGCTCGGACAAGCAGTTTCTTCTTTCTATTTACCGTTGAAGCTAGTTTTTCACCAGCAAAACTTCTTCAATAGAAGCATACGGCAGGTTATGCGCATCAGCGACAGCTTTGTAAGCGACTTTGCCGTCGATGACGTTTACGCCTTTTGCCAATGCTTTGTTGTCGCGAATTGCTTGTGCGTAGCCTTTGTTCGCCAATTGTACCGCGTAAGGAACGGTTACGTTGGTCAGGGCCAATGTAGATGTACGAGCGACTGCGCCAGGCATGTTGGCTACCGCGTAGTGAATCACACCGTGCTTCTCATAGGTTGGCTTGTCATGAGTAGTGATGCGGTCAACGGTTTCAATCGATCCGCCTTGGTCAATCGCAACGTCTACGATCACAGAACCAGGTGACATCTCTTTTACCATGTCTTCTGTTACCAGACGTGGAGCACGAGCACCTGGAATGAGTACAGCGCCTACCAGCAAATCTGCTTTTTTCACAGCGTTTGCGATGTTGAAGGAATTGGACATCAGCGTCTGAACGCGACCTTGGAACAAGTCATCCAGTTGGCGCAGACGGTCTGCGTTTACATCGATGATCGTCACATTTGCACCCAGTCCAAGCGCCATTTTCGCTGCGTTCGTCCCTACGATCCCGCCGCCGATTACGACTACCTCGCCTTTTGGTACGCCTGGTACGCCACCGAGCAGAACACCTTTTCCACCGTATTGCTTTTCCAAGAATTGTGCGCCGATTTGAACGGACATGCGGCCTGCTACTTCAGACATCGGCATCAACAGAGGCAGAGCGCCATTGTCGAGCTGAATGGTTTCGTAAGCGATTGCAATCACTTTTTTGTCGATCAATTCACGAGTCAATTCAGGCTCTGGTGCGAGATGCAAATACGTAAACAGAATCAGACCCTCGCGGAAATATCCGTATTCAGCAGGGAGTGGTTCTTTTACTTTCATTACCATGTCAGACGCCCATGCCTCTGCTGCTGTTTCTACGATCTCAGCGCCTACTGCCTTGTAATCTTCATTCGTAAAACCACTGCCTTGCCCTGCACTTGTTTCTACACGAACGGAATGTCCGTTTTGTACCAGAGCAGCTACACCTGCCGGGGTAATGGCTACGCGGTTCTCATTATTTTTAATTTCTTTTGGAATTCCAACGATCATGATAAGTATGTCCTCCTTGGAAACGCCAATTTCTTTGCGGTTACTATTATTGTACAGCGTATCTTCGGGCATACTCCTTGGAGATTCCTTTAATTTTAGCGTCTTTTCATTTGTGAAAATTCACAAACAAACTACTGTTCCCCATCTAATTTGGCTATTTTCAACTCTAAATATAAGGCAGCCCGCTGGTTCATATTGTCGAGATCGACACGCATGATCTCCTCAATTCTTCTCAGTCGGTAGCTCAACGTATTAATGTGGATATGCAGGCGCTCTGCTGTCTTGTTGACCTTGCCAGCGGCATCCAAAAAAGTCTCCAATGTCGTCAAGAGCGTGGTCTGGTTGTCGCGATCGTACTGTCTGAGCTTTTCCAGCCGTTCATTCTGGTAGCCCTGCTCCTCTTCCCACTGCTTCAGTTGTAGTAGATATCGATAAATCCCTAGCTCGTGATACCCGTGAATCCCCTCATTTTCCTGCGGAAACAGCTTTTTGATCTTGAGCGCATGCAGCGCTTCCCTGTAGCTTTTCACAATATCCGTATAAGACTTGTAATCTCTCCCGTACCCAGCAATTACCTGGCGTCCTTCCGTGACATGTGCTTCGAGCTTGCCGAGCGAGTCGGCGAGGAACTGTTCCACCTTGCGAATGAGCACGTCACTCTTGTCTTTTTTCGCATCGGACAAACCGATCAATAAGATAATTTGCGAGCCGTCGACAACCCAGAGCAGCTTGTCACGCATTAGCAACGGATACAAGTACTGGTCCAGACGGGCTCCTGCCGCTTCAATAATACAAATTAAATAAGAGGTCGGAAGCTGCATCTGCAAGGTGTCCGCTTTTTGGCGAATGGCAGCCTCACTACTGTGATTCCCCAGCAACAGCTCCCATAGAAATTCCTTGCGTCGCTGCTCCTCCGCCTTGCGTTTTCCCTGCCGTTGGATGAGACGCGAGACGGCTACGCGTGCTGCCTGACGAAGAATTTCATCATCGTCTCGGGTAATTGGTCGATTCACCTCTTGTGCCCAAATGTAACCGAGCACGTCGCTCCCTCTGCGAATGGCTATCGCCACACGCTTACCCAAACCGATTTCGTCCTTGGCCGGGATGTGTACGGGGTCGTCTTGCGTTAACAGCTCCTGAAATACGCCGTCCTTCCAAAGGCGCGTCAGCACTTTTTCCGGTACCCGTCGCCCCATGATGGTAGACCAGCGCGCTTCATCTGTGCTTTCTCCGTGTGAGCTGTAAGCAATCAGTTTATGATCGGCATCTTCAACCGTTATCGGATTTTGCAAAAGTTCTCCAATGACATCAGCTAATTCTTCGATATCAGCATGCTGATACTGTTGAAAATAGTTAGGCTCTACGGGCACACTTTCACCTCTTTACCGCTCTTTTCTACGCGTTCCTCTATTATAGTAGAAAACATGACTTCGCTAAATGCTCTCGGTCAATTAATAAGAAGCGGTCGGAATCATGTCGCTGTCATGCGAATTGACACAAAGGAATCTGGTGACCTCTCCTGTACGGTTCACCCAGTTGTGCGGAACGGATGAATCCATGTGAATGCTGTCGCCAGGGAACAAATCATGCTCCTCTTCCCCCAGCAAAAGAGTCAACACACCTTCAAGGACGTAGATAAACTCTTGCCCCTTATGTACAAAAGGCGTGCCTTTTTCTCCATGCGGTGAAAGCGTGACAAGAATCGGTACCAGCGACGGATTCTCCAAATCACCGGACAGGTCCTCATACACAAAAGGCGCATGCAAAAGCCCAGACCGCTCTTTGCTCGCTCTGCGTACCTGCCCATTCCCTCCACTCGACTCACCCGAAAAGAAATAGCCTGGGCTCACTCCCAAGGCTTCCGAAATTTTTTTCAATGACTCTAGCGTAATGGAAGACTTCCCACGCTCTACTTGGGACAAAAAGCTGATCGACAGCTGTGTTTTTTCCGCAATTTGTTTGAGTGTCTTCTTTTTGCCGACACGAAGCGATTTGATTAATACACCAATGGTAGGTTCCATTTGCATACCTCGCCGTAAAAAGGATAGGTCTATCATACTCTTTCCCGAAAAAAGTTGTAAAGTTAGCATAAGTATCAATTTTTACTATTGCCACAAATTGTGTTGCATTTTATAATCTTTATTATTATCAGATTTGTAATCGTTTTATTTGTGAAAATTGAAGTACTACTTCACTCTGAAATTGAAGTGACACTTCAATATCTACCGACAAAGGAGGATTACCCGATGGCATTACAAACACAAGCGGGCGTTTCCAAAAAGGTTCAAAACAAAGCGTTGGTCGCGAGCCTGATTGGCAGCTCCATTGAATGGTTTGACTTTTTTCTGTATGGAACCATGGCATCGCTCGTATTCAACAAGCTATTTTTTCCTTCGTCTGATCCAACTGTAGGCTTACTGCTCTCTTATCTCTCATTTGGTCTTCCCTTTTTCATCCGGCCTTTAGGTGGCGTGATCTTCAGTCATATCGGGGACAAAATCGGTCGTAAAAAGACGCTGGTCTTGACGTTGTCGCTGATGGGAGGTGCTACCGTCTTAATCGGCTTGCTGCCTGATTACAATGCTATTGGCATCTGGGCTCCGATTCTTCTCGTCATGATGCGTTTGATTCAGGGCTTAGGGATCGGCGGCGAATGGGGAGGCGCATTGCTTCTCGCCGTAGAGTACTCCGGCAAAGGCAGACGCGGCTTTTTTGGGAGTATCCCGCAAATGGGTGTAACGATCGGTATGCTTCTCGGTACGTTGGCCATTTCTTTAATGAGTGCGCTTCCCGATGATCAATTCATGTCTTGGGGCTGGCGAATTCCGTTTCTATTGAGTGCAGCGCTCGTCTTTTTAGGACTCTGGATTCGCAATGGCATCGATGAAACGCCAGCTTTTCAAGAAGCAAAAAAGACGGGGAACATTGCGAAAGTTCCCATCGTAGATACATTTCGCTATCACTGGAAAGCTGTTCTGATTGCCGTCGGAGCCAAAGTGGTAGAAACGGCACCGTTCTATATTTTCTCGACGTTTATTATTGCCTACGCGACGAACTACTTGGGCTACGACCGAATAACGGTACTCAATGCCGTGACGATCGCCACATTAGTGACAACCATCGCGATTCCGTACATGGGCATGCTGTCAGATAAAGTAGGAAGAAAGCCTTTGTATGTCGTGGGAACGATAGCGATGATGCTGTTTGCATTCCCTTACTTTTATATGCTGTCATTGAAATCAGCTCTCTGGCTTACCGTCGCTACAGTCATCGGACTCGGGATTCTCTGGGCTCCGGTCACAGCTGTATTGGGTACGATGTTCTCCGAGATTTTCAGTACAAATGTACGCTATACTGGGGTAACGGTTGGCTACCAGCTCGGTGCTGCTTTGGCAGGCGGTACTGCTCCACTGATCGCTACTGCCTTGTTAAGCTCCTTTAACTCGTGGGTGCCAATCGCTTTGTACATTGTCATTTCCGGGGTTATTTCTCTCATTGCGGTTTCTGCTACGAAGGAAACAAAGGATTTGGATTTGGACGAATCCTGATGGAAAGGAAGAATGAGATGCTAGTATTAAGCCGTGAAAACATTGAACAAATCTATACGATGAAAGATTGCTTGGAAGATGTGGAACACGTCTTCCGTGAGCATATGCTGGGAAACGTTACCACCCCTGTTCGTACTGCCATTGACCATCCGAAATACGGAGCAACCAGTCTATACATGCCGTCCTATTTGGAAACGGACGATTACGTAGCGGTAAAAATCATCAGCATTTTCCCTGAGAATCACAAGCACGATATCAAAGCACTCCAAAGTGTAATCGTGTTGACCGAAGCTAAAACCGGACAGCATGTGGCGATGATGGACGCGAGCCTCTTGACGATTATGCGCACAGGTGCAAGCAGTGGCGTTGCAACCAAATACTTGGCAAAAGAACATGCGCAAAGCTGCGCTGTATTGGGATGCGGGGCACAATCGATCGGACAAATTCAAGCCGTCATGGAAGTCCGTCTGTTGACAAACATTTATCTTTATAACCGCACACGTGAGAAAGCGGACGAAATGAAACAAACACTGCTCTCGCTCTACCCCGAGTGGCAAGGCGAAATCACGGTTATGGATGATGCCAATGAAGCGGTGGCGAATGCCGAAATTGTGATTTGCAGCACGAAGGCTACCAGCCCGTTGTTTGATGGAACACGCTTGCGTCCTGGTACGCATATCAATGCCATCGGTGCTTTTCTTCCTCATATGCAGGAGGTCGACCTGACTACTGTACAAAACAGCAAAGTCGTGGTCGATACACTCGAGGGAGCCCAGCACGAAGCCGGCGATCTGCTCATTCCGATTGAACACGGTGAATGGAGCTTTGAACAAATGCACGCTGAGCTGGGAGACATTCTGATTGGGAAAAAACCTGGCCGAGAAAACGATGACGAAATCACGCTGTACAAATCCGTGGGTGTTGCCTATTTGGACACAGCCGTTGCCAAAACGGTCTATGAACGGGCGAAAGCAAATGGCATTGGAACAGAAATCAGCTTGTAAATCCTGGTTTTTAAAAAAACAGCCGCCTTCCCACCCGGGATTTGGCGGCTGTTTGCTTTTTCCGGTTTACAAAAGTCGGGCGATGGCATCAAGTATCTGCTCTTTTTGAAAAGGCTTCACGACGAAATCACTCGCTCCTGTTTTCATCGCTTCCAGCACCTTCTGCCGGTGCCCGACTGCCGAGCAGATCAAAATTTTGGCATCACGGTCAAAATCCAAGATGTGACGCATGGCTTCAATCCCGTGCATGTGCGGCATGGTAATATCCATGGTGACAATATCTGGCTTGAGCTCCTTGTACTTTTCAATTGCCTCCAAACCATTGCTCGCTTCTCCACAAACTTCATGTTGTTCGCCTAGCATATCCGTCAGCACCCTTCTCGTGAAGGCTGCGTCATCTACTATCAGCAATCGGGCCATGCAGTCTTATCCCCTCGCATCTCGCTTGCTATTCTACTTCCTACTTTTGCAGAAATCGCAAGCCTTGTCCACGAGAGAAAATGACTTCTTTTGTCGAATGGCGCGAACTCCGATCGGTATTATGAAATAAAGCCGATTCGCTCGCTGCTTTCTTTCGAATCGCTATCACTGGCGGGTTCAGCTGTCCCGCTCGACGCCAGAGGGCTGTCTGGTTTCGGGTGTGGAGTGGTCTCTCCAATTTCTGGTCGATCGACCTGTGTGACCTCATCCGGAATATGAATCTGGGGGATTTCCACCATATCGTTTTCCATCGCGTGTACGCCTCCCTTCTGTTCCCGCTGTGCAGGATGTTCTCCATACGATTAGCCTGTCCGTATCCCTTTTTTCCATGCACAACCTTCAGAGAACCGATATAATAGGCATGACGTGTATTTATATTTTCAAGTGGATTATGCTTT
Organism: Brevibacillus brevis; assembly: GCF_001039275.2. NCBI lineage: Bacteria > Bacillati > Bacillota > Bacilli > Caryophanales > Paenibacillaceae > Brevibacillus > Brevibacillus brevis. The sequence goes on from NZ_CP030117.1 coordinate 5,256,292, forward strand.
TTTTCTATGGAGGAATCCCGCATGCCAAAGCTGCTGCCATTTCCCGTCTTATTTACCGGTTTGGTAGTCGGGCTGCTTCTGCTCATTACCAGTCAGTTCGTTACAAGCATGAAGCATCTTGATAAAGTCATAAATAAAAGCAGCCATTCTTCTGAAAAAGTGCGTGTCGCCCTGTTGCTGGAGGGCCCCACTTATGATCAGGGCTGGAACAGCAGTGCGTTGGAGAGTATGACAGAACTGCAAAAAAGATTTAACTTTTCACTCGAAATCGCCAATAATATAAAACCGGAGCAGATTACGAAGGTGGCTGAGAAATATGCAGCCAACGACTATGATCTCGTACTCGGTCATGGCCTCATCTTCTCTGATCCTTTTACAGACGTGGCGCTTCGGTATCCGAAAACACACTTTGTTTCCTTTAACGGAGAGGCTCCGCATCCGAATCAGACCACGATTCGTTACGATATGAAGCCTGCTGGCAAGCTCGTGGGTATCCTAGCCGCCAAAATGACAAAATCGGATAAAGTCGGGTACATCATGGTAGACAAGCCCACAGAACTCCATCAAGTAGAAGGCTTTATCGATGGCGTGAAAAAGGCGTCGCCCAAAACCACTATCGTCGTGGGAAAAGTTCCTGATTTCAATGATATTGAGGGGGCCATTCGCACGACTCGCGACATGATTGCACAAGGTGTGGATGTCATCTACACCACAGGCGACAGCTTCAATCTCGAAGTGATTACAGAAGCGCAGCGCGCAGGAGTATTCACCATCGGATATATTGCTGATCAGCGCTACATCGCTCCTGACTTCGTGCTGGCCTCCATGATGCAGGATGTTCGTCAGTGCTACCGCATCATCATGGAACAGTTTATTCAAGGGGATCTCCCCAATGGAAAAGTTATGTACGGACTTGCCGAAGGAGTCAACCATCTCAGTCAATTCGGACACATGGTGCCAGCAAATGTACGTGAAGATTTAGAACGGGAACTGCAAAATCTCATTCCTTCCCGTGGCTCGTATGGAGGTTAATCAGCATGCCCCTTTTCAGCAATCTCGGATTTCAGAAAAAAATCATGCTCAGCTATCTCGTAATGATGCTTCTCATCGGTTGCGTAACGACCCTGTTCAGCTATCAAATGACCAAGGTCACCTCTGATGAAGTGTATTTGACACAAAACCTCTTACCGCAAACGAGCGCCTTATTGGAAGTCAAAAACCAGATTTACACCAAGACATATGCGTTGAACATGTATACATTGACGCGCAACGAGTCTTACCTGGATCAGTACTATACAAATCTGATCGATACGGCTCGTTTTTCCTCGCTTCCCAAAACGGAGGCGAACAGTGGCTTGTTTACGATTATTGAATCGATATCAAAACTGGACTTTATTTTTTTGAACAAAATCAATCCGTTGCTGCAAGCAGGGAATGTTCCCGCCGTCAGCTATGTCCTTACCAATGAAGTACAGCCATTGCTCGACCGGTTGGAACGCGATCTGTCCTTTTCACTCAATCAGCTCGAGTATCAGACGAACAAAGAGTTTCAGAATTCAAATGAGAGCATCAAAGTCTCGTTGATCCTGACGTATTCCGTTTCTGTAGCCTCTATCTTGTTTGGGCTGTTCTGTACGTTTTACTTCCGCAATGAGCTGTTGCGCCCGATCCAGTCTCTGATGCAGCAAGCGCGTGAAGTATCGAAAGGAACATTCGGCCAACAAATCGTCTATACCCATCAAGACGAATTCCTTGAGTTGGCGCAGGAGTTCAACAAAATGTCGAGTAGCATCGCCAATCTATTCGCACAAGATGAAAGGCAACGGCAAATTCTGACCGAAGAAAAAAACATCCGGGAGCAAATCTTAAACTCTCTGCCTGTTGGGATTATTACTCACTCCCATGCGACAGTCGGTCTTCATGTAAACCAGTTGGCACAGCATTTGGTCAAGCTCGACGATCACGGTTACCCCGTGTCCAAGGTTTCCTTTGAAGCACCCACATGCAACGAGCCGACTCCCTGGTTCGTCAATCGCAAAATGACCTTGTACAAAAAAGACGACACGCCATTCATTGCCCTGGTCTCCTACATCCCTTTGCACAATCATCACCACGATCAGGAAACCGGGTGGATGGTCGCCTTCCTGGACATTACGGAGCAGGAGCAAATTCAAGAGTACTTGAATCAATCCGAGAAGCTGGCGATGGTCGGTCAGTTGGCAGCGGGAGCCGCTCATGAAATTCGTAATCCGCTAACGGTCATCTACGGCTTTATTCAGCTATTGGAACAGCGTTTATCGGATCAAGAGCGCGATTTGTACTATTTGCCCTTAATTTTGCAGGAAATTGAACGGGTCAACCGCATTGTGACGGAGTTGTTGATGCTCTCCAAACCGTCCAAGCCCGATTATCGCGAGGTTGCGCTAACCGGTGTCGTTCATTCGATTCTTCCCTTGATGAATGCCGAGGCTATGCTACATGGGATTGAAATCGTAGATCACTGTGATCCGAGCATTCGCATTCACGTCGATGTCGAGCAATTAAAGCAAATCCTGTTAAATTTAATGAAAAACAGCATTGAAGCCATGAAAGACGGCGGCGTTCTCTCCATTGAAAGCCGCCTGGACGATCAGGCTGTCCATATTCATGTCAAAGACACGGGAGAAGGCATTTCTCAAGAGTATCTGGTACGTATATTCGATCCGTTCTTCTCCTTAAAAGAGGATGGAACAGGACTGGGGCTGCCGATTTCCCGACGAATGGTCGAAAACCACGGTGGGGAGCTGCACGTGAACAGTAAGCTGGGAAAAGGAACGGAAATCATCATTACGCTTCCGCTTACACCAAAAGAAGATTAGGCTTGCGCATCCAGCCAAGCGAACATCTTGCGCGTATACATCTCCATTTCTTCCCCGACAAACAGATGGCTGGCCCCTTGCGCCAGCCATTTTTCATACGGTTTGCCTGCCCGCGTCAGCGCATCTGCCAATTTATGAGCATGCTCCACTCCCACATTCTCATCTTCTGTTCCATGTATGATCAGCACAGGGCAAGAAATCTCGTCCATCCGATACAAAGGCGTCCGATCGCGGTAGGCATCCTCCTGCTTGCGCGGGTGACCGATGATTCTACGCAGCATCCTTCTCAGATCAACCCGCTCCTCATAGGTCAAAAACATGTCGCTGACGCCACTCCATACGACGCAGGATAATACGCCCTTGCACTCCATTGCAGCAAACAAGGCCATGATGCCACCGCGTGAAAAGCCGTAGACGCTGATTCGCTCCTTGTCCACCTTCTCCAGATTGCGGAGCAATTCAAATGCAGCAAACACATCATGCCTGTCTGCCCCACCGAATTCATCCCGGCCCTCTCCGCCTTCGTTGCCACGGTAATGAGGGGCGAGGACCACGTAGCCAAAGGCGGCCATTTGGCTGATTCTCTCAGGTCGGACCCGTCCCACTCCTTTAATCCCGCCTCGGCAATACAGGAGAGCTGGCAAACATGCTCCCTCCTGAAAATAGGCCTCTGGAACAGCCAAGGCAGCTTTTACCAGCAAGTCTTGACTGTAGTAGCTGACGGTATAGAGCCGCACTCCCGGATGGACTGTCTCCTCGGATGTACATGCGACAAATGGTGAAGTATCTAGCTGCATCCTGCTCACGATTCCTCTCTCTGTGATCTCGTAATCGTATCCACAAGCGTCACCATCGAAGGTGATAGCCATTTCTTTTTATGATAAACAAGCTGTATGGAAAAAGGCGGCTTATCTGACTGAAATGGGATGGCTGTAAGCACCCCTTCTGCGAGCTCTCTCTTGACCGCCATGAGCGGCAGCAAAGCTACACCCAGGCCACAGCGCACACACTGCTTGATCGCTTCCGGATTGCTAAACTGGCAGGCGATTCGCTGACTCATCCCAGCCTCTCCCAATGCCTCCAGCAGCATGCCCCGATACGTGCAGCCTTCTTCGGTCAATACAAGCGGTTCCCCACCCAAATCATGGACCGTGAGTGCTGTTGCTGTCGTAAATCGATGGGTGGGTGGCATGATGATCACCAATTCTTCCTCGCGAATAACGTAGGTGACTAGCTCAGGGTCTGTACAAGGACGATCGAAAATGATCCCGATATCGAGATAGCCATCCTTGATCTGTTGTACAATTTCTGCTTCTCCAGCCGTCTGCAATACTAAGTCAACCTGAGGATATTGCTGACAAAAAGCCTGTAAATACGACGGCAGAAAGAACGCCGCCAATGTATCAATCGTTCCAATGGCAATTGGGCCTGTTGTCTGTTGCTTAATCACTTCTTTAGATTCCCCATACAAACGAATCAATTCCCGTGCGTACGGCAGCAAGGCTTCCCCTGCTTGCGTCAGTCGCAGCTTGCGTCCGTATCTCTCAAATAGCGGGGCTCCATACGACTGCTCCAGCTTTTGCATTTGTGCCGTTACCGTCGGTTGAGCATAGCCCAGTTCTTCTGCTGCCCGTGTAAAGCTCCCATACCGGGCTACTTCGCGAAAAGTATGTAAATAGACCAGCTCCATCCCGCTTCCTCCCATAGAAATTAGTAATGATCCTTATTGAATAGTATAGATAACTGTGATGGTTGGTTCAATGCTATGCTTTGTACATAACCATCACACGTAACGAGGAGGATTTTGCTATGTCCCTTGTTTTGCAAACACCCGCCGCGCCATCTGAAGTAGCCCGTACTCATTTTCTCAACAAGCTTTCTCTCGAGACAGATGTCGCTGATGTATGGAATGACATCCAAAACCGAGTGGAAGGCTTCTACATCCTGGATGCTCGCAGCGAGAAAGCGTATCGGGAGGGTCACGTTCCCGGAGCTCTGAATCTCCCCCATTCGCTTATTTCCGCTGAAACGACGGCTGCTCTGGACCCGACCAAGCTCATGGTCATCTACTGCTGGGGTCCCAACTGCAACGGTGCAGCGAAGGCCTGCGCGAAACTGGCCGCTCTCGGTTTTCGAGTGAAAGAGATGCTCGGCGGGATTGAATACTGGGAAACAGAGGGGAATCCTCTCGAATAGAAAACGCAAAAAAGGACGGGAGCTTGATCCCGTCCTTCTTACGTTATCGCAAGGCTTAGTAGCCGCGTTTTGCGTTCTTTTTGTTGATTGTCGCAAGGTTCTCTTCGCTGTGCTTCATCCATTTTTTCATCTTGTCTTCGAAAGAAGCTCCGCTATCTCGTTTTGCATTCCCTCCGCGGTCGCCTCCACGATATCCACCACCACGGCGCTCTTCACGTTCCGGACGCTCAGGCGCTGGGAGTGCTGCGCGAACCGAAAGCGAGATTTTACCTGCATCATCAATGGAGAGTACTTTTACCTTTACTTGTGCCCCCACGGTAAAGTGATCATTGATATCCTTAACAAAACCGTTTGCTACTTGGGAAATGTGGACCAGCCCCTGCTCGGTTTCGCTGACTGCTACGAACATCCCAAACGGTTTAATCGCTGTCACTTTTCCTTCGATGATGCTTCCCACTTGTACTGCCATCCAGTTTGCACTCCTTTTATTTTTTCAGAAAAATGGTGAGAACCTCAAACCAGAAGCCTCATTCTCTTAGTATAGCAGAGAAATTCCAATACTGAAAAGCCTATTCTTTCTAGGCACACACTCTAAGCTAGTTATGCCCCAGTTCGAATGCATCCATTGCCATGACAAGTTCTTCATTTGTCGGGATGACCATGACTTTTACCGGAGAGTATTTCGTGCTGATGAATGTCTCACCTTTGCTGGTGCGGTTTACCTCACGATCCAGGTTTACCCCGGCAAATTCCAGACCAGAGCACACCAAATCACGCACGGCAGCACTATTCTCTCCGACACCCGCCGTAAAGATAATACCGTCAACTCCATTCAGTCGTGCAAGGTACAGTCCCACATGCTTATGCAGAATAGTAGTAAACAATTCCAGCGCGAGCTTGCTGCGGAGATGTCCCTCTTCTGCTTTTTTCATAACGTCACGCAAATCATTGGATACACCCGATACGCCCATGAGACCGCTATTGTTATTCAGAATCTTAATAGCGCCAGCCGTGTCAGTCTTTTCAATTTCCTCAATATACGGGATGATACCTGGGTCAATGTTTCCGCTGCGCGTACCCATAGACAAACCAGCCAACGGCGTCATACCCATCGACGTATCATACGATTCACCATTTCGGATCGCCGTGATACTTACCCCGCTTCCGATGTGGCAGCTGATCAGACGTAGCTGCTCTTTCGGGCGACCCATCATTTCTGCTGCCCGGCCCATTACATAGCGATGGGACGTTCCATGGAAACCGTATTTGCGAATACCGTATTGCTCGTAGTATTCATAAGGCAGTGCGTACAAATAAGAGGATGGTGGCATGGTTTGGTGGAACGCTGTATCAAAAACAGCTACGTGAATCAAATCAGGAAACAGACTCTGTGCAACTTCAATCCCGGTCAGGTTAATGGGGTTATGAAGCGGGGCGAAACGGGACAGGCTACGAATTTCGTCTTTTACTTGGTCATCAATAATAACGGACTGCTTAAATGCTTCTCCGCCGTGGACAACACGATGGGAAACGATATCTATCGAATATTGTTTGAGGGATTCAAACACTCCCCGAATAGCATCTTCATATTGGTCACGCTGGATTTGCTCCAAATAATCATGCGCAATCAATGTTTTGGAAGGCATTTCATACAGCTTGTACTTCACAGAAGAACTTCCGCAGTTCAGTACAAGAACATTCTTTTTTCCTACCACGATCTAATCCACTCTCCAATCATTCAATCGCAGCCTTCTCTCCTCATAGGATGGATAGGCTCCCTACATTTTATAACGATATGCTCTTCGTGAATACAGATAATTGAGAGCAATTATCAACAACATCGTGACAGATCCAGATGCATCGAGCAAAACATCCTGCACCATTCCGGTTCGATCCGGTGTAAACGTCTGGTGCCATTCATCCAAAACAGCCGTCATCACACTGCAAAAAGCGCTCCAGGGCAGTGCTTGCCCAAACGAGAGATGATGCGAAAACACGCGATACCAGCTAAAAGCCAAGAGAGCAAAAACAGTAAAGTGTGTCCCTTTCCGTATCAAGAACTCGATAAAACCAGCCGCTCCCTTTTCTTCCAGGCTGACATCCTTGCCTCCGTAAGGAATGGATATGTCGCCTAAACGGTCTTGTAAGCTCTGTTCATCCACTAGCTTGTCTATCGTCCCTCGCATGTCTTGCTTGGCGTATGGCTGTGAAGAAGAAATGAACAACCCGAGGAGAATGGCCATCAAAAGCAAGTAATCCCATACTTTTCGATATCGACGCACGTGTTTGTTACCCCCTGCTTTCGATTCTCTTTCCAATCTTACCATGACGCATACCTGGTTAGTCGGTTACAGCTACGTGAACGATTGAAAAAGAAAAACGCCAACCTATTTTAGCGGTTGGCGTCATGTGTAGAAGAAGAAAGAGGCAGGAAGTCCTCTTGTACAGGCACATACTCCCGGGAATCGTGGTTTGAGACTTCGGCTTGCCCTGTTTTTTGTGAGCGGGCCTGTTCGCGTTTCCTTTCTTTGAAATCGCGGCGACGTACCTGGTTGTTTTCCCACCAAATCCGCAAATGACGCGCGAGGATCGGCAAGGACATCTCAGAATGGGCCGCCTGTCTTTGCACAGCGGCATGTTGCATACCAGGAAGAAGTACGATTGTGGCAAAAGCCCCCATTAGAATGCCAAACAACAATACGCTGGCAAAGGACGCAAACGAATCATTCCCAGTACCCAAGCCCCCAGCAAGCGGAAGGCTAGCTAACGCGATCGCCAAATATATACCCGCTTGATTAAGCATGGTGCGTTTGGCCCCCAGCTTGATACCGTCCCAAACTCGCTCCTGCTCAGCTTGAGCCTTGTACAGCTCATCCATCGCAAGAAGTGCCTGCAAAACGATGACGGCAATGGCAGCCACCATACCATAGAAGCTCATAACGTTCATGGGTCGATCCAACCACAGCAATCCCAACGCAAAGCCTCCAGACAAGATGGGCAAGAGAACGAGGGCAAATAATCCATCGCGCGTTCTGCGTTGCAAAAGCAAGCTCATGATAAGTACGAGGGCAACCAGACTGCCAATCGTCAAGAACCGGCTGCTCCAATCAACCTTGTTGAGCTTTTTCTCCTCCAATTTCTTCAGCTCATCGTCGTTATATACCGTATAGCCTTCGGGTATCGTCACCTTTTCTTGCATGGTATATGGAATGATGTAAGACCACAGCTCAATTCGACTTGGGTCTGTGACGGCACTGCTTACCTTGAAGACATACAGTCCGTCTTCCCGTTGATAAATGGGCGGTTCGCTGCCGATCGACCAATCTACCAGCTCAGATAATCGCACCGTACCTTGTGAGGTTCGAATTAAAATCTGTTTCACTTGATCCGGATAGTCCATCCACCCGTCAGGGAATCGTACGTGGATAGGTACCTGACGCTCATTCCAATAGACACTGCCAGCTGTTTTTTCACCCAAATAGCTCTCCAGTTGTCTCTTGATCTCCTCTTGCGTAATCCGATAGCGTGCCAGCATCTCTTGTTTTGGACGAATGTCGATAAAGGTCCCCTCTGCACCTGAACCGATTCGTTCATCTGTTACAAGTTCTCGCCCCTCTTTATCCTTCGCACTCTGCTTTTCCATGAAGGCCAATAATTCATTGGCAATGTTCTGCGTCGTTTGCAAGGATGGCCCCATGATCGTCAAGACAAGGCGAGTTGCCTTATCTTTATTAATGACCAGCGCAAACGGATCTGTCTGAGGAATATCTCGCAGCTCTTTGTCCAGTACTTTTTCCAGATCTGAGACTGATTGCGTCCAATCGTATTTGTCCACGAGCTTTAGTTGAAAGCTCAGATTTTCTTCGGAGGCAATCGTGTAGACATCTCGGACTTCGTTAATGGCGAGCAAGCGCTCCTCGGCTATTTGTGCTGCCCGCATGGCCTCATCGATGCTGCTTCCCTGCACCATTGGCAATGAAAGCGACTTGTCGCCATAATCAAGCTTGGCGTACGGATCTACAAGAATAAATGACTTGAGCAAAAAGACAAAGGCAAGCGAGGCAACCAGTGTGATTCCATAAGGCAAGTACCCTTGTTCCACCAGTCGTTCCCAGCGAGCTTGAAAATACCTTGTCACTTTATTGGAAGCCCGTGGTGTTTCCTCCTCTACTCGGTCGGAAGCTTCCAGCCACGTTCCTGTCAGTACTGGCGTGATAAATCCATAGATAAGAATAAGAGCAAACGTCCCCAGCAAAAGAACGGGCCAAGCATCGTATAAGACAACCTTGTCTTCTGCCTTGAGGAAATCCGTGTAAACGACACCTGTCCAACAGGCTGCCACTACGACAATCGTGAGCAAAAACGGCTTCATCAACCCCCACGCCACTTGCAAACAACGAACAAGCGAGTACGAGGGCAATCCTGAAAACTGATGAAACAACGCAGAGCCTGCTCCTGTGAACAATAGCGAAAATAACACGAGTGGTCCAAGCGTGGAGAGCGTCAATGGGATTCCCCAAAGCCACATGCCTCCAAGAACACTGCCGACCGCTAGAACGTTTGCCAAAAGCGCGAGTACAGCCCCTGCCCATTGTTTTCGGGTCAGGTACAAAAAGAGCGAACAGATGACAGCCGTTAGAACAGCCAGTGCCCCAAGCTGTCTCAATGCAGCAGTGATTGTCTGCGCGTCGTCACGAAACAAATCGAGGCGGTACTTGCCGCCTGAAGCCTGATTCAACTCGCCAACCGCTTCCTTTACTTGCCTGCTGATGACAGGCAATTGCCCGACATCTGCTGCGTACACCGTGATTCCTAAGGCAGGCGAGCCACGATACATCCCGATTTGTTCGCCTTTGCTCCCGCGTCGATCACGAATGTCAGCCAACGTGTTTAGTGGCACGTATCCTTTATCGGTGGAGATCAAGTGCTTACCCAGATCTTGCAGCCCTTCCGATTTACTCGTCCATTGAATCATGGTTCGATCCTTATCAGCTCCAACAGAGCCTACCTCTTCTCCAACCACATCTGTCGGCAGTTGCGACAGAACATCAGCAGGTGTGAGCCCGTAGGCGAGTAACATGGACGGTCGGAAAATGATATCTACCTGCTCTTTCAAGGCTTGCTTGTCCATTTCGATGCGAGCGATCCCTGGCAGATTGATCAATTTGTCATAGACGGTATTTTGGGCAACGTCAGACAAGGTCTGCAAGTCCGTGCCGTACAGGACATAAAAGCCAATCTTGCTATCGGCCAGATTGCTTTGACTGACGCTCCACTCCTGCACGGGTAGCTGCTTCGTGATTTCTCCTAGCTTCTTTTCCAACCGTTCCTTATAATCCGAACCGATTTGTTCCGATGCTTTTACAGTAATAACTGCCGACCCCATCCGAGATTCGGAAGCAATCGTAAGCACACTGCCCAATGAACGTACCGATTCCTCTACTTTTCTCGCAACCGATTCGTCTACTTCCGCAGAGGAAAGTTTGGGTGCCAAGAGACTGATTGTATATTCAGGCACAGACCGATCCGGGAACGTCTTGATATCCAGCCCGAACCAAGCTCCTACCGCAAGTAGGCAGCAAATGACCGCCAGGATACGGGCGAAGGAGGGGATAATCGATAAAAATGTCTTGTTATTCATCCGCCACCTTCACCGCCTCACCATCCACTACATACGACAAGCCTGAAGCAACAATTTGGTCACCAGGCACGAGACCTTCCACTACCTCATAGAAGGTTCCTTGCAATGCCCCCACTTTGACAAACGTCTTTTCCACTGAATGTTCATTGATTTTCATGACGTAATATTCTTCATCAGAGACGCCGATGCTGCTTACAGGAACGAGCGCAACATTTGACGCCGGCAGCGGATACATACAAGTGACAGTCATGCCACCCTTCCACGCTACATTCTTGCCGTCTACGGTCACCTCGACTGGATAAGACCCCAAACTGGTATCCATAACAGGTGAGACAAACGTCACTTTTCCTTCTGCTTCACTGCCGTCCGGGGCCTTCACCTTTACCACTTTACCTGCCTGCCAATGGGCGATTTGCTCCCTTTCTACTTGCAACTTGACAAGCCAGGAGCTCGTATCGACCATCCGAATGACCTCTGTCCCAGGTCCAGCTTGCTCCGACGCTGTCTTGGAGATCGCTGCAACCACGCCTGTAAACGGAGCTTTGATCACCGCATCAGCGGCTTCCTGCTTCGCGCGGCTCAATTGAACATTCGCCTGCTGGATGCTTGCATTCGCTTCTTCGATGTCTAGTGGATCGGCGCCCTTCAGCAGGTTGTTGTACGCCACTTGTTCTTCTTCCAGACTCAGCTCGGCTTGTCGCAGTGCAGAGGACAGCTTGTCTTTTTCATCCTTCGAGATGGCTCCATTCGCATATAAAATCTCCGCTTTGGTGAGTTCGTCGCGAGCTTTTTGCATTTGTTCTCTCGCTTTTTCTACCTGTAGCTTCTTGGTCTGCACCTCATGACTCTCCGGTCCCTTGGCGGCCTTTTCCCGCTTGATCGCAGCACTTGCTACTTGTCCTTGGGCTGCGTGAATTCCTTGCTGCAAGGCCGTTCCATCTAATGTCGCCAACGTCTGCCCCGCCTTGACAGTAGCTCCTTTTTCTACGAGAATGCCTGAAATTTTGCCTGAGGCACCAAACGATAAAGCCAGCTCCTGACGCGGTGCCACTACACCTGCTACTTCCATCAGTCGCTCATCCTTGCCATTCTCCACCGTATAGGCACTTACTGTTTTCACCTTGATGACCGTTTCTTCTTTCGTTCGTTTCAGACTTGAAACTCCCTCATTTAGCTTTTCGCACCCTACGAGCAGCAGGACCACAACCGTAAGACTTATCCATTTATTCGTATTTTTCATTCCTGCAACCCCACATTTCCCCCTGAATCTTCCTAATACTGACCAAAAAAACGACGAATGTTGACAAAATATATTTTACAGAAAAAAATGGTATAGTTGTACTACTTTTCTGTCATTTTACATTATTTTTTATAATCCAAATGTCTCGTCACTTGTTTGTAACTCGTATCTAGTATGATAGAAGGGCAGGAAAACGGGGCAACTGCATCGCCCTATTGTTAGCGCTTACAAATATCCTTTACTTTTTCATGGTGGGAGTGATCGTCATGGCCAAAATCTATACTTCTTACACGGACATCGTGGCTGATATTCACGATGGTGCCACTTTATTAGTGGGCGGCTTCGGACTGGTAGGAATTCCGGAGAATCTGATTATTGCCCTGCGAGACAAAGCAGTGAAAAACTTGACAGTCGTCTCAAATAACTGCGGGGTAGATGATTGGGGACTCGGTCTCCTTTTACGCGAAAAGCAAATCAAAAAAATGGTCTCCTCTTATGTGGGTGAAAATAAGGAGTTCGAACGTCAATTTTTGTCCGGTGAGCTCGAAGTCGAGTTGACGCCACAAGGGACGCTGGCGGAGAGAATTCGCGCAGGCGGAGCTGGAATTCCGGCATTCTATACTCCAGCTGGAGTCGGCACACCTATCGCTGAAGGACGGGAAACACGCGATTTCGCAGGGAAAGAGTACCTGCTTGAGTATGGCATCACGGGTGATTTCGCACTGATCAAGGCGTGGAAGGCTGACAAGATGGGCAATCTCGTCTTCCGCAAAACAGCCCAAAACTTCAATCCGATGATGGCAGCAGCCGGAAAAATCACGATCGTCGAAGTGGAAGAAATCGTAGAGACAGGTGAACTGGACCCTGAGCATATTCACACACCAAGTGTCTATGTGCAACGTGTGATACAGGCACCTTCGTTCGAAAAACGCATCGAACGACGCACTGTCCGCTCGTAAGCAGCAAAAGAGAGTACCGGATTACATTCAAGGGAGGAAAACACAGATGTCGCTTACACGTGAGCAAATCGCCACTCGTGCCGCCGGGGAAATAGAAGATGGCTTTTACGTAAACTTGGGGATTGGAATGCCCACGCTCGTCGCCAACTACATCCCGGAAGGAAAAACAGTTGTTCTGCAATCGGAAAACGGCTTGCTCGGAATTGGTCCATACCCGACAGAGGAAAACCTCGATCCTGATCTCATCAACGCCGGAAAAGAAACCGTTACGGCTATTCCAGGTGCGGCCTACTTCTCCAGTGCAGAATCGTTTGCGATGATTCGCGGCGGCCATATCGACCTCGCTATTTTGGGAGCGATGGAGGTTTCTGCTGCGGGTGATCTCGCAAACTGGATGATTCCTGGCAAAATGGTCAAGGGCATGGGAGGTGCCATGGATCTCGTCCACGGCGCGAAAAAAATCGTCGTCATCATGGATCATGTCAACAAGCATGGTGAGACAAAAATCTTGAATGAATGTGCCCTGCCACTTACCGGCAAGAAGGTTGTCAACCGTATTATTACGGACAGAGCTGTCATGGACGTGACACCAGACGGGCTCGTCCTCGTCGAGGTAGCAGAAGGTTATACAGCGGAAGATATCCAGGCCTGCACGCAACCTACGCTACTTATCTCTCCAGAACTGAAAACAATTGGGCTGTAACCTATTTTTCAGGTACAGAACCCCCGTGAGTAAATAGCCGACTTCATCGCAGCTGCGTGGAGTCGCTTTTTCTTTCCCTTTTTTGCTCGGTGTGGGCACACTTGCGCGGTCGCCTCCTACTCACCTTTTCGTATATAATATGGATGATCCATCAAATTTCCCAGTATCTGAGAGGAAGAGATTCCATGTCAGGAATAGTCGGTTGCTTACTTATCCATGGATTTGCCGGAGACATCAACGATATACTCCCACTCGCCAAAAAGCTCCGCGAGGCTGGCTATCAGGTGGAATGCCCTACCTTGGAGGGACATGGGACTACTCGTCGACACATGGCAAAAAGCACCCGCCACGACTGGCTTCGCTCGGCAGAAGAAGGCTACAAGCGACTGTCTATGCGCGCTGACACCATCGTGGTCATCGGATTTTCCATGGGGGGACTGCTCGCCTTTCACTTGACGACGAAATACCCCGTCGCCCTGCTATTTACGATCAACACCCCTTATAAATATTGGGATGTCAAAGAGGCAATGCACTATTTGCGTGAGGATTTCTCTACCCACTCCAAACGCTATATACACGGCATCGGCAGAATCCCTTTTAGCAGTATGCTGCAATTTCGCAGGCTGTTGGCGGAGACGAAGCCGCTTTTGCCTCAAATTACGACCCCTTACGTTCTGCTGCAAGCAAGGCGAGACGATACTGTACACGCCGTGAGCGCACAAATACTCGCAACCAGTGTAGACGAATCTGCCTCCCCGCAGATCACCTGGTACGAGCATTCGAACCACATGCTGCTCCACGGTCCTGACAAGGAGGCAGCCATTGCTCACGTCATGACAACCATCAAGAAACGCTTTCCATCTTGATCAGCTTCGGTCGCCACAGCCATACAAGACCAACCAGAAGCAAGATCATCGCTATTCCGGTGTACATGAGACCCAGACCTACGTGTTCATCTAGCCAGAAAGCAAGGAGCGGCCCCAACGCCGCGCCCAGATCACTCACGACTGAATACTGTGTCATTACTGCTTGGCTGTTGGCCTGTCTCGCAGCTTCATCTGCCGCAAGGGTATCCATCACGGTCGTGATAATCGTCGCGGTCAACTGAATGCCGAATAAAATTGCAAACCATAGCAAAAGCGAAGACGCTGTCTGCAACGAGGCAAACAGAATGGAGGCGACTAGCAACGTCCCGATGAATAGATTCGTCCGACCATGCCTGTCCGACAATTTGCCTACCAATGGGGCCGCCCACGGCTCCCACCCCCAGCGGATGCCTTGAATCACACTTGCAATCACTGCTGCCCCCAGCACGACTCCACCCATCATGATAAGCGGTTCACGTACTTCGACCACTCTGCTTAACGTGGAGGTAAACACCCCCTGGTACACCATCGTGACGAGCAATGCCGTCGTCAGTGTCAACAGTACCTGCACCTGACTCCACAAGCGTTTTCCTGCATCCATCTGCTTCACGTCTGTCAGATGCTGATTGGTAAAGGAAGGGCGTATATAGCGAAAAACAAGAATGAATGCGAACAAGGAAGGCACCGCAAGTACAATGGCAGCAACAGAAAGCCCGTACCAAGAGGCCAGTAGTGCTCCGACCAGCATGCCGCCAAGACTGCCCAATCGATACAGTCCGTTGTACAAGCCCATGAGTTGCCCGCGATTATGCCCTTCGGAAACGGTCACGATCAAGGAAAACGCACCTAGCCTTAAAAAGGTCCAAGCGACTCCCCACAAGCATCGCATCAGAAGCCACAGCCAAAAGCCTTCCAAGCTGTACGAAAGCGTCGTCAGAAAAGCCAACACCACTGCCACAATCAAACCCGTGCGTCCTCCTGAGCGCTCATACCATTTTCCAACAAGAGGGCCGAGTGGTACGCGGATGAAGCGGTTCACCGCAAGTAATACCCCCACTTCCCACAGCGATGTTAATCCAGCCTCCTTCCAGAAAAGAGGAAGCACCACATACAGCATCGAATCCCCTATCATACATAATGCTGTCACCAGTGCGACTGCCACGACTTGTGTCTTTCCACTGACTTCTCTCATCTCCTGATCCTTCTCTCTACTCGTTTTTACGTCTTTCTGAGCTATACCTTACGCGCAATCACTCATCATTTCTAATACATCTTTAACTATTACTCATAAACAAAAGTTATGAATCGAGGTACATGATGAACTTACATGCACTCCGCATTTTTGTAGAAGTAGCGTCACGAGGCAGTGTCACCGAAGCAGCAATCGCACTCTCGATCAGCCAGCCTGCCGTAAGTGCCCAAATCCGCAAGCTCGAAAATGAATGGGGCATGACCTTGCTCATCCCGGATGGTCGCGGTATTGCTCTCACCTATGAGGGGCGCTTTCTTTTTGAAAAAGCACGCCGCATTTACGACTGGGAACGGGAAATCGAATCACAGCTAACAGAAATCAAGCAAGGGAAGAAAGGACGACTAAGGATTGCTTCTACCTATCTCCCCTCGCATTATCTCGTGCCACAATGGCTGGCTCAGTACAAGCGCAATTATGAAGGAGTCGATGTGGAAATTCGCACGCGTAATTCCATGCAATCCATTGAGCTGCTTCTTAGCTGCGAGGTCGATGTGGCCGTTATTCTCAAAGAATCGTGGGATGAGCTGCCTATCAATCGGCATCATTTGATGGATGTACCCTATTGGTTTATTTTGCCCGCCCATCATCCGCTTGCAGGAAAAGAGATCCGTATGGAGCAGCTCGTGGAGGAACCATTTTTGTTGCGGGAGCAAGGCAGTTCGACCCGCGATTGGCTTTTTGCCCTCTGTCGCGAGCATGGTGTGAAACGTCCACAGGTCGGTATTCAGTATCACGGTCTGGTCGAATCCATCCACTCCGTTCGTGCGGGATATGGGACGATGTTGGCTCCTGCTCTGGCCGTCAGGGAAATGGTAGAGCAGGGTGAGGTCGGTCGTGTAACCGTATCAGGAGTAGAGATCAAGCGTCCGTTGTATGTCTGCACGCGTGACGATGAGACAGAACAGCGGCCTGTTGTTACTCAGTTTCTGGAGTTGGTAAAGCGTGAGAAACTGATTTGAAAATAAGACGAATCAAAACGAAAGAAGAGGCTTTTCCTCAAAGGAATAGCCTCTTCTTTATACGCAATGCTTATGGGAACACAATCGTCTTGTTACCGTACACCAGCACCCGATCCTCCAGATGCCAACGAACCGCACGTGCAAGCACCGTACGCTCTACCTGACGTCCCAACTGCTTCAATGCCTCGACGTCTTCCTGGTGCGATACACGTTGAACGTCTTGCTCGATAATCGGCCCTGCGTCCAGCTCTTCCGTAACGTAATGCGCAGTCGCTCCGATCAGCTTCACACCGCGACGATACGCCTGCTCGTAAGGCTTCGCTCCGACAAAGGCAGGGAGGAAAGAATGGTGGATATTGATAATTCGCATCGCATAGTCCTCCAAAAAGCGCGGGGACAAAATCTGCATGTAGCGAGCCAGAACGATTAGATCAACACCCTCCGCCGCTGCAATCTGCTCTTCTTCTGCCTGCGGCTTGTTATCCTTCGTGACTGGAATGCAGCGATACGGAATGCCGAAGGACTCGACTGTCTCCTGCATGTCAGGATGGTTGCTGACGACAACCGCGATATCCGCGAACAGCTCCCCGGACTTCCAGCGCCACAAGAGCTCCAAAAGACAGTGATCTTCTTTGGAAACAAACAGCGCGACCTTCTTGCGCTTGTTCGCTTCGACCAACGACCATTCCATGCCAAAGCTCTCGGCGACAGGGCTGAATGCTTCCTTGATCTCTTCGCAGCGCTCGTCCAGATTGATGAGATCGAATTCAATGCGCATGAAAAATCGGCCTGTTTCCGGATCGGTCGTGTACTGGTCAGACTGAACGATGTTGGCTCCCTGTTGGAACAAGAAGTTCGACACCGCCGCGACGATACCCGCGCGGTCCGGGCAAGAAATCAGCATGCGCGCACGATCTTTGTTTTTCTCTCGATACGCGAGCCATTCTCTCTCTGATAACAATTGCATGGTTTACTCTCCTCCATAATCAAAAACAGCAAAAAGTTGTTTGCAATTATACCATTCCCAGAAGGGATTTCTATACCCAAATAGAGAGAAAAATGTTCACTTATCGATAAAAAAATTTAGATAGAGTGATTTCCAATCCCGTTAAGCAAAATATCTACGGTCAGAGCGATTTGCTCATCATCGCTGAACTGTGTAAATTCATCGGTATCCAGAACTTGCCGGAACAGAACGAGCCCGATCATCGAGGACAGGATCGCCCGAAAGACAGCCTGTGTCGGGAGCGGACGCAATTCGCCTACCTCGACCTTTGCCTCGATCAGCTTATTTGCCATCTCCTTCACACCCGTGAAAACGGTAGCGATGAGTGCTTCCCTGATTTCGTCATGGAAAAAGGCTTCTTGCAGCAAAATGCGAATATGCTTTTCATTCGCTAGCACCAGGTCGATCCGGTTTCGGTACAGCTCTGTCACGATTTGGGAGAATGTTTTTTTATTCTGCTCTTTGAAGATCTCACGGACATCCTTCAAGATAAACGGCGCCGCGAATTTGACCAATACTGGTGCAACGACGGCAAGTAAAATATCCTTTTTCGATTTATAGTGGCGAAAAATCGTTCCCTCTGCCACTCCTGCTTCTTTGGCAATTTCAGAGGTGGAGCTGGCATGAAAGCCCTTTTCGGCGAACAGCTTCACCGATGCACGCAAAATATTACGCTGTTTCTCCGTCATCTCGCTCTCATCTTTCAACTCTTCTACATATTGCAACAGGCCCTCTACAAATGTTGGCGGCTTGTTCATCACCCATTACGCTCCTCTTATTCGATCTTCTTGCGGAATCGCAGGATAGCGACGGTCAGGATCAAGAGACAAAAGCCGCTCATTCCGACGACATCCTTCCAGAGCGCATCGATGTCCACGCCCTTTAAGAAAATTCCTCGCAAGATTTCCAGAAAATAGGTCAACGGGACAAGCCCGCCTAACCATTGTATCACGAGCGGCATCGAATCGCGCGGGAACATAAAGCCGGAGAGAAGCACACTAGGCAGAATAAAAGCGAATGCCATTTGCATCGCTTGAAGCTGAGTCTTTGCCACCGTAGAAATGAAAATGCCCAAGAGAAGCGTCGTCACCAAAAACAAGACAGACAAAGTCACGAGAAGCGAAATGCTGCCTTTGACCGGGACCCCGAACCAATACGTTCCAACCAAGAGCACCAGACAAAACGAAAAGAGACCTACACCTACATAGGGGGTAATTTTGCCGAGCATCAGCTCCAATGGGCGGATCGGAGTCACGATTAACTGCTCCATCGTTCCTCGCTCCTTCTCACGTACGAGGGAAAACGCCGTCAGAATCATCGTGACGTTTTGCATTATCAAGCCGATCAAGCCGGGAATATTGAAGACGATACTCTCCATATTGGGGTTAAACAGCACGCGTGTATCCAAGCCGAGTGGCTGTTCCAGCTCCCCCAAGCCTTGTTTTTGCAGCTTTATTTCCTGCAACGTAATCGCTTGATGTTGGACGATCAACTGGGCTTGAGAAGTGGCAGTCCGGGCGATATTCGGATCGGAACCATTAATAAGCATCTGCACATCTACCGGCTCGTTGCGATCACGCTTGCGGGTGTAGTCCGGCCCGATAATGAGCGCGACATTTACGGAGCCATCGTCTAACATGGCTTCGATCTCCTCGTAGCCACTTACATGGGCTGCCACCTCGAATACACGTGTATGGACGAACTGATCCACCAGCTCTCGACTGGCAGCAGAAGGGCTTTGATTCCAGACGGCCATCTGGATGTCATTGACGTCTGTATTAACAGCATATCCGAACAAAAACAACAGCATCAGCGGCATGACCAGTGCAATCGCCAGACTGGGACGATCCCGCTTGATTTGGATGACTTCCTTCTTCACGACAGACCAGTAACGCTCCCAGACAAAATGCCTCATCGGGCTCCCTCCCCCGCCGCCTGTCTGGCTTCCTCCTGCCTAACCAGATCGATGAAGACATCCTCCAGATTGCCTACTCCCATACGATCGATCAACGCTTGTGGAGTGCCTTCCGCCAGCAGATTGCCGAAAAAGATAAAGCCGATCCAATCGCATGTCTGCGCCTCATCCATGTAGTGTGTAGTTACCAGCACGGTGATCCCCTGTCTCGCCAGCTCATGAATGACGTCCCAAAAAATCCGACGAGAAACAGGATCGACTCCTGCTGTCGGTTCGTCCAAAATCAACAGCTCCGGCTTGTGCAAAAGAGCACAGGAGAGCGCGAGGCGTTGCTTCCATCCCCCTGACAGCGATCCCGCAAGCTGCTTTTCCCTGCCTGTCAGGCCTGCCATCTCAATCAGTTCCGCTTTCCGCTCCTTGCGTTCTGTAGCACCTAATCGATAAACCCCTGCATAAAAATCGAGATTCTCTTCCACTGTCAAATCTTCATACAGGCTGAACTTTTGTGACATATATCCGATCCGTTGCTTGATTTCCTCGCTCTGTGTCATGACATCGAAGCCAAGAACCGTCCCCTTTCCGGTCGTCGGGGTCAACAAGCCACAAAGCATCCGGATTGTGGTCGATTTCCCTGAGCCATTCGGACCCAAAAAACCGTAAATCGAACCTCGCGGAACCATCAGTGTCAGGCTGTTCACAGCTACTCGATCACCGAAACGCTTCGTCAACTGCTCGCATTGGATAGCGGCGCTCATCGACCTCCCTCCTCGTCTCCCAGCAGCACATCGGCAGGCATACCTGGTTTGATTTTGTCGAGTCCATCTGAGATGTGGATCGTAACAGCGAACACAAGCTTGGTGCGTTCATCCGGTGTCTGGACATTTTTCGGCGTAAACTCTGCCTTTTCCGAGATGCGACTGATCGTTCCCGTAAACGTCTCTTCCGGATAGGCATCTACCTTGATGCCAACCTTTTGTCCTTTTTTCACCTGATTCAATTGTGCTTCCGGGATGTACACGACGAGCTCGAGCTGATCTGGCTTCATCATTGTAAACAAGGTAGCGCCTGTTTTGGCTACTTCCCCCTGTTCGATAGAGGAGCGCAAGAGTGTACCATCATCTGTTGCTGTAATCTTGGACTTTTCCAACTGTAATAAGGCTTGATCCAGTTTCGCTTTCGCCTGCTGCTGGGCGGCGAGCAGTGCCCGAATCGCGTAATCAGTACTTCCTTCCTTCACCTGGTCGAGATCTGCCTGCGCTCCGGCTTGCGCGGCTTGGGCTGTACCGATTTGGGCCGCAGCAGCAGCGATGTCTTCTTGTGCAGAATGGTACTGTGCCTGTGTCTGCGCTACTTGTGCCGCCCATTGATCTGCCTGCGTTTTTGCCTGATTCATTGCTTCTTTTTGCGTGTCGAGGTCTTTGGCAGAGATCGCTCCTTTTTCGAAGAGTGCTGTTGCTTCCTCGAGTCTTTTTTGTTGATACAACAGGGTCTGCTGCGCCCCCTGCCATTGCGATTCTGCCTGCGTCATCTGCTCAG
This sequence comes from Brevibacillus brevis, assembly GCF_001039275.2. Taxonomy (NCBI): domain Bacteria; kingdom Bacillati; phylum Bacillota; class Bacilli; order Caryophanales; family Paenibacillaceae; genus Brevibacillus; species Brevibacillus brevis. The sequence goes on from NZ_CP030117.1 coordinate 5,277,423, forward strand.
CAGCCCGGGCTTTTCCTGCTTCCGCCTGATTTTTTCTCGCTTGGGCCAGTTGAATATTCGCATTTGCTTGCTGGACGTTGGCCATGCTTCTTTGGATCGTCGTGTCCCGTGAACCCGCTCTCGCCTCTTCTAGTCTGGCTGTCGCTTGGTCCAGTACCGCCTGTGCTTCTGCCACAGTCATTTGGTAGCTTCGTTTATCGATTTGAGCCAGCACTTGTCCTTTTTTTACTGCACTTCCCTCTTCTGCCGTAACGTTTGTCACCAATCCGCCTACTTCAGCTACAATCGGCAGCTCAATGGCCTCGATTGTGCCAGACAGTGACGGATGATTGTCGGAAGTCCAATTGCAGCCCGACAATGCCAGTAACAGTCCCCCGATACAAATAGAGCGAACAACTGGTTTCATAACCACTTCCCCCTACCTACATAATAGAGTGAGTAATCACTTTTCTTTTTGTGTGAAAAAACAAGCCACAGAACTAGGCTTGAGATGAGCTTTTTAGATAAGCGAGTGATTACTCACTTTTAATTGTGAGTATATGCTCCTCTTTTACGAAATGCAATTTCTTTTTCTAAAATGCGCAATTGAAAAGAAATCCTGTCTGATTCTTCATGCTATGATGAAGACAAGCTGGACAAGCCCGTTGGCATCGGGTATCAGATACCGTCGGGATGGAAAGGATTAGGAGCATCGAGTTTTTAACTACCATGTAGGGAGTGAACAATGTTTATGATGATTAGCAAAGTCGGTCAAATCATGCTGTATGTCAATAACCAGGATCAAGCAGTGAACTTTTGGACGGAAAAGCTAGGGTTCCGTGTTGTTTCAGAAGAGAAGAACGGTGAAATGAGATGGATTGAAATTGCTCCCGCCCAAGGCGCTGAAACAAGCATCGTTCTGCACAATAAGGAATTCGTTGCGAAAATGTCGCCCGGAATGAATCTTGGCACTCCTTCACTCCTGCTCTTTTCAGAAAATATCGAGGAATTGCGTAACGACCTCATGAATAAAAATGTGAAGGTTGGAGACATTGTTACGATGCCTTCTGGCCGCGTCTTTAACTTCGCAGACGATGAAGACAATTACTTTGCTGTGCTGGAGAAAAAGTAAACAGAAGGAGGCGGCTGACTGGAATGGTCGGCCGCCTTTTGTTTCACGCCTTTTAGTCGAACTTTAATTTGGACAGTGCGTCTTTCAACGCTGAGTTGATTCCTTCGTCCTGCTCCTTGTCTTGCCCCTTCAAATACTTGGCTACTTCTTTCTTCGAAACCTTGCTGCCCTTTTCCTTGTCCCGACGCTCCTGGAAGGTCTTCAGTTTTTCCTTGTGTCCACACGCGCAGACAAAGGTTTGTCCTTCCCCTTCTCCGCGCAGCTCCAATCTTTTGTGGCATTTTGGACATCTGGCATTGGTCTGCTTGGCAATGCTTTTGCGATAACCGCATTCCCGATCCTGGCACACCTGCATTTTGCCGCGCTTTCCGTTTACCTCGAGCAAAAACTTATTGCACTCCGGGCACCTGCTTCTGGTCAGGTTATCGTGCCGGAAAGTCTGATCGCTATTCTTGATCTGCTGGACGACTTCTTTGGCGTACGATTTCATCTCTTCGATAAACGCTCGCTTGTTCAAGCTGCCCTTGGCGATGGCACCGAGCTTTTGCTCCCATTGGGCGGTCAAGGTCGGCGACTGCATTTCATCTGGGACAAGCTCTAGCAACTGCTTGGCTTTTGCGGTAACAAAAATATGCTTGCCGCGCTTCTCTAGCAAAAAGCTGTTGAACAGCTTCTCGATCACATCTGCGCGGGTTGCTACCGTACCTAGTCCGCCTGTTTCCCCTATCGTTTTGATCAAATCCTTGCTCTCGTTCGCCATGTATTTCGCCGGGTTTTCCATCGCAGACAGCAGGCTCGCTTCTGTAAATGGCTCTGGCGGCTTCGTCTCGCCCTTGGTCTGGGATATCGACTGGATGTGCAGGCGATCTCCTTTGGCAAGAGAAGGCAGGATTTGTTCCTTTACGCCGTCCTTCACGTCGTCTTCTTCTACATCGTGGTCATACGCCTCTCTCCAGCCTTGGGAGAGCACGGTTTTTCCTTTTGCCAGGAAGGTTTCATTCCCGATTTTCGCCTGGATGGTTGTTTGCTCGTATTCAAAGGCAGGCAGCAACACGGCCAGGAAGCGCTTCACGATGAGGTCAAAAATTTTGCGTTCCTTATCACTCAAATCACCGAGAAAAACAGCTTGCTCCGTCGGGATGATCGCATGGTGGTCCGATACTTTACTGTCATCCACGAACGATTTGTTCGCTTTGATCGGAGCACGCAGGATTCTGGCGGCGAGGGGCGCATATGGCTTCATTTGGACAGCCTTGATTCGATCCGGCAGCGTCTCGACGATATCAGCAGAGAGATAGCGAGAGTCGGTTCGTGGGTACGTCACTGCCTTGTGATGCTCATACAGCCCTTGCATGATGGACAGTGTCTGTTTTGGTGAATAGCCAAACATCCGGTTGGCATCCCGTTGCAGCTCCGTCAAATCGTACAGTTGAGGAGCATACGTCTTTTTGTGTGCACGAGTAACCTCGACGACTTCTGCGTTTTTCTCCTGTTTGAGAACGGCTATTAGCTGATCAGCTTTTTCCTTGGAAAATGTTTTGAAATCCTTCGTTTGCTGATCTTGCCATTGGAGCTGAATCGGACCTTGGACCACCGCAGACAGTCCGTAAAATGGCTTGGGTGTAAAGCGGCGAATCTCCTCTTCTCGCGTTGCCACAATAGCAAGTGTTGGCGTCTGGACGCGACCGCATGAGAGCTGGGCGTTATGCTTGCACGTCAAGGCGCGTGTGGCATTGATTCCAACGAGCCAGTCGGCTTCTGCACGAGCAGCTGCGGAGGCAAACAAGTTTTCATAGTTTTTGCCGTCCTTCAGATTACGGAAGCCTTCGCGGATCGCCTTATCTGTCACCGAGGAAATCCACAGACGCTTGATTGGTTTATTCACGTGAACCAGCTCGAGAATCCATCGGGCGACGAGTTCTCCTTCACGCCCTGCATCCGTCGCAATGACGATCTGCCCGACATCGTTGCGTCTCATTTGTTGTTTGACGACCTGGAATTGCCTGTTGCTTTCCCTGATCACGACCAAGCGCAATGGGGACGGCATAATCGGCAAATCCTCAATTCGCCACGAGCTGAATTGCTGCCCGTACGCTTCTGGATCAGCGAGGGTGACCAAATGCCCGAGCGCCCATGTCACAATATATTTATCTCCTTCAAAAAAGCCGTTTCCTTTTTTGTGACACTGCAATACTTTGGCAATGTCGCGTCCAACCGAAGGCTTTTCTGCCAGTACAACTGTTTTACTCATGTACGACATCCTTTCAAACCAATTCAACAATCTGTATCCATTGTAAACAAAAAAGCAGGAAGAAGGGGCTTAGAAATGTTTCGAGAAAATAAAGTTTTAAATTCTTAGGGTTATGAAACGCTAACGGGCAAGCTCACTTTCGCATTGGAAAAAACTTCAAAAGGCTCCTTGACCATTACGTAACGTAACGGTTTATAGTGAAGTTACCGGTGAAACGCTAGCGATCAAGAAAGGGGCTGATCATGAAACAACATTGGAAAGTCGGAGAACTTGCGAAAATGGCGGGAATTACGATACGAACTTTACGTTTTTACGATCAGATAGGCTTGTTTTCTCCATCCGGCTATTCGCCATCCGGATACAGACTCTACACCGAAAAGGACATTTCACGCCTACAGCAAATTTTGTCCTTAAAGGAGTTGGGGCTATCGCTCGAGCAGATTAAAGCCGTTATGACCGGAGACCAACTCAGCCTGTCAGACATCGTTAGCATTCAAATAGACAGCCTGAAAGAAAGTATCCGCATGCAGCAGAAACTCTTGCATGAGCTGGAGAATGTATCGAGTCGGATGCAAAGGAACGAACCGTTTACCGTTGAGCATTTCATGAACATCATACGAACGATGAGAATGAACCATGAGAAATTTTTCGCCGAGAGAAAATCGAGTATGGATCGCCACCTCGACCGACTTGGTGAATATTTAGATGAGCATCCGGAAGAACCCGGACAAGGAGGTTTCGACTGTGAGTGAAAGATTTGCCAAACATTCCACATTTGTCATCGAACGAAACTATAAGCATTCCCCTGCCCGTGTATTTGCTGCATGGGCGGGTCAAGCAGCCAAAGCCGGTTGGTTTCCTAAAGCTGAAGAGTTCGACTTCCGCGTCGGCGGCCGCGAATTCAATCGCGGTGGTCCTCCTGAGGGACCCGTTTACACATTTGATGCCTGCTATCAGGAAATCGTTCAGAATAGGCGAATTGTATACTCATACACGCTGGACATGGAAGACAAGCGGATGTCTGTCTCCGTGACGACAGTGGAATTCGAGTCCGTGGACGGCGGCACGCGCTTGATCTATACCGAGCAGGGCGTTTTTCTGGACGGTCTCGATACGCCTGAACAGCGTGAGCACGGAACAAAGGTGATGTTGGATAAGCTCGGAAAGGTTCTGGACGGCCAATGAAAGATGCTGCGCTTGAATCGAGTAACCGGGCCGGTTTGAACGAATGGATTGGACTTGCCGTGCTTTCATTGCCTGCACTGCTCGTTTCGATAGACTTGTCCGTCATGATTCTCGCACTTCCTCACATAAGCGTCTCTATCGGCGCTGACAGTACAGAACAGCTCTGGATCATGGACATATACGGCTTCATGCTCTCGGGATTTCTGATCACGATGGGCTCGCTCGGGGATCGGCTCGGCCGCCGTAAACTGCTGATGATCGGCGCAGCGGCATTCGGTTCGGCTTCGGTGTTGGCCGCTTATTCCAGCACCTCTGGAATGCTGATTGCAGCACGGGCGCTGCTCGGCATAGCCGGGGCGACGGTATCGCCTTCGTCCCTGGCTTTAATCAGCAATATGTTCCGTGATCATAAGCAGCGTGCCCTCGCCATAGGCATATGGTTCATGTGCTCCATGGGAGGCATGGCGCTTGGCCCAGTAGTCGGCGGAATGATGCTGGAGCAGTTTTCATGGGGTTCGATTTTTCTACTCGGTGTTCCAGTCATGGCGCTGCTATTGTTGACTGCGCCCCATCTTCTGCCCGAATATCGGGATCCCGCACCTGGTCATTTGGATATGACTAGCGTCATGCTGTCGATGTGTACCATTCTACCAGCAATATACGGGCTAAAGGAAATCGCTAAGCAAGGTCTACAGACTTTGCCGCTCATTGCCATCGCGGCTGGAGTTGTTTTCGGGATGTTATTTGTAAGACGGCAGCAACGTTTGGACAGTCCGCTAATGGACTTGCGCCTATTTGCAAACCCCGCCTTCAGCACGGCACTGAGCGGCTTGTTCGGCATCACTTTGACAGGCGCTTCCATGCTCTTCATCGCACAGCATCTTCAATTCGTGGAAGGACTATCTCCGCTTGCAGCAGCGATGTGCATGCTTCCGGGAGTGGTTGCGTCGATGGCGGGTATGTTGTTGTCGCCGATCATCGCTCGGCGAGTTCGACCGTCGCACCTTATCGGGGCAGGCCTTGCCGTCTCGGCGACTGGTTGTATTTTACTGTCCCAGGTAGAGATGGGATCCGGGCTCTCTACCCTGATCGTCGGTTATATCTTTTTTAATGTGGGAGTAGCCCCGTTTGCGAGCTTGTCCAGCGATCTAATTATCGGCTCGGCCCCGCCAGCGAAAGCGGGTTCGGCAGCGTCCTTGCTACAAACGAGCGGTGAATTCGCATTCGCACTTGGTATCGCTGTATTAGGCAGTATCGGAACATACGTGTACCGCACTCAAATTGCTGGCTTCATACCAAAAGGGGTTACGCCGTTAACATCCGGAGCTTCCCACGAAAGTCTGGCTGGGGCAGTCTCAGCGGCTAAAGCTTTACCCGAACCTATTGGTTCAACACTTCTTCATGGCGCCCAGATAGCATTTACCGACGGCATGCATGCTGTTGTGGCCGTTAGCGGCGGGCTCATGATCGCTATCGCCATACTCACCGTGATCAAGCTTCGGCATATCCCCCCCATTGGGCAGAAAACGCCAGGTGAGATGTAATAATCCGTGGCAGTCTAGGACTGTATTTTCTCGTCCCAGACTGCCGCTGTCTCTTCTATCAGGATTTGTCGACTAAAAGGGCGTCTGTGCTTACCTCGAGCACCCGCTGGACAGCCGGATAGTCAGTGGTCACATACGGTTGACCATTTCCCCCAGCGAAGATAACCACATGTTCCTTTTCCAAATGATGAACGGCCAGCAGGCGAATGTACGGTTCGGCGACTGCATTGATCGGCCATGTTTCCACGAAAAATATTGCCTCCTCCGATCATGATGGCTACTTCTACTCCCATATCCAGCAAAGATCACGACCAAGCGTAATGGGGACGGCATAATCGGCAAATCCTCGATTCGCCACGAGCTGAATTGCTGATCGACGCTTCAGATCAACGAGAGTGACCAAATGTCCGAGTGCCCACGTTATCATATATTTATCTCCTTCAAAAAAGGAAAAAAGGGCCATCTCTTGAATAGAGACACCCCTTCTATCTTTACATTTCACCCTATACACTTGTCGCCCTTTAATGTAGCAGTCGCAAATTTCAATCCAATCTTCACTGATTTTTTCTACTCAAACTCTACTGAAATGTCATCTAATTCTAGATCAATTGGTTCTGGATTCTTAGGAATGGCCCCTGCATCAGATGGGGTGCCTGTTGAAAACAAGGAAAAATATTTATAGCTTTCATTCCCTGATGTATCCTTTACTGCTCCTTGGGCTACCGCTAAGAGGTACTCTGCATTATTTTTTAAAGGTGCATTCGGTTGGATCGTTACAGTGTCATTTTTGACGATAAAAGTTGCAGGAACCTCCGCAGCATTGTCATCCATTAATAGGAATTCGTTTGTGCCACTTTTCACTTTGCGATCATACTTAATTGTAATCACCGCATTTACATCCACTTTTGTTTCCTCTTCATACGGCTTTACATCGATTACTATAGGCGCTTGGTTGTTGCTGGTCACAAACTGAGTTGAATACTTATCGATCAATTTAGTAGAACCAGTGGTGCTTACAATTGCTCCTTTGTCGATCTCGATCGCATATTTCGTATTTGATTCCAAAGTCTTGTCAGGACGAATATAGAGGGTGTTATTTTTAATCTCCAATTTTCCGCTGACTGGTGATTTTCCTTTAACCTTATAGAGAGATACTACTGTTGACGGATCATTGTCAAAAGCAATTGGCACCGAGAATGTTAGCGCAGGTTGAATGTTTGTAGGAACATCTGTCTGCGCAATAATAGGATTAGAAACTGATACGAACACATCCCCAGGCTTTGGATAACTGATTAGGTTGTCGGAAATATACGTGCTATCGAGTTGGTATTCACTTTTGAATTTCGCGTCAATTTCCTCTAGCTGCTCATCATCAAGGAACTGATTCGGTACACCAAGCTCTTCTTGCTCCGATTTTGCTGATACGTTGTTGCTGTTTAGGGTTAGACTGAACATGAGTGTTACTGCGAGTAAGGCTTGAAATAAATTCTTCATACTTCTCCTCCAAAATAGTTTGTGTGTACATAAAAATCGTATTTCATTTTTAAGGCGTAACATACAGTTTTTTACACGAAATAAAAATACGGTTATTTTGGACTAGGAACTCTTTCATCCATCGTGACCTTCCTAAATTAGAAAACTGGGAGCAAACTCTGGGCCTCCTCCGTCTCCACTCCAAAAAGCCGTACGTCTACCAAAAAAAAAAACGAAAGCAACAACCGCCTTCGTTCTTTCATACGTTTATACAAAAAAATTTGGAAAATCAAAGTCATCCCGTTTGCCCGACAAAATATTTCGTAATAAAAGATCAGCGGTCTCAGAGGCAAACTGGTGATACTCGCTCGTGATAACGCCTTTTTTCAATGCCTCATCGAGCTCATCCTGATCAAGCAGGTATACTTCTCCTGTCGGCAGTACCACGATGTCGAGGTACAAATCGTCATACCAGATATGCCCGTTCTCATCCTTGCCATGTCCCCGGCAAATATCGATATACCATTGCACGGTATTCCCTAACTCATCCATCATTTTCGTAACGGCATAAGCTTGACCATGGGGAAAATACTGCAAGTACACATATCCTCTATCGCCCACACACAGAGTTTTGTCCCCGACAGGCATGTAGGCAGGCTCACTTACTTCATCCAGAGTCAGGCGGACAGCGTACCCTGAGAAAGATAAAGATTCTACCCGTTTTTGCTGGTAGCCCAATCGCTTGACACGTCTCCAACCAGGTCGATCTGCTCTTTTTCGCTTCATAGCCTGCCCTCCCTCGTCATTTTGGTTGCTATTACTCTACCATGAATGGGATCGCTTTGTCAGATAGCAAACAAAGACATGCTCACGTAGAACATGCCTAAACAAATGAACCTGCCATTTATGTTTGGGAGGAGTCGTCTTTTGTTGCCAATCGACTGTGTTTGCGGCCATAAAGAAAATAGACGATCGCTCCTACCGACAGCCAACCGAGAAAACCGAACTTGGTAAGCGGCGGCAGGTTAAAAACGAGATATCCGCAAAAGAGAACCGAGAGAAAGGGAACAAACGGAACAAATGGGACAAATGGGACGCGAAAAGCCCGCGGTAATTGCGGATGAGTGCGGCGTAATACAACTAGCCCAATCGAGACCAAAATAAAAGCAAACAGCGTTCCAATATTGGTGAGCTGGGCCAAGCTGGAGAGGGGCAATAATCCACCGAAGGTTGCTACTAATGCTGCCACGACGAGCGTGCTCTTTTGTGGTACCTGTGTGCGGGGATGTAGGTGCGAGAAGAGCTCAGGGAGCAAGCCATCTCGGCTCATCGCAAAAAACATCCGGGCTTGTCCATACATCATGACTAACAAAACGGTCGTGATCCCGACAATGGCTCCCAACGAAATGAAGCCTGCTACCCAGTCCTGATTGACATAACTGAGCGCAAACGCGACTGGATTTTTGACATTCAACAATTTGTACGGAACAATCCCTGTCAATGTCAGCGAGACAGCAATGTACAAAATCGTGCACACGAGTAAGGACGAGATGATCCCGATTGGCATGTCACGCTGGGGATTGCGCACTTCTTCGGCCGCAGAAGACACCGCATCAAACCCGATAAAAGCAAAAAACACCGTTGCGGCACCAGTCGCTACTCCCGCAAAACCAAACGGCATGAATGGACTCCAGTTTTCCGGCTTGACATACATGACCCCAACGACGAGGAACAGGACAACTACCGCCACTTTTATTAACACCATGATGGTATTCAAGCTCGCTGACTCTCTCGTTCCCTTCATCAACAAAGCTGTAATGATGACAATGATGAGGACCGCAGGTAGATCCATGATCGTTCCTTTTGATGCATCAAACGCACTCGTGAGCGCATGCGGCAGATGGATATTAAACCCGGCTAACAATCCCTGGGCATATCCCGACCATCCGCTTGCCACCGCAGCACAAGCCACTCCGTATTCGAGAATCAAGTCCCACCCGATCATCCAGGCGACAAATTCGCCAAATGCCGCATAGCTGTATGTATAAGCGCTTCCCGACACTGGAACAGTCGAAGCAAATTCTGCATAGCAGAGTGCGGCAAACACACAGGCAAGTGCCGCAATAACAAATGACAAAACAAGTGCTGGTCCAGCGTGCAAGGCTGCTGCAACTCCCGTTAACACAAAAATCCCTGTTCCCATGATCGCGCCGATCCCCAGCATTGTCAGGTCAAAAGCACCTAATGACTTTTTGAGAGAGCTTTCGTTTTTATCCACATGCTCCAGCATTTGCGCTACCGACTTTTTCCTCAGCAACTGATTTTTCCATGACATCATGTGCGACCTCCCAAGCGGGTCATTCACTTCCAATCGTGATTGAAAACAGTTGGAGTATGATCCGTTAAGAGGAAAATTATGCACTGGCGCAGCTCAGATCGAGGTTTGTCAGGGCTACCTGCGTGCTAATCCGCGCCCAATGACATTGGCAGAAACAGGTGGAATCCCAAGCTCTCTCGCCCAAATGGACAATTGCCCCATGTGATGAATCTCGTGGGCGATGACATGACGAAGCAACTCGCCCTTTGTGTACACTTCATCATCCCAGGCGACCTTTACTGATTCGTTCTCCATCTCTTCTGACCAATTCTCGATGAAATCAATCAATTCTACGCGCCAGGCATTTGATAGCTCTTTTATTTTTTCCAGCGTCTTGTATGTTTCGAATGCCACCTGAATATCCGGCTTCCCCTGTACACCCCGAAGCCAGCTATACTCGACGTCAGCAATGTGAAACAAGGTGTACAAAATCGTGCCAGCCCCACCTGTTTGCTCGCGCAGCAATTCTTCTGGTGGAAGCTGCTTACACCATACCATCCACTCGTCCCGTACCTGCCAGTTATACTGGAAAAACATCTTCATTGGATTCACTCCTTGTTTGATCATTATGTAAATTAGGAAAATTTTAACCGATTATAGCACGTACGTTCCCATTCCGTAAAACCAATAGTGGTTGTCTTCTAACCATAGTGGTCGGGAGAAGCCCTGCCACATGTTTTCCAGTCGCCTATATCCTCTCTTCGTTCGGGCGGTCTCCTTCCAAACATGTGACAGTGCTTTCGTATGGCTTTGATCCTTTTCCGGCTCTTAAAACATAATGAGGGACAGTTCAAAGCGGCTTCCTTGAATTCTTTTAACCAAAAGCCGCGTGGGAAGAAGCGTATTTCCAGTCCAAGCGCCTCTGGAGCCCACCTCAGCGCAGGAAAAAATGGCGGGGAATTTCAGCTTCACTTATGAACTACCTCCTCGAAACTTCTACGTTTGAAGCGCTCCCGTCATTTATTCCGGAGCGGACAGTCAATTCCCCCTTGCGGGGCGTAGGCCGAAGCGTAGACTGGAAATGCGCTTCTTCCCCCACCACAACAGCTCTAATAAACAAAAAGACCGCCAGAGCCATTGACTCTGACGGTCTAACATACTAATCCATGCTTTCATCCGAAATCGAAAGTGAGAATCCACCTGAGAGTAAATAAAGATAACTAGACACGTTCCCTTTTGGCTTGATGATCTGCTTGATCGCCCGGACGTATAGCCTGATCTGGCCTTCGTATCTTCTTTTCATCTCTTCGATGGCTGCGGCAGTCGCCTCGTTTGCCATCCAATCTGTCTTGAAATCGATCAGGACGAGGCTGCCATCCTGCTCCTCCAACAGGCAATCAATGACTCCTTGTACGACAACCTGCTCGTCGCTTTCTTCACCTAACTCAGCTTCTACTTCATAAGCAGGAATCACGAGGGTAAACGGCAGTTCACGATGCACGACCGCCGCCGCCTTCATTCGCTGCCCCAAAGGATCGGCGAAGAATCGGGCGATCTGGGGAACATCTACTGCTCGTACCTGCTCGTCAGTCAAAAAGCGGCGTGCCGCGAGTGCCGTCACCTGCTCCTGAATATCTGCTTCATCCAGCGGACGCTTCAAATCGAGATGCTGGAACACTAAGTGTGTGATTGTCCCTTTTTCTGCTGCTGTCAGTCGAGTGGATTTTTGCTCAGACAAAAACTTTGGCTTTTCCGTAATGGACGGAAGTATGAGGGACTGACCGCCTTTGCTGACTTTGGCATGTCGCTTGAGTTCGCTGACACTCCATTTTGCAGCTACGCGTGGCGCAATTGGATGTGGGTCCTGCCATCCTAATCTCTTGTCGACAATCTCTCGCAAAGTATCATTAGACGGTCGTTCCGGGATCGCCTCTCGTCTGGTCATGCGTTCCCACAGAGACACCTCGTCGTTGGTTGACTCTCCTTGGGCACGGAGCTCATCTGCCTGATAGAAGTGAAACGACCAAACCGAATCATCCGACACACTTCTGACTCTCACGACTTCTCCTGAGCCTTGTTGCTCTGGATATGCCCGCAGCACTCCCGCACCAGGATGTCGCAGCATCGCACGCCCCACCCAGTCCAGATATCCCTTTGCCTGAATCAAGTCTTCGTCACTGAGCCGCTCGCTGTCATCCTGTCTGCCCCAATCTGTCACACTTTTTGCGAGATCCTTGGATGAACCGACAAGAATGAGCTTCTCGCGTGCACGCGTCAAAGCCACATAAAGCACACGCATTTCCTCTGCCAGCATATCCCGGCGCAGCTTTTGCCGGATGCCCAGCGCAGCCAGACTCGGATAGCGTAGCTGCATGGAGGGCTCAATAGCCATCGGTCCAAAGCCCAGATCTTTATGCAGCAAAAACTGGCTTTTCAAATCCATCGTATTAAACTGCTTGCCCATGCCCGCCACAAAAACAACAGGGAACTCCAGCCCCTTACTTTTGTGGATCGTCATGATGCGTACAACGTCCTCGTTTTCCCCGATGGTTCTTGCTTCGCCCATATCATTGCCGGCTTCTTGCAAACGGTCGACAAAGCGCAAAAAGCGGAACAAGCCACGATAGGAGCCAGCTTCGTATTGTCTCGCACGATCATAGAGCGCACGCAAGTTGGCCTGTCGCTGCTGACCGTTTTCTAGAGCCGCCACATAATCGAGATAGCCTGTCTCCCGGTACAGCATCGTCAGCAGTTCTGATAAAGCACCTCTGCGAGCCTCTGTCCGCCATAGATCCAATCGGACAAAAAACTGTCGCAGCCTTTTCTCCCAAGGCTCTTGGGCCGGACGTTCCTCTGCATATTGGAGTACCGCTTGGTGAAACGGCCCTGTCGCGTAGTGAATGCGGATTTGAGCAAGTTGCTCCTCTCGCAAGCCGACGATAGGAGACCGCAATACAGCTGCTAATGGAATGTCTTGGAGCGGGTTGTCAATGACACGCAGCAAGGAGAGCATCGTTTCTACCTCAATCGCCGCGAAATAACCCGCAGTCTGCTCCGCATACACAGGAATTCCTGCTGCGTGCAGCTCCTCTTGCATCGTCTGCCCCCAGCCAGAGGTCGCACGAAGCAAAATAACGATATCGTGATAGGCCAGCGGGCGCATTCCTCCAGCCTTTTTATCGAAAACGAGCAGTGGCTCTTCTCCCTCGCCCGGCTCCATCCAACTACGAATGCGGCTGGCAATTAGTCGTGCTTCCAGCTGTGCAACACTCGCTTCCTCTCCCGACTCTCCCTCGGGAATACCTGCTTCGCTCTCATCTGTCGCCTCTGCAACTACCGCCTGACCTTCTTCTGCTATCGCTGCATTCCGGTCGATCAGATGCATCTCAGCCTGCAAACGGTTCGGCTGTACCTCAGGATAAGACGCACGGTTGATCAGCTCCGCCGAAGGATCATAACCGATCTCACCTACCCCGTGAGACATGATCTGGCGAAACAAAAAGTTAACGGCATCTACGACTTCCCTTCTACTGCGGAAGTTCGCCGCCAGATCGATGCGCCGACCGATGCAAGCTTCGTCAGCATCACCATCTTTTTGATAGGTCACATATTTTTCGAGAAACAGCTTCGGCTCTGCCAAGCGGAACCGATAAATACTCTGCTTCACATCCCCCACCATGAAACGATTCGCTGGCTGACCATTCGCTCCGTCTCGGGAAACCATTTGCAAGATGGTTTCCTGCACGAGGTTGATATCCTGATATTCGTCTACCAGCACTTCAGCGAACTGTTCACGCAATTGAGTGGATATAGACGAAGGAACAGTCTCCCCCGACTCATTCGTTTCGGTTAAAACGCGCAGAGCCAGATGCTCCAAGTCGCCAAAGTCGACCAAGCCACGCGAACGCTTCTCCAATTGAAAAGCATCCGAAAATGCTGTAACCAGCCTAGCTAATGTCTGCATGTGAGGAGCAAGCCGCTGCAAATCGGCGACGTACTGCTCGGCTGTCGTAGAAAAGTATTGCTCGATTTGCTCTGCCAGTTCCTTTTTCACACTGTTTCGCAGGTCCTGCACCTGCTCCTTCACGAGCGGATCTGTGCCTTTCACCGGAGGCAGCTTGGCAAATACAACTCCTCGAACAGCTTCGACAGTCGCTTCCCAGCCATCTTTGCAAGCCGCTGCTGCACGATGCAGGGCAGCCGCTTCCGCCTCAAGCAAAGGCAAATAGCCAGCAGGCCCTTCCGGTGAGCCTGCCAACTGAACTGCCCTGCGCATCTTAGCCGTCATTCCACCGAGTGCCAGCTCCACAGAACGCAGCACGCTCCTGGTCCACACGAGCCCGTCCAGACCGTTTTTATCGTGAACCGCAAACATTCCTGCCGCTTCCCCGAGCCATTGTTCTGGTGCTGGATGACTGCGTGAAAACTCATACAGCCTAAGCAGCAATAGGGTGAGGGCATGATCGTCCTGACCGTCCAGCATCACATCAGCTAATGCATGAAAATCCGCGTCATTCTCATACCAGCTCTCGAGCTGTTCCTCCAAGACATCCTGCCGCAAAAGCTCCCCTTCCATCTGATCGGCTATGCGAAAATCAGGATCGAGTTCAATCAGATAGTAATACTGGCGCAAAATCCCCAAGCAAAACGAGTGAAGTGTCGTAATCGTCGCCCGCTGGAGCAACGCCAGTTGTCGACGCAGGTGTGAAGAGTGCGGGGCATCTTTCAATGCTTTTCGCAAGGCATCGCCAATCCGGTGACGCATCTCTGCCGCAGCCGCATTCGTAAAGGTCACCACCAATAGCTGATCGACTCCAACCGGGTCCTTCTCGTCCATGATGCGTCGGATAATCCGCTCAACCAGGACTGAGGTTTTCCCAGAGCCTGCAGCCGCTGCCACCAGGAGATTATTCCCGCGCTGGATAATCGCTTGCCATTGCTCGTCCGTCCATTGTTCAGGCTTGGCCTGCAATTGTTGATCCACCATCGGTCATTCCTCCTTCTCCCGCCATCTGCTGCTCTGCCAGCATGCTCCATATTTGCTTGTTGTTCCACTTGGCAAGCTGTCGGTGCTCATTCCCGCCCGCATCTCCGTCAAATTTGCATACTGGCTTGTACGAACAGAAATCACAAGCGGTCATTGTTCCGTTTGTGTACGGTTCGATCTGGATTTCCCCGTTGGTCATGCGCGTACTGATTTGCTTCACGGTATCGCGAACATAGGAGGTCAAGGCTTGGAACTGCTCGGCTGTTGCCACGGATGATCGCGACGAAAGCGTTCCGTCCTTTTTGATTTCAAATGGCACCAGCTCTGACGCCCCTTGCTCTACATAGCCATCCATCATTCGTGCCAGCTCTGGGTCTGCGAGCATCAAGCCTTTCATGCGCAATCGCTTTGCCCGCTCCTTTGCCGCCTCGTCAGCCGTCAGCAACCGTTTTGCCGTCACAAAAGGATCGGCTACCTGATAGTAGAAAACGCCTCCCATTTCGGCTTTTTTCCCTAACCATTCCTCGGCATTAGCCACGACGACATCGAGATAGACGAGAAGTTGCAAGTTCAGGCCATTCCAAACGTCGGAGAGAGACAGCTGCTTGGGACTGGACTTGTAGTCAATCACGCGCAAATACGGGACCTCACTATCCAGTGATTGGTCAACGCGGTCAATTCGTCCGATTAACTGAAGCTCCACGCCATTTTCAAGGGTTAAAGCCAATCCCGGCAAATCTGAATTCGGCCCAAACGAAACCTCTAGTCCTACTGGGGCAAAACGGCTGCGCTTCGCATGCTCCCCGAGTACGTAAATCGCCCGGCCAACTGCTCGCTTCAGCTTGCCAGACAAATAACGATACCGGGCTGTCCGCGTCAAAATGCTGCTGCGAGTCGCTGGAACCAGTTCTTCTACCACTACGTTTGCAAGCTGCATGCTATTGTCTTCCGTCAGCTTGCTCCACTCCAGATTGTCTTCGTTCATTTTTTCAACGGCTCGCTTGAGTGAAGCATGGAACAGCTCTCCCACATCGAAACGCTCCAGCTTGTACATCGTTCTCTCCGACAATCTGAGACCATGAGAAGAGAAATGCGAGAACGGACATGACTGGAACCGCTCCAGACGGGACACGCTCATTTTTAGTTGTTTTCCGTACAGGGTCGTACTCGTTTCCAAGTCCAGCTCCTGCGGTCGATTGAAGTAGCGCAAGCCGGACAACAGCCACTGCTCCCGTTTGACCTCGGAAGAAGCACGAATATACCAGTCGTATACCTCCCACCAGAAGTCTGGCAGCTCTCCTGTTTTCTTCATCGATCGCAATAGCGTCAATAGATGGCGGAACACACGTCTCGGATGTCCGAGCAGGAATGCATCTGTCTCGTGCTGCCCCGTCGGTTCGTTGTAAAACACCTGATGCGGGATATCCGGAAGCACTTCACGGATGCGGGTAAACACAGAGGAAGGCAACAAGGCCTTGCCCTCTTCATCTGCCAGCGCACAGCTCAGGATCAGTCTCTCCGATGGTCTCGTCATCGCTTGGTACAACAGGTAAGGCTCTGCCATCAGTCGTTGCTTCGCACTGGGTGCCAGAGACATACCCATTTCAGCCAGTCGCTCACGTTCCGCCTCATCCAGAATCCCTTCTTCTTTTGGACGCAACGGAATAATGCCCTCGTTTACGCCAAGCAAAAACAGAGCTTTGACATCGGGTTGACGGGAGCGCTCCATAGCCCCGATCAGCACCTGATCTAGTGCCGGGGGAACGAGTCCCAATTCAATCGTCTCCAGACCACTGTCGAGCACCCGGGCAAATGTCGCCAGGTCCATGCTCTCGTCGCCCATGACCTCCACGACCTGATCCATCAGCTCGATCAATCCTGTCCATACTTGTCCATGCACCTGTGCTGCATCGAGATCGCCGTCATTTTCCGCCTTTCGCTGCCAATGCTCCAGCTTGTTAGGCACGTCCAGCGCGATCAGAAGGTTGTACAGGGCAAGAGTCATTTCCTGTACGTTTATGCCCGTTGCTTGCTTCATCTCTTTTTCAAAGGACAGGAGCGGTGCTGCGTATTTGCGTCTCAACTCATCGATTCTCGCATCTTCCTCAACGCCAGCCTGCCCGCGGAAATGCCAAGCAGATTCTTCTGCCCATTGATAGCCAAAGACACCATGAGCCAACACGTAGTTTTCCAGTCGGTCGATTTCCTTCCGAGCTGTATGCTCATCAGTGATATCCAGCAGGAGCAGGTCTGTTTTCAAGCAGCGGAAAACAGCGTCGTAGCGCCACCTCGTAACAATGACCTCCAATGCCGAGCGCACCAGCTCCACCAAGGGATGGTGCATGACAGAGCGCTTCTGGTCCAAGAAGTGCGGGATGCCGTATTCGGTAAACACAGCGGAAATCTCATCCGCGTACGTCCCAATTTCCCGAAGCAAAATCGCCATGTCCTTCCAGCGATACCCCTCTTCTCTCGACAGAGTCAGGAGCTTCAGCGCCACGGCCTCTACCTCTGCCCGCCTGTTCACTGCTGAAAGCATCGTCACTTCGTCCGCTCGTCCGGGCTGATCTGGGATCGGCGGGTCCCCCCATTGGAAATACACTTGTTCGACCTGACGTAGCCATGGACTGCTCTTGAATCGCTGTGCCTCGGTCAATAAAAGCGGCTTGGCGATTGATACACCCGATTCACGCGCCATCAGTGTCAAGGCTTGGTATGTTCGCAGTGTAGGATGGAACAGCCCCAGTTCATCCACAGAGGCGTCACGTTCATTCGGGTCAAGCGTCAGCGCAATCGTCACCTGCTTGGCGTGCTGCATCAACTGCTCGATCAAGCGAAGCTCTTGATTCGTAAACCCGGTAAAGCCATCGATAAATATTTCAGCCTGCTTGATGTACGTGGAATCACGCACCATCGTTGCCACTCGGTTCAGGATGTCGTCTGCATCACAATACCCCTCTGACAAGTAAGCCTCGTACGCATTCATAATCAAGCGAAGGTCATGTATTTTTTGATTGAGATTAGCTCCTCCCCACTCCAGATTCTCGGAATGAGTAAAGGATACCCCATACGATTTGCACTCGCTAATCAAGCGACCGAGCTGAGAAGCAAACCCAGGCTGTGTCGCCGAGCGCCCGAATAGGTTCAGCTCTTCCTTGTGCCGCTCCAAAAGCATGCGCAAAACCATATGCTTACCCAGATCGTCAACAGGCACGGTAGTCAGATCGCCCAGCTCCTGCATGAGCCTGTGAGCCAATCGACCGAAGCTGAGCACCTGTGTCCCCATTACACCGCCTAGCTCTGGGAGTGTGGCGAGCGCATACTCTTCCTGAAAGCTGGCCTGTTCCGGCACGAGCAGAATCATAGGCGAACCCAACGGCTTTTCCCGCAGCCGGGCTTGCATCTGCCGATGAATTGATTCTGTCTTCCCCGTTCCTGCCCGTCCCAGTATAAATTGGACTGCCATGATTTTTCCCCTTCCCTACTCCATTTCCAGATGCAGCATGCTGCCTTTTCCCATCGGTTCTGCAGGTGTCACGACCAGACGACGCGGCATGCGCACACGTATTTCCGGGACGTGGCTAATGACTCCGATAGTGAAATCGTCCATGCGCAGTCGCTCAAGCGCATCCATAACGACTTCCAAAAGCTCCGGATCGAGTGTCCCAAAGCCTTCGTCCAGGAAGAAAAACTCCAGGCGCCCGCCACGCATTTGAATCTCCATCGACAGGGCAAGAGCCAGCGACAAGGAGGTCAGGAATGTTTCCCCGCCAGACAATGTGCTTACTGGACGGCGCATTCCTCCAGCTCCCTCATCCCGCAAAACAAATTCGCCCTCGTCGCCGATTTCCAGCCCGTAACGATTGGCGGTCATCCGCTTCAGGTGATAGGAAGCGTCTCTGGCGATTGATACCAGTTTTTCCTCCGCAATGAATTGGACAAACGCCTTGGCTTCGAATAATTTTTTCAACTCTTCCAAGCGGCTCTGCTCATCCTGCTGCTGGACCATCTCTTTATGAAGCTCTTGCCATTTGTCATGGTTTTTTTCCATGCGATCCACGTGCTCTTTGGCGACAGCGACTTGCTTTTGCGCTTCCTGGAAGGCTTGCTCCCATTGATCCCACGCCTCTTTAGCGGTGGTGAGCTCTTCCTGCGTAAACGAACGGCCTGCTACTGCTTGCTGCAACCTTTCTTCCTCATAACGAAGCTGCCCTGCGATTCGCGTGTAAGCCTCGACTTGTTCCCGTGCCTGCGGCAATTGCTCACGCTCTGCGTACCTTTCCCGAACATACTCGACAGTACCGAGACCTGTTTCCTGCAAGCCCTGGTACAATGTCTCGTGAGCTTCCGTGCGTTGCCGTGTAAGGATGGCCAGCGTCTCTGAATACTTGACCAGATTGTTTTGCACCGTTTCTCGCGCCTCGGCGGTCTCTTTGCGCTTTGTCTCTGCCAGCGTGACTGCTTGACGCAAACCGAGGAGAGAATCCTCGACCCGCATCAAACACTCCTGCGCAGTAAGTCCTCCCGTGCGCTCCAACCATTGGGCATGCTTTTGTTCCCACATGCGCTTTCTATCTTCCAGCTTTTCCTTCAGCGCCGCTTCCCGTGATTTGCCCTCTACCTTGCGCGACTTGGCAGCTTCTACTTGCATCGTCAGCTTTCCGCGTAGCGTTTCTTTCTCTGATCGTACCTGCTGAAGTTCTGCCAAACGGCGATCTGATTTTCCGATTTCTTCGTACCGCTGTTCGATTTCCTCAATGGGAAGCTCATTGCGCTTCGCGTCCAGCTCTTCTCTTGATTGCTTTTCTTGCGTGGAAGCAGCGTCCATGCGTGCTTTATTCTCATCGATTGCCTTCTGTGCCTGCTCGAGCAACAGCGTGCTCCGCTCCATCAATCGTTTCTTTTCCGCTTCTTCCTCACGCAAGACCTCCAACTGCTGCTGCAATTGCTCACGCTCTGCTTTTAGTCGCTCTCTTTCCGCTTGCTTGGCGATCAGTTCTTTTTCCTCGCGTTGATAGACGGCGAGTAGCTCTTCAAAAGAATCTACGACCCAAGGCTGTCCGTACCCGCGGCACTCTTCCTTGATCGCTTCCAAGCGCGCTTCCAACTGTTCCTGTTCAGCCTTTACACTCGCTAGGCGCTCATCAAAAGCAGCAAGCGCTCCCTTTGCTGCCAACCAAGCTTCCTTGTTCTTGCCTGCTTCTTGTTCAGCCGTACGCAAAGCCTCTTCTGACGCTTTGATCCGGGCACGAAGCGCGTCACCCTCCGTCCCTGCTTCAGACGCTTTTGTATGGTTCTGGTGGCCATGCGGGTGGTGTTCGGAACCACATACCGGACACTCCTTGCCTTCCTCTAAACGTTCGCGCAAAAATCGCGCCATATTCTCCTGCTGCCAGCGTTCCCATTCCTGGCGCAGCTCATCTCGTTGGGCCAGTTGACTCTTCACAAGTGCTTCGCTTGCCTCTACTGCCCGAGTCAGCTCTTGATTGCGCTCATCCAACTGCTTACGCTCCTGGACGATGTGCTGCGACTTCTCCTGCCATGATGAGAAAGCCTGTAATACTTCCCGCCACTGCCGACCTACCTGCTTCATATCTGCCAGTACATTCCTTGCTTTCTCCCATTCTGCTTCGCTCATCAATGCCGAGTCGGCTGGTGCTGCCAGTGCTTCTCTTTTTTGTGCCAAGCGATTCGCGCACGCTTCCCAGTTGCGCTTGTGCTCATCGGCAGTATGGGTTGCCGCCTGAATGTGCTCCTGTGCTGCGAGTTGTTCTTTTTCCAGCTCACGTACCTTGGCATGGTCCCGCTCCCACTGCTGCTTCGCTTCTCTGGCTGTCGCTATTTGTGCTCGCCATTCGGGAGAGATCGTGACTTGCTTCATCTGTTCTTGCAGATCCGCCCACGCAAGCTCCCAGTTTTTTAAGTCGGCCTCATCCTTTTCCAGCTGTTGTTCTATGTTAGTCAAGGCGACTGACACTTCATTCCACTCTCGCTCCAGACCTGTCCACTCTTCCCGGATCGCCTTTAGCTCCTCTTCCCACTCCTGCGCCTGTACCAGTCTGCCCTTTTGCTGAATCAGCAAGGGCTCCTGTACAGCCAACTCGGCATGGACCTTCTGATACGCTTGCTCTGCCTCATCTACGGCCAAACGAGCACTCTCCTGTTGTTCGCGGCTACGTTCCAATGCCGTACCGGTCGCATGCCATTCCTGATCCAAACGCTCATATTGCTGGAGTAATGGCCACAGTCGAATACTCGACTCCCATTCGCGAATCTTCTCCGTTAGGGCTGTCATTTCCGCTTCATTTGCTTCCTGCTGCTGTAGTTGCGCCTGAACTTGCACTAGCTCCTGATGCCACTGGTTAAGCTGCTCCAGCTCCTTGAGCTTCCCTGCCAGCTCCTGTTTTTGCTGGGTGAATTCCTGCTCTTTTTGCGCAGCTTCCTCCCACGTTTGTCTCGCCAGCTCCAAGGCTTCCGGACCTGCTTCACCCAGAGCTGCGCTCGCCAGTTGCAAGCGATGCATCTGTTCCTTAACCTGCTCCAAAGCGTGCCGTACGCGCTCACTCAGCTTTTCCCCATAAATATGTAGGCGGAACATCCGTTGCAGCATTTCATTGCGCTCACTGCCCTTCAGCGTCAAGAAGCGGGAAAATTGACCCTGTGGCAAAACGACCGCCCGGGTAAAGTCCTGCAAAGTGAGACCAATCAGTGCCTCAATCGCGGCTGTCGCGGACGTGGCTTTGGACTCCAATACGACATCCGGCTCTCCGGTCAAGGCTCCCGACTGAATCAGCCTTACTTCCGGCTGTCGCTTGTTCCCCTTTTTATCTAAGCCAAATTCCCGTTCCACTGTATATTGCTTACGCTCATCGCCAGTTCCCAGCTCAAAGGTAAAGGAAACGAAAACGCGCTGCTCCAGCTGGTTCAGCACTTCTTTCGGGTGATTACCTCCACCCAGCCGGACGACCTGCCCGTACAACGCAAGCGTGATCGCGTCCAAGATCGTCGATTTCCCGCTTCCAGTCGGGCCGAATATCCCAAATAGTCCCGCCTGACACAGCATTTCGAAATCGACCTCTTGCATTTCTCGATAGCTGTGCATCCCTGCCAGCTTCAATCGTATCGGTCTCACTCTACTTCCCCCTCTCCCCCGGTTTCTGCCAATAGACGCTGGAACAAGGCCACCAGCTGCTCATCCGGCTCTGCTCCCCGCCTCCGTTCATAGAAGCGTTTGAACAATTGATCGGACGAAAGCTCTGTCAGCTCGACCCGCTGTTCCTCTTCCTCCTCACGCTCTTCCCTCACGACAACACGCTGTATTTTCAAGAAATCATCCGAAAGCTTGCGGACACGCTGAAATTCTGCCGGGTCGATCACGCCAGACACATGCAGCTCCAAGTCAATCCACGCCCCTGCATCGCGTCCCTCTTCCAACCAGCGCTCGACTTGCTCGATTCCCTCCGTCGCCCTCCAACGTGCCAAAGGCCGTGCGCTCGTCAAATAAATGATCTCCTCACGTACTTCTTGCCCTGGCTCCACCTCAACCAGTACGACTGCCTTGCTCTGTCCTGCTTCGGAAAAGCTGTACGAAATCGGTGAGCCGCTGTAACGTACCAACGGCTTGTCACTGAGCTTTTGCAGTCGATGGAGATGACCGAGCGCCACATAATCAGCGTTCTTCGGAAAAGCCTGTGGCGATACAGTCAGTGCTCCCCCAATTTGAATCGGACGCTCAGAATCTGTTTCCTTACCGCCCATGACAAACAAATGACTCGTGACCAGGTTGACTGTATCCTCGCGAAAATGAACAGACAGATCAGCAAGCAATTGCGCAATGCGCTCGGAAAAGGCAAGCTGCATCTGCTCTTGGGTAAAGCTTTCGCTCAACAGCTCCTTTAATCGCGATTCAGAAGGATAAGGCAAGGCCAAAATTACCGCATTCGCAGCGCAGCCGGGAATCTTCATCTCCAGCCAAGATGGGCCTCCCTGCACAATTTGCACGCGATCAGACGATACTTCTTGTGTCAGCAATGGTGCTTCCTTTGGCAAGCCCAACAAAACGATCCCATGCTTTGTAGCAAGCGGCGCTGCTGCTCGCACCCGCTCAGGCTGATCATGGTTCCCCGCGATCACGACAACTCCTCGCCTGCCTTCCGAAGACAAGCGCTCCAATGCATCATAAAAAAGCTCTTCCGCCCAAGCAGGCGGATTGACCGAATCGTACACATCCCCGGCAATGAGCACCAAATCCACTTCCCGCTCATCAGCTATGTGACAGAGCTCGTCCACAAACGCCGCTTGTTCAATCCGGCGGTCCCGCCCTTCCAGTTGCCGCCCGAAATGCCAGTCGGCTGTATGTAATATCCGCATGATTACTATCACTCTCCACGATCATGTGTTTGCTTTTCATTGTAACAAAAGACAGCGCTGTTCGCGGTTGAAATTTACTCCACTTTTCTCGTAACTTTTGCTCCTGGCTGCTCGTCTTCCAACTGAACAGATCGCGATTGATCGATCTCAACCCGGAAAGGAGCTTGTTACCGTTGCGTAATTCCCGCCTGTTGCTCACCCTGACAGTAGGACTTGCCGTCTCCAGTCTCGTCCTCACTGCCCCCTCTTCCCTTGCCTCCAGAGAGCCTACCAAGACCCAAGTAATGGATTGGATTAACAAGCAAGCCAAAGATCCAGTTGTTTCCGACTACTTTGATTTTCAACTCGTCAATCTGGATGATGATCCGGAACTAGAAATTGTCGCCAAGCATAACGGCAGCGTACATATCGGGAATTTTTACGTTTTGGATCAAAAGCCTGATCGTACGTATGCCCTCATCGCGGAAGAGAAATGGAATCCACCACGCCTGCAATTGGATCGTTGGGACTTTACGCGTGAAGTGAATCACTCCGAGATCGACAAATACGACGACGCTGAACTGCGTTTGCTTGCAGAAAAACGAGTCTTTGAAACCGTCCATCATACTGGCGGATCAGGCATATGTATCTACGAGGCGAATCTATGGTATCTGGACAAAGGGCGTCTGGTCAAAGCATGGGAAGGGCTGCTGCGGGAAACGGTTTCCATACCAGGTGGTCAACTTTTCCGGACTGTCGGCAGTTATCAAATCCTTCACGACGACACTGAAAAACCTTTGCTCTACCACTGGCAAACACAACAGGAGCTAAACCCGGATACAGGTGAACCACTTCCGGGCAAACCTGATACTTCTTTGCAAATTTATCGTTGGGAAAATGGTGTTTTTGTACCTTTGAATGTTGAAAAACCGTCT
This sequence comes from Brevibacillus brevis, assembly GCF_001039275.2. NCBI lineage: Bacteria > Bacillati > Bacillota > Bacilli > Caryophanales > Paenibacillaceae > Brevibacillus > Brevibacillus brevis. Next base: position 5,301,575 of record NZ_CP030117.1, read on the forward strand.
GGGCAATAGCCTGACGGTCTGTAAATTCGCTGTCTTCTATCGTTACGGTTGTGGTGGGGTCGAAGCCCTGTGACAGGACTTCCCAACAGATGTGTATCTGATCCGATGCTTTTACACCATGTATGAAAGTGGGACATGAAGCATCTTTGAATCCACCCGCAGATTGTTTTATCAAAAGCTCGTGGGAAGAAGTGCATTTCCAGTCCAAGCGCCTCTGGAGCCCTACCCAGCTATGAAATAAATGGCGGGGAATTTCAGCTTCACCTATGAGATCCTTCCTCGAAACTTCAACATTTGAAGCGCTCCCGCCATTTATTTCATAGCGGCCAGTGAATCACCCCTTGCGGGGCGTAGGCCGAAGCGTAGACTGGAAATGCGCTTCTTCCCTTACTACGGCCACCTTATATAAACAAAGCTGCCCTCCCACGAATCAGGAGCGCAGCTTTTCCTCTTATCTTCTCAGCTTTTCATTTGTCGGTGACTTCAACGTCTGCAAGCACATGTAGCAGATGATCCCGAACAAAATCGTGATAATCATCGAGTGAGTCAGCGTAGCGTACAGGTGAAGCTTGTAGATAATCACGAAGCCGCCGCTGAACACCTGCGCGATGCAAAGAATAAAGCTCAGGATACTTGCACCGTACAAATCACGCCGTTTTTCCTTGAAATGACGTATGCAGTAAATCATTGTCCCCAGCAACAAGAATCCCAACACCAACGCAGCGATTCTGTGGGCAAAATGAATACCGGTCTGTCCGTACAAATCTGGGATGACCTGTCCCTGACACAGTGGCCAGTCACTGCATGCCATACTTGAACCCGTATGTCTGACATACGCTCCGAGATAAACAACAGCGTACGTATAAGTAGCGACGAACCACATCCAGTTGCGGAAGCCTTTTGAGACGGTCGTTTTCACCAAGCTTTGCGTTTTTTCCCGCTGATAAACGAATACACTCAACAAGAATACGCCCGAATAAGCAAGCAAGGAGAATCCGAAGTGCAGAGCCAAAACAGATGAGGACTGTGGCCAAATAACGGCAGAAGCACCGAGAATGGATTCCACTACGATGAAAAACAAACCAAAAATAGCGAGATTGCGAACTTCTTGGTTGCCTTTGTAATAGCGCCAGCAAAGTACAGAGAAAATCACGACAACAATACCGGCAACACCTGTAATCAGGCGATGAGAATATTCAATAATGGATGCCAATGTGTATTCTGGAACCCATTTACCGTTGCACAGCGGCCAGTCATTTCCACAGCCGAGTGCTGAATCTGTCTTGGTAACAAGCGAACCGGCTACCATTACGATAAACATGATCAAGGTAGCAAGAAAAGCTAACGGCTTCAGCCATTTTTCCATAGTAATTCACCCTGTTTCTTGTGAGGATCAAACAACACCTCGTTCTATGTCCTCTTTTACGATAATGAAACATCCCCTGCTAAGCAAGGGATGTTCCGTGAACATTTAGTGAGTGTTTCGTGTCAATAATAGTTGACCATGGTACTAATGACGATCGCTGCACAAAACACGGTTAAATAAAGGATGGAAAAACCGAACAGTTTGCGTGCCCACGTGAGATCATCCTTGGTTTTGAACCCTTGGAAAAGCAGAACCATGTACACAATCCCCATCACGCCCATGATGAGCAAATACACATAGCCTAGGCTAGCATGGACAAACAGCAGCAAAGAAGCCGGGAACAACACCGAACCCCACAGCATCATTTGTCGCTTGGTCTCGGCAAAGCCTTTTACTACCGGTAGCATCGGCAGATTTCCTGCACGGTATTCTTCTGTTTTCAGCATGGCCAACGCCAAAAAATGGGGAGGCTGCCACAAGAACAAAACCAGGAACAACAGCCAAGCAGTCATGTCCATGGTGCCTGTTACCGCTACCCACCCAATTACCGGAGGAGCTGCACCTGAAATACCGCCTATCACCGTATTGAGAGTGGTCACTCGTTTCAGCGGCGTGTAAATCAGCACATAAAAAATGTGACCGATCAATCCCCAAACCGCCGCCAAGGGATTCGCATAGACAGCCAACACAGTAACTCCTGCCAACAGCAGGCCAATCCCTAAGAGGATCGCGTTACGTGCAGAAATTCTTCCGGTCGCTACCGCACGATTTTGCGTCCGCTTCATTTTTTTGTCCAGATCACGGTCGTAGAAATTGTTTAAAGCCGCACCCGACATAATGACCAAAGCGGTTCCTAGCATGGTGAATAGAGCCAGTTTCCAGTTCGGATAACCGTAGGACGCTAACCATAAAGCAGCAAAAGTGGTCATCAAGTTTGACAGGGTAATGCCAGGCTTCGTCAGTTGTACGTAATCCCGAAAGGTAGCTGGCCCTACCGGCTGTGTCTGCAAAGAAGCATCGGCATCAAGCGATTCCTGCACGGTCATTTGCTGGTCCACGTTTTGTACCTCCTGTTTCCTTCTATCTGAACATCCGAATCATGACTGGATAAACTAACTACATTGTATCCAATGCCCCAAAAACTACGAAAACGATTACTTACCAAAAATTACATCCAGCACGCCAGATGTTTCGCCACCTGGATAAATCCAGTACAGCAGCAGATAAACCGCAGCTCCCGTAATCGAGGTGACAAACCACACAATGGAAGTCCAAGGACCGATCTTACGATGAGAAGCATAGTTTTTCGTGTAAGCGTATCTGAGTGTAATCAGCCCCATCACACCACCGACTGTTGCCAGGATGATGTGGAAGAACAAGAATGTCTGATAGATTGGTTTGATGCTGTCTGGCCCGCCAAAATGCGTGTTTCCGATAAACGCCGTTCTGGAAACATACGTGATAAAGAAGATCGTGGCACAGATCGCAGCCCACTTCATAATCTTCATATGCTTTTCTACTTGCTTTTTCGCAATGGCGTACCAGCCAATCGCAACGAGAATTCCGCTAATGACAATAAAAGCCGTACTTACCGTAGGCAATATGAGCCCCATTTTTCCACCTCATTCAACAAGCGTTTCTGCTGTTCGCGCGTATTTAAAAAGTCGGCTTTTCAGCACCGAAAGATTGATCCATCGGCATGTCGTCCTGCTTCTCTGCCTTGTACCAATGGTAGAAGACATAGGCCAGTACGCAGCCGTAAACAAGCTCCTGAACCAGCTTCATAATGATTCCGCCAAGACGCTGATCGTTAAAAGCGTCGAGGCTCTGGAATAGCTGTGGAGCAGCTATATACGTAGCGTACAGCGGTTCCGAGGCAAAAATAATCAGCGCACAGGCTGGTGTAATCAAGACACCGTTTGCAAAAACGTACGATAGTTTTTTCAATCCGGCCAGTTGTCGCTTGTTATCAGACAACGGACTCACAATTGGCCACCACATCGCAAATGCAGCAATCACGAGAATGACATGATAAAACGTCATCCACTCATGGTTGATCGCGACGGCATCAAAGATAAACGGAACATGGTAAAACGAAAACAGTGAGTTGAACAACAGCGCTGCCACTAACGGATGTGTCAAAGAGTTCAGGATGAACTTTAGCGCTTTCGGACGGAAAATCTTGGCCAAAAGCCATTCAGGCATTGCCAGAAGCATAAGCGGCGGCAGGGCAAAGTACAAGATCGATTGTTGGAGCATGTGCAAACTAAACATGTAATGATGGCCGTAATAACTGATAGGGCTTCCTTGTGCGGCGTAAAACAACACGATTGCCAACACAAAAAGCAATCTTTGCTTGCCAGTCGCCGGTGTAGCGTTTTCAAAACGTTTATGCATAGGACCTGTTACGAGAAAGTAGACAGTCGTCACGAGCAACGACAAAAGCATCACATCCGGACTCCATAAATCCGAGAAGGTTGCTGATCCGGCAGCCGGTGACATCTCGTGCATTTGATGTTCATTCCCCATGTTTATATCCTCCCTTCCAAATGTAAAATCTTGGACGATACCTCACTCGCTGGGCGTCGTCATATGTACGTTTTGTGTCAATATGAAATACCAATTTTTATCTATTAAATGTTGCCCTTGATCCAATCTCCATTATACCGTTGATTCCCTTTTTCTTTGTAGACAAAAATGAACAAAGTGTTGAACAATACCATTCACAAAATAGACATATAAAAAGAAAAGACCCTTTTTGTTTGAGTCAACATAGTGGAGGAGAAGAAAAAGCATAGTTCTCTTCGACTCTGACACGCCCGCACGGGGGATTCACTGTCCGTCTCCACTTCCAAAAGGGGACCGTCGAGCCAAAGCCACCCTACGGGCGGAAGTTTCTCAAGGAAGAAGTGTTCGACAAGCGTGATCCCCTTTTGGAAGTTCCGACTGGGTAGGCGTTGTCAAGGTCTACGAGCCCTGTGCTTTTTCTTCTCACCAGCTTTATTGGTTCATCGCTACCTTTTAAAACCTTTCCTATATGAAAAAAAAGAGTCCAGATCTTGTCTGAACTCTTTTTCCTTTCTAATATTAAAGTCCAAAGGAAACGAACTTCGTCTCCAAATACTCATCCATTCCGTAGCGGCCACCCTCACGGCCGATTCCGCTTTCCTTGAAACCGCCAAACGGCGCTTGTGTCTGGGTAGGCGATCCGTCATTGATCCCAACGATTCCGTATTCGAGGAGCTCAGCCATGCGGAAGCAACGCTGATTATCTCGAGTGTACACATAAGCAGCCAAGCCATACCGCGTGTCGTTTGCCATCTGTACGACATCCGCTTCCTCTGTAAAACGCACGAGTGGAACGACAGGACCGAACGTTTCCTCAAAAGAGATTTTCATATCCGATGTAACACCAGCGAGCAAGGTCGGTTCGCAATAGAAGCCCTTCGCATAATCACCTTCAACCAGACGATTTCCGCCGTATACTACTTGCCCGCCTTTATCCTTGGCGTCCTCGATATGCTCGAGCACCTTGTTCAGGGCACGCTCGTTCACCAGTGGACCGATCTCTGTCTCTTTCTGGCGACCATCCCCTACCTTCGCACGCTTCAGACGCTCTACCAGCTTTTCTGTGAAAGCGTCTGCGACATCCTCGTGGACGTACAGACGGTTCGTGCAAATGCACATTTGACCGGAGTTACGGAACTTGCTCTCAAACAGACCTTTTACGGCTGCATCCAGATCAGCATCCGGGAATACGATGAACGGCGCGTGACCACCAAGCTCCATGCTGACGCGCTTCACTTGCTTTGCCGCGCCCTCCATCAGCAGCTTGCCGACACGAGTGGAGCCTGTAAATCCAATTTTGGAGAGCTTCGGATTGTCGATGAACTCCTTCCCAATCGATTCAGGATTTCCAATGACGAGGTTTACGACGCCTTTTGGAAAGCCAGCCTGCTCAATCAGCTCAAACATGCGAATTGCAGACAGCGGCGTGCTTTCTGCTGGCTTTAAAACCACCGTGCAACCGGCAGCCAACGCCGGAGCGATCTTACGTGCAACCATGTTCACCGGGAAGTTCCACGGGGTAATCGCCCCTACCACCCCTACAGGCTGACGCAGCACCATGATGCGCTTGTTCGCAACCGAGGATGGGATCGTTTCTCCGTTGACTCTCTTGGCTTCTTCTGCGTACCAGACAAAGTTATCAGCGGCACCCAGCACTTCGCCTTTTGCCTCGCCCAAAGGCTTACCCATCTCAGCAGAAATGATGCCCGCCAGTTCGTCCCGATTGTTTTTCACCAGCTCAGACAAGTTGTACAAATATTTGGCGCGCTCGCGAGCGGTCAATCGAGACCAGCTTGCGAATGCCTGATGAGCAGCGTCGATGGCCTTGTTGGCATCGCGACCATCGCCGAAGGTTACTGTTCCAACTGTTTCCCCTGTAGCAGGATTCGTAATCTGAATGGACTCACCGCTCTCGGCAGTTACCCATTCTCCATTAATAAACATTTGCTTGTACTCTCCCATGACATTCGCTCCTCTCAATCTCTCTCAATAGATTGGTTTTAGGGCCTCAAACGGATTCTTGCAATGCCGGCAATACAAGATACTTCGACAAGCAGCAGGGCCAAACAGATTCTCAATTTGTGTATACGGAGAATCACAATAGGGACAGGCTACCTCCCATGTATCCCCCGGTTTGAAGTCAAGCGGTGGCGGCGCGATGCCAAAGCTTTTCAGCTTATCGCGAGCATCCAAGGCGATACGATCAGATGTCCAGGCTGGATCATAGACGAACGCTACCTGGACCTGATTAATTCCTTCTGCCTCCACCAGCTTTTCTGTGATGTTCTTCTTCATGATCTCGAGTGCCGGACAGCCGACAAAGGTAGGGAGCACCTCGACGTGTACGATGTCTGCCTCGATGCGCACTTTGTGAATCATCCCCATCTCCACCATGCTGATCACCGGAATTTCGGGATCCGTTACTTGCTGCAGCAGTTCCCAGCATGTCGCTTCAAGCCCTTCATGCAGTTGCAGTTCTTCTTGCGCCATGAGAGAATCACTCCTTTTTACCAGCCTGCAGCCGGATCAATACGATACACTTCAGACAAGGTAGCCAAAGCTTGCACCAGATCAGCAGTATGTTCACCGTGACGGCCGCGCTCTTGTGGCACTCCTGGCTCACCCGGCCAGTCGAGTCCTGCTTCTTCGAAAATGTCTTTGGTCAAAGTCAGCCATTTTTGTTTCAGTTGCTCTTCTTCTGCAATCAAGCCAAATTGAACGATATCGCTCTGGTTTGGTCCAAGATGAGGCAGCTCCCCGGCATCCTTCCAAACTTCTGCAATGGCTGCCTCCAGTCTCTGACGCGCATCAGCCGTACTGTTCGCCAATTGCTTCAACCAAACTTGCCAGTGCATCAGATGATAGCGATGCTCTGTCATCATTTTGCGGCTGACCAGCGCAAGTGGTGCGTATGACGACTGCGTAAGAGCCTCCAAGCGAACCTGCTTGTATAAGCCGTACACATAGCTGCGAACAATCGCATAAGCCCAATCGTAATGAGGATGATCGTTGTAATCGCCGTCGCCGTTTTTACGCTCTACCAAGATCGCATTGGAAAACACCTTCGCCTCGCGGAGCTGTGCGAGATCGTCTGCTTTGCCTACTCCTAGTTGCTCAAGCATTTCATAGAACATCACGGCATGGCCCATCATGTCCTGAGACATCGATGAAAACGCCACATCTTCTTCAATATGCGGAGCAAGCCCCAGCCATTCCGATCCACGATAAGCCAATATAAAATCGTCATCAGCAAGCTGGAACAACAGGTCGGTCAAGGCTTTTGCAAATGACGGGTTTTGGTTTGCTGCTTCTACTGTTTCTACATGTAAACGGTCGCCCATGATTGTATCCCTCCTGCTTAACTGCCGTTGCCTGCATGCTTCTGTTTTTCTTCGTACTGCTCGCGATGGTGGCGCCATCTTGACTGCAAGTCGCCGTATCCTTTGGTCTCCCGATAGCTCTTGTTGTCGAGTCTTTCCAGGAAAGGACGCTCCTCTGGCGGAAGTCCAAAAATATCGTCGCGCTTGACTACCCACAAATTAAAACAAGGCTCACGGCGCAAGAAATTCTCCCTCGCCATGCTCAATGCGACTTCTTTATTGGGTGCCAACAAACTGAACTGTTGGACGAACGGAGCATTTACGCTTTTTTGGCTGAATACTTCGTATATGAAAAAGTTTTCGTTGCTCATCCACATTCACCTACCCTACTTGTCGGCCGTACGACATAATCGCATCGCGCACCCATTTGGTTTCCTCATAAGACATTACCCGAAGATTCAGACGGTGAGCGGAGCGTGGTCCGTTCCCCTTGACGATTTGCTTGAACTCTTCCCAATCAGGCTGTTGGTAGACCCATTTGTCTTCTGCCTCGTCGAAGTAAATCGTATCGTCTGGAACTGTGCAGCCGAGGTGGAAAATACGCGGCAAGTACTTTTTCAGGAATACTTGGCGCAATTCTTCATTGGTCTGTGTACGAATCTTGTAGCGCATGTTGGCTTCCTGATTGCTCGTAATGTTGCCGTTTTCCGGCGGTCCGAAAAACATCAAGAGGGCAGGCCACCAACGATGGATGGCATCTTGCAGCATTTGGCGCTGTTCATCGGTGCCTTCTGCCAACTCTAAGACGATACTCTCCCCGTGCTGGGCGTGGAACTTTTCTTCCGCACAGATCCGATGCAGAGCGCGGGCATAAGGTGCATACGATGTATCAAGCGACATCGATTGCGTAATAATAGCCGCTCCGTCAACCAGCCAGCCGATCACACCAGCATCAGCCCAGGTAGGTGCTTCCATGTGGAATACATTGTGAAATTTCAGTCTCTTTGAAAACAAATCATTCATGATATCCTCGCGCGTCTTGCCTAATGGCTCAAGCAAATCTTCTGCGACGCGAAGCAGCAATTGACCATGCCCCATCTCGTCCTGGACCTTGGCCATAATCGCCAGCTTTCTGCGTAGTGTCGGCGCCTTTGGTACCCATTCTTTTTCCGGCAGTGCACCCATGATCTCACTGATGCCATGCATCGAAATCAGCTTGATCAACTGGTTGCGATAGTCGTCTGGCATCCAATCGTCTGCCTCTATTTTTTCCCCGCGATCGATTCTCGCTAAAAACGCTTCCAACTTTTCGTTTTCAGTCAAATCAGCATGTTCGAGCCTCATTTGCATGGAGAACGCCCTCCTTTTATCAGATATGCATTATGATAAAATTATAATACGTTTTTATAACGCAATAATAACATATCGTCATACGTTTTTGCAATACGCTTACATGGAGACTCTCCTATTCTCCGTGCCCAGTTATATCTGCTGCCTTTTTCAATTCCTCAGCCATATGCCGCAGCTCTTGCATGACTGCATCCAGCTCCTGTATTCGCGTCGACTGCTGTACGCTGTGATTCATCGTCTTCTCCATTTCACCAGTAACCGTTCCGACGAGTGCATTCATTTCATCCAACAGTTGGAAAATGCCCTTCGCTGAAGTAGCCGTCGTCTGGGAAAGCTGACGGATTTCCTCTGCGACCACGGAAAAGCCGCGACCAGCAGCACCTGCACGTGCCGCTTCAAGGACGGCATTCAATCCTAGGACATTCGAGCGTGTTGAGATATTGCGAATCAATTCGTTGATCTGGGTCGTCTCTGTAATTTTCAGCTCTAATTGACCGGCTGCATCACTCAGCGTGTGGCTAGCCTGTGCCAAATGGTCCGCGTCCTTTGCCAGACTTTCTGTGTGCTGTGCGATATTTTCCAGCGCGTCCGTCAAATTTTGAGCCAAGCCGTGCAAGCGATCCTCTTGATCGGTCGTCACGCCTGTCGCCAAGCAACCGACTACTTGTCCGTTTTCGACAAGCGGATAACCGACTGCGATATAAGGAATGCCGTAGAGCTCTTTGGAAATCTTCTTCACTACCCGCTTGCCCTCTTTTACCGCCGTCGCATTAATACTCCCCGGGCGCAATTCGTCTCCTACTCGAATCCCCAGGTTCAAACCTTGTGCCGGATAGTAGGCGAGAAACTTCTCTTTATCGGTGACTCCTACCATACATTCAGACAAAAATGCCTTTTGTAAAATCGGTGCGACCATTAAGACGCTATTCAGCAATTGAGACATGCATGATCCTCCTACCCTTGTGATGAAAACAACGATTCCCCCCGCATTCTTCTTCAGTACGCGGAGGGAACTCACTTCTTTTACTTATTTAACGAGCTGGAACTTTCCATCCTTCACTTCAACCATGATCATACTGTCTTCTGTCAGACCGTTATGATCATCAGCCGTGAACTTGAATTCTCCGGTTACCCCTACGTATTTCACCTTTTCCAATACTTCGCCCAACTTGGATGTGTCGCCGCCTGCTTGCTTCAAGCCTTCCACGAGCAAATTCAAACCGTCGTACCCGTATCCCGCGAAGCCGTCTGGCTGTGCATTGTAGGCAGCTTGATAGCCATCCACGAATTTTTTGATGATGGCAGATTGCGGATCATCCGCCGCTACTTGTTCAGGGATGAGCAGTTTTCCAGCTACCATCAAGACACCCTCGCCAGCGTCTCCAATCAGTTCGAGGAATTTGCTGTTCGCAGAGCCATGGCTGCTAATGATCGGAATAGTGAGGTTCAATTGCTTGGCTTCCTTCACAATCGTAGCGGGTCCTGGGTTCGTACCTGCCACAATCAACGCCTGCGCATCAGTCCCTTTGATCTTGGTCAATTGGGAGCTCATGGACGGATCTTTTGTGCCGTATTTTTCTTCCGCTACAATCGTGATGCCGTATTCAGGCGCATATTTTTGCAATTGCGTCGTCCAGCCACTTCCGTATGGATTGCTGTCATTGAGCGTAGCAATTTTTGTAATGCCTTTTTCCTTCAAATATTTGAAGATGCGCTTCGTTCCGTGTACATCCGTGTGCGGTGTTTTGTAGATGCCTGCACGAACTGGATTGGTGATTTGGTCTGCCGCTGCCATCGAGATCAGCGGGAGCTTTTCTGCTGCGGCATATTCAGCCATCCCGAGAGACGGACCACTGCCTGAGGAGCCGAGTACAGCTACGACCTTTTCTTTCGAAGCGAGCTTTTTGATTGCTTTTACCGCTTCTGTATTGTCAGACTTGTCGTCTTCAAAAATGACTTCCAACGGTCGGCCATCCACTCCACCTGCTCCGTTTATTTCTTTTACCAACAGCTCTACCGCTTGCTTCTCCGGTACGCCGAGCGGACTGTTCGGACCAGTCAGTGAGAAAATAGCGCCGACCTTGATCGGGTCCTTGCTGGCGCCACCAGTGCCTGACTCTGCTGCTGGTGTAGTGCCGCCTCCACAGGCGCTCAAGAATACGAGCGAAGCGACTGCTGCTGGAAATAGCCAATTTTTGAATGTTCGTTTTTTCATGGGTGTACCCCCTCATGTATGTGGTTGATCTTGATCAAACTGCTATGTTGGCTACACTGCTTCGTGGGAGCTTCCCAAATAAGCAGATTGTACTCGTGGGTCATTCCTAATCTCGTCTGCCTTCCCTTCCAGCATGACAGCTCCCGTACTGAGTACGTAAGCCCGGTCGGAAATAGCGAGCGCTGCGCGAGCATTTTGCTCGACCAACAGCACCGTGGTCCCCCACTCCGAGCGAATCTCCTGCACAATCGTCAGGATTTCTTTGGCAATCAGTGGAGCCAATCCTAGCGAAGGCTCGTCCAACAAGAGAAGCTGCGGTCGAGACAAGAGCGCTCTGCCAATAGCGAGCATTTGCTGTTGCCCCCCGGAAAGCGTTCCCCCGAGCTGCCATTTCCGCTCTGCCAAAATCGGAAAACGTTCATACACCGTCTCCATTTCTTTGGCAATTTCCTTTTTGCTCGTCTTGGGTATCCGATGCGAAGCACCCAGCCACAAATTGTCCTCCACGGTCAGCGTCGAAAAAATTTGTCTGCGCTCCGGCACATGCGCCATCCCCCGGGGTACCACCAACTCAGCAGGGACACGCGTAATGTCCGCGTCACGAAACCAAATCTTCCCATCCTTTTCGCCGTGCAGACCGCAGATACAGTTCAAAAGCGTCGTTTTGCCTGCCCCATTTGCGCCTAACAGGGAGACGATCTCGCCTTCGTTCACTTGCAGAGTAATGCCGTGCAGCACTTCTACCGGACCGTAGCGAGCCGTGATGTTGTCTACTGTAAGGACTGCCTTCCCCATCATGTTCCACCTCTTTCGCGCTTCATTCTGCACCCAGATACGCCGCAATCACTCGCGGGTTCTCCTGAATCTCACGCGGGGTTCCTTCTGCGATTTTTGATCCTTGATCCAATACTACGATGCGGTCCGCAATCGTCATGATCATGTCCATGTCATGCTCCACTAGCAAAATAGCCGTTCCATTGTCGCGAATCTCGCAAAACATGCGGCTCATCTCCGCCGTCTCGGTATGATTCAGACCCGCAGCAGGCTCATCCAACAAGAGCAGCCGCGGCTTGGCTACTATTGCGCGGGCAATCTCCATCAGCCGCAGCTTCCCGTACGGCAAGCTCCCAGCCAGCGAGGACACTTCCTTTGCCAGTCCTACATTCTCTATCCACGTCTGTGCCTGCTCCTGCATCAACTTCTCTTCCTTACGGGACTTTGCCAGATTCATGCCACAGGAAAAGATACTCGCGCTTGTCTTGGTATGCATGCCAACCATGACGTTTTCCAAAACGGTCATATCGTCAAAGGTCTGGAGGTTTTGAAAGGTTCGCGTGATGCCCAATCCGGCATATTCATAGCCTTGCACACGTGTCAATGGCTGGCTGCTGAAGCGAATCTCTCCTTCCGAAGGCGGGATCACACCCGACACCATGTTGAGTACGGTGCTTTTCCCAGCGCCATTCGGGCCGATCAGCGCGAGAATCTCTCCTTCCCGCACCTGAAAATCTACTTGATTCACTGCCCGTACGCCGCCAAAATCACGAGAGAGCTTTTGCACATCCAAAAGTGTTGTCATGTTGCAGCCTTCCTTTCCACCTGCTGCTTTCGCTGTGCTTCTTCAGCCATGGCCTTCGCCTTTTTCGCCTGCCCTTTTTCGAAAGCAGCCCGGATGCGCGGAACCAATCCTTCTGGCATGAACATAACGATCAGCACGAGAATCGCACCGAATACAATCGTGTCCACATCCCCCTGCAAGCCCGGCACCACTTCACTCAAGAGGACCAGCGCTTCACTAATAAAGCCAATCAGGATCGTCCCGATCAAAGCGCCCCAGATGCTTGTCATCCCGCCGATGACGACCATCGTGAGAAACTTGATCGATTCGTGCAGTCCGAACGGCTGCGGATCGAGAATTCCCATGTAGTGGGCGTACAAGCCGCCGGAAATACCAGCGAACATGCCACTTACCACAAAGGCATTCAGCTTGAACTTGCGGACATCAATTCCCATCGAGGTCGCGGCAATCTCACTTTTGTGAATCGCCCGAAACGCTCTGCCGACGCGTGAGTTCAAGAGATTAAGAGAGAAGAGCAGCACACAGGTGACGACTCCCCAAATCAGAAAGTACATAGATAGCTCGCTTCCACCGAAGAAGGTCATTTGTGGAATGCTGATCATCCCGTTTGCTCCCCCGGTGACCGACTCCCATTCCGTAATCCCGATCTGCACGATATAGCCAAATGCGAGTGTCGCCATCGCAAGGTAATAGCCTTGCAGCCCCGCTATCGCCCGCCCGAGGATAAAGGCGAATAACCCTGGAACAATCGCAGCAGCTATGAGGCCGATAAATGGCGGCAGACCGTACTTCGTCGTCAATACTGCCGACGTATAGGCACCTATCCCCCAAAACGCTGCTTGTCCCAGCGAAATTTGTCCCGCCAGCCCCATTACGAGACATAGCCCGATGGTTACGATTGCTTGAAGACCGATAATAATTCCGACAGAACGATAGTATTCATCTGGCATCACGAATGGGAAAAGAATCATCAAAAACAGGTAGATTCCTATACTTTTGCCCCACTTATCGATGATCTGCTTCATCATAGCCCTCCTTTTCCAACGCTGCGTTCTCCAAAGATGCCGGATGGCTTAATCAACAGCATGCCGATCAACACCAGAAAGGCGATCGCGTCCTTCATACCGGAGCTGATGTAGCCAGCTCCCAGCGACTCGACGATCCCGAGTAAAAAGGCGGCTACGGCTGCACCCAATGGATTTCCGAGTCCGCCAAGAATGGCTGCGGAAAAGCCTTTAATTCCGAGCAGCACGCCAACATCGTAGGACGTTACGGAAAGCGGCGCGATCACGATTCCTGCAATCGCTCCTGTCGCTCCACTGATCGCGAAGGCCAGCATACTCATCTTTGTCGGGCTAATCCCCATCAGGCGAGCTGCCATCGGGTTGACCGAACAGGCGTTAATTTTTTTGCCGAGAATCGTCTTGTCCATCAAGTACCAAAGTAAAAAAAGAATGATAAGAACAGCAGCCAAAATCCAGATACTTTGTTGGGCGATCATCACGCCGCCGATCGAGATCGGCTCATTGCTCGTAATCGGTTCGAGTGCAAACGCATCTTTTCCCCAAATAAAGCTGGCAATGCCACGAATGAGTGTGGAAATCCCTATCGTCAAAATAATCAAACTAATTGGATTAGCCTTTTTGACGTAAGCGATTACATATTTCTGCATCAAAACACCGATCAAGGTGACCATGAGGATCGCGAGCAATGCCGCCAAACCATATGGAAGATTCATGCCAATCAAAGCAACTGTGACCATTCCGCCCAGCATCAAAAATTCACCCTGCGCCAGATTAATCACCTTGCTTACGTTGTAAATCGTGATGAAACCAACCGCTACGATCGCGTAAATCCCGCCACTGACGAGGCCGTTTGCAACGTACTGCAGCAATTCCGTCATATTCGTGCTGTACCCCCTTTGTTTCGCGTCCACCAAACTACACCCAAGTAAAACGCTTACATTTTAAATAATGGAAAACCAATTGATTGAAAAAGACCCTAGACGTGCTAGGGCCTTTCCTTCGCAGCTTTCGCCTATGCAGATGGCGCAGCTTCATACACGGTCTCGAAGAATCGTACTGCCCCTGGATTCAATAACTGGTAGTAATTTTGGAACAACTGATCCGCCTCTTTGCCCAACCACAGCTCTGGCAACAATTCCTGCGGCAAATCAGGATCGATGAACAAGAACTTGCGGTATTGGTGGACGAGCTTTGTCTTTTCCACGAAGCAATGGCTGTCTGGAACCTCTTCCCCATTGCTAAGTTTGGCAGCAAGCTGCTCGTATTCCTCTCGGTAGGCATCGATGAAGGCCTTGTATTTTTCATTGATTTCATCGATATCCCAGCACTTCTGTACGAGCTGCTTCGGATTGCTCCAGCCCATATGCTCTGATGTAAAAATCTCCACATACTCTGTAATCTCGTGCGCTTCCGTCAGGTCCTTCACGCGATCACTGAGGTTATTCGGGCTGATCCATGTGCTGGTCGTCAGCATCCCGAAGCCCATCCAGCCCAGTTCCTTCCGCAGTTGATCACGCAGCGCACGACGCTCCTCTGGGATGTTGTAGCTGGCAATGCACCACTTGCCGTCCCACACATCTGTCTCGACCTTATAAATACGTGCCGCTGCCTCTTCCAGCCGCTTTTTGCCGCGCTCGGATACCGAGTAGAAGCTGCGGTTCCCTACTTTTCGCGATTCCAGCCAGCCTTGGCGAAGCATCCGGGAGATGGCTGCACGAACAGCCGGCTCCGACAGTCCGAATTCCCCCATCAGCTTGGTCAGACTACCAATCCAGATTTCGCTTCCATAATGGCGGACGTATTCACCGTAAATTGTAAAAAGCATGGATTGTGGCTTCACGTTTCTTCTACCCCCAAATCGATTCATACCTATTAGCTGTGTGAAATTGTACCATATTCTGTAGGAAGTGCGTGAATCGACCGAGAGTATATGACGATAAAATCGTATAACGTAATTTAAACGTAATTATAGTAAAACATTTTAAAAGAGTCAATTTATTCTGTCATATTTATTTATTCCCATTTACTTCCTGCTCGATCTCCGCTTGCAAGACCTCAAAACGCCGCTTGATCTCGTCCTTTTTGAAGATAGCCTGGACGAACGTCCCGAGTCCTACACGATTACGCGTAGTGTCCGCCGTAACCTCGCACACTACGCGTTTTTCGGTAACCTGCACACAGGTAGCCCGGAACGTAACCTCCTGACCAATCACGGCTGGGCCGACATGCTTGATGTCTACAGCAAATCCCGAGCCCTCCTCATCGGCTTCCAGGAATGGTAAAATGACGCGTCTTCCTGCCCATTCCATGTAATAAATCATACTGACGGTCGACATCACGGGATGCACGACTTGGCCCTCAAAAACAGGCAGCATGTCCTTTGTCACCGTCACAGTAAGTTCTTCTGTCGTACCCGGCTGGAGTCTATCTATCAAGAGTACCTGCCTCCCTATATGCCCAAGCTACACACGCTCGATAATCGTCGCAATCCCCTGTCCAACTCCAATGCACATCGCTGCCAACCCGTATCGGGCATCACGACGCTCCATTTCATACAACAGAGTAGTCAGGATACGCGCACCGCTACATCCGAGCGGATGGCCCAAAGCAATCGCTCCGCCATTTACGTTGACCAGATCAGGGTTGATCCCTAGCTCACGTACACTCGCTACTGCCTGTGCCGCAAAAGCCTCGTTGAATTCGAACAGATCAATTTGCTCCAATGACAAGCCTGCCTGCTTCAGCACTTTGCGTGTAGCAGGTACAGGTCCAATTCCCATCACGGAAGGATCGACACCGGCCACTGAGGATGCAACGATTCTTGCACGAGGCTTCAAGCCGGCTGCAAGAGCCGCTTCCTGTTCCATGATAAGCAGAGCGCATGCTCCATCGTTTAGACCGCTGGAGTTGCCTGCTGTGACGCTGCCATCTGCCTGGAATGCTGGTTTCAGCTTTTGAAGCTGTTCGATGGTCGTCTCCGGACGTGCATGCTCATCGTGTTCAAACAGCGTAACCTCACCTTTTCGCCCTTTCAGCTCTACGGGAACGATCTCTGCCTCCCACTTTCCTTCTGCCAAGGCACATGCATAATTATGCTGACTGCGCAAAGCAAACTCATCTTGCGCTTCACGGCTAATGCCGTATTGCTCCGCTACCTTCTCCGCTGTCTCCCCCAAACTGATCGGCGGATACATCTCTTTCATTTTTTCGTTAACCAAGCGCCAGCCCAACGTCGTATCGACCAACTGCTGATTGCCGCGCTGAAAAGCCGTACCAGGCTTCATCATCACCAGCGGAGAGCGTGTCATACTCTCTGTCCCGCCCGCAATATAGACGTGACCTGCTCCAGCTTTGATTGCATTCGCGCTTTGGTTCACAGCCTCCAGACCTGAGCCGCACAGGCGGTTCACTGTCACTCCCGGCACCTCGACAGGCAATCCCGCCAACAGAAGTGACATACGCGCGACATTGCGGTTGTCCTCCCCAGCCTGATTGGCACAGCCCATAATGACATCATCAATCGTTTTCGGATCGATGGAGTTGCGTTCCAGCAATTTTTGAATCACCAATGCACCCAGGTCGTCCGGGCGCACATCCTTCAACGCACCACCAATACGACCGATTGGCGTGCGTACAGCATCTATGATGACAGGTGTACTCATTCTTCCACTCCTCCCATGCACGAGGGCTTTTTTTCTATAGCGCTTCTACCAACGTGGCCAATCCTTGACCGCCGCCTATACACAACGAAACGATTCCGTATTTCTTTTGGCGACGTCTCAGCTCGAAAAGAATCGTACCTGCCAGTCGGGCACCGCTCATGCCGAGTGGATGACCCAACGCGATTGCGCCACCGTTTACATTGGTTTTCAAAGGGTCCAGTCCCAGCTCGCGCATGCAGGCGAGTGACTGGGAAGCAAAAGCTTCATTTAACTCAAACAAGTCGATTTGCTCTACGGTCATGTTCGTCTCTGCGAGCAGCTTGCGGATCGCAGAGACCGGACCAATGCCCATAATGCGTGGATCAACACCAGCACTGACGAAATGAACAATGCGCCCCAGAGGAGCGACGCCTGTTTTTTGCAGCATTTCTTCATTCATCAAGAGCAAGGCTGCTGCGCCATCATTGATACCGGAGGAGTTGCCTGCTGTGACGCTCCCCTCTTTTCGGAAGGCAGGTCGCAACTTGGACAATGACTCCACACTGGAATCTCTTCTTGGGAATTCATCCGTATCAAACAGCGTTTCTTCCCCTTTTTTCCCTTTTAACGTGACTGGAATAATCTCATCGCGGAACAGACCTGCATCTATCGCGTTGATAGCCCGAGACTGACTCTCTGCCGCAAAACGATCCTGATCTTCACGACTGATGCCGAATTGCTCCGCCACGTTTTCCGCTGTATCTCCCATGGTCAGTTCACCATACAGCGAGACAGGAGCAGAACGAGGTCCGCCAAAAGACTCGACCAGCGTCTGTCCGCCGCGTTGATACGGCTGCTCGAATTTTTCCATGATGTACGGTGAACGAGTCAAATTCTCTACACCGCCCGCCAGCATAACCTGACTATGTCCTGCCTGGATGGACTGCGCAGCCAAATTGACTGCCTCTAGCCCGGATGCACACACCCGATTCACAGTCAGACCAGGTATGGTGTTAGGAAGCCCTGCTTTTAACAAACCAACGCGTGCAATGTTAATAAACGGTCCTGCCGATATGACGTTACCCATGATGACCCCATCAACAATCTCACCGGATTGTCCTGCCTTCGCAAGTGCTCCATTCAAGACAATGGCTGTCAGGTCGTCGATGGGGGTGTTCTTCAGACTTCCGCCCAGCTTGCCGATTGGTGTACGTACTGCTGCTGCTACGTACACCTCCTTGTTAGTCAAGCTCATGCCTCTACACCCACTTTGTCCTCGTACGTGTAAAAGCCTTGCCCACTGCGTACGCCGACACGCCCTGCCAGCACCAGCTTGCGTAATAGCGGCGCAGTGCGATAACGCTCCTCGGCCAGATCGCGCTGCAAGCCTCTCGATATCGCAAAAATCTCATCCAAACCGATGCGGTCTGCCCATTCGAGAGGGCCGTATGGGTAGTTGGTGCCTTTTTTCATTGCAATATCGATATCGGTAGCGGTTGCTGCTTTTTCCATCAGGGTAAAGGCAGCCTCGTTGATAATGAGCGTTAAAATGCGCGGGAATACGAGACCTACCTCGTCGTTTACGATTTCCGTCTCTTTCCCGAGCGACTGAAAGAAGTCTTGCGTTACTTGAATCGTATCCAGCTCCGTTTGCAGGGCGGGGGCAATCTCGATCAGCTCCCGTTCAATCAAGGGCACGAGCGTTCCAAACCCGCAAACGCGTTCAGGATGCTGTGTCCATGACGCTACCTCTGTCGCTGTAATCGCGAGCGAAGTCGTGATGATCGGTACGTTTGGTGGCAATAGATCATCCAACTCGCGCATCTGCCTCTTTTTCGCCTGCAAATCAACGCTATTTACTTCCACAGCCAATTCAACCAACTCAGGTTCCGCCATCGCTTCTGCAAGCGTAAGCACCTGGTAGCCTCTTTCCATCATCAAATGATTCAACTCTGCGTACAGCGGGCTTGTGCCCACGAGCAATACAGCCTTATTTGTTGTAGTCATAGAAGCCTTCCCCCGTCTTTCTGCCCAAGCTACCGGATTGAACCATTTGTTGCTGAATCCGGCTAGGCTTAAATCGTCCTTCATGGAAGAAGTCAGTATAGACCGATTTGGTGGTGGCAAAATTGATGTCGATGCCAATCATGTCTTGAAGCTCAAACGGTCCCATTTTGAATCCACCCGCCAGCTTCATAATGCGGTCAATCTGCTCCACACCTGCCACATGATCGCCAAGTATACGCAATGCTTCATTATAGTAAGGCCGCGCGATTCGATTGACGATAAAGCCAGGGGTGTCCGTCACCAGAACAGGCACCTTGCCCAACTCTTGCGCAAATCGATACGCCACCTCCACATTTTCCTCGCTCGATTTTTTCCCGCGAATAACCTCAACCAACGGCATGACGGGTGCCGGATTGAAAAAATGAAATCCGAGAATGCGCTCGGGATGCGAAAGCCCCCCTGCAATCTCCGTAATCGAGATAGAGGAAGTATTCGTTAATAAGAGGGCATCCTCTCTGCAAATCCCAGAAAGCTGGCTGAAAATGCTTTTTTTCAAATCAAGACGCTCTGGCACCGCTTCGATGACGATATCGCAGTCTGCCAACTGCTCTATTTCCGATACGAGATGGACCAGCTCTAGCGTCTCTGTCATTTCTTGTTCACTGATTTTGTTTTTCTCCACATCTTTTGTCAGGATCGATTCCAAATAGACAAGCGCTTTGTCCAGCACCGCCTTATTTGCATCCAGCAGCATGACCTGATGTCCTTTGCGAGCACAGACGAGAGCGATCCCCGCTCCCATTGTTCCCGCCCCAATGACGCCTACTGTTTTTATACTCACTTGGGCTTGCCTCCCTTCGCCTCTAACGGCCTGTAAAACGAGGCGCACGTTTTTCCATGAAAGCGGTGACCCCTTCCTTATGATCCGCTGTGCTGCCAGCCGCTTCTTGTGCAAAAGCTTCATATGCCAAGGTCTCTTCCAACCCCATCTCAAGCCCCTTGTACATCGTGCGCTTGATCAAACCAATCCCCTTCGTCGGCAGTAACGCCAGCTTGCGCGCATACGCCAACGCATCCTCCATGAAGCTTTCCGCAGGGTACACCTGATTGACCAATCCAATTCGCAGTGCTTCCTCAGCGGATACCTTTTCCCCCGTCATCGCCAGCTCCAACGCCTTGCCGATCCCGACGATGCGCGGCAAGAAATAGCAGCCTCCTGAATCAGGAACGAGCCCGATGTTGACAAAAGCATTGACGAAGGATGCCTTTTCCGAAGCCAGGCGAATATCGCACGCCAGCGCAACACTCATGCCTGCACCTGCTGCAACACCGTTAACCGCTGCGATGATTGGTTTCTCGGTTTTTTGAAACTGGAGGATCATTGGATTGTAGCGATCCCGTAAGAAACCACCGTAATCCACATCTCCTCCATCAGAAACGTCACTGAGATCCTGACCCGCATTGAACGCCCGCCCTGCTCCGGTAAGAACGACGCAACGCACATCCGCATCCTTCTGCGCCTGCTTCAACGCATCGGTGATTTCCATATTCATGACGGCTGTAAACGCATTGAATTTGTCTGGACGATTCAAAGTCACCACTGCTACGCCTTCTGACACTTCATAAAGAATCGTTTCGTACATGGCCGCCTCCTAATTTCCCGTAAAACGGGGTTTGCGCTTCTCCAGAAAAGCTTGCATGCCTTCTTTTCGATCTTCACTTGCCAAAAGAAGATAAAAGCCGTTTCGCTCGTAATCCATTCCCTCTTGAAGGGGAAGATCCCCAGCTTTGTACACGGCTTTTTTGATGACCTGTACCGCGAGTGGCGGCTGCTGGGCGATTTGCTTCGCCAGCTTGAGCGCTTCCTGATAGTACGCCTCCACTGGCACTACCCGATTGACCAGTCCGTATTTCAACGCTTCTTTGGCCGAAATCGGTTCACCTGTGAGCAGCATCTCCAGTGCTTTTCGCTCACCTACTACACGCGTCAGACGCTGTGTACCACCAGCCCCAGGCATGACACCAAGCTTGATTTCCGGTTGACCAATGACGGCTGTCTCCGAAGCGATCACCATATCGCAGTTCATCATTAATTCACAGCCACCACCGAGCACAAAACCGCTGACGGCACCAATAATCGGCTTGGATATGAGTGAGATGCGATCCCAAACCGCGAACTGATTGCGCTTCATGATATCGATGGCTGATGCTTCCGCCATTTCATTAATGTCAGCACCCGCTGCGAACGCCCTCGCGTTGCCAGTCAGGATGATCACCCGAATATCCGGGTCGCGGTCCATTTGCTCCAGCTGGTCAACCAATTCGTCGACGAGCTGCAAATTCAGTGCGTTTAGAATCTTCGGTCGATTCAACGTAATGATACCGACACCATCTTCACTGGCTACGCTAATATATTCATAGGCCATGAACTGTCACACCCTTTTTTTTACAGGAGCTGGTTTAAATAGCTGCCTGTGATTTGTTCCGGTTATCCACGACACGAATCGCTTTTCCTTCGCTGCGCGTCAAGGAATTCGGCGGTTGCACCCGCAGTACCACAGACACGCCCAACGTATTTTTGATGTCATGACAGATTTCTTTCACCAATGGCGAGAGTGCAGAGCTGTCATTCCCACTGATCTCATTTGCATATGCTGGTGTCAACTCGCAGTGCACCTCAAAACGGTCGAGGGCACCGTCGCGTTCAATGACGACTTGATAGTGTGGAGCCAATTGGTTGAAGGTAAGCAGAACGGATTCGATCTCTGTCGGGAACACATTGACCCCGCGAATAATGAGCATGTCATCTACACGCCCTTTGATGCGAGACATCCGCATGGTTGTCCGTCCGCACTTACAGGGCTCAGGATTGAGGGAAGCGATATCACCCGTACGGTAGCGCACAACCGGGAATGCTTCTTTCGTCAGCGACGTGAATACCAGCTCACCTTCTTGTCCGTATGGGAGCACTTCTCCAGTATTCGGATCGATAATTTCTGCGTAGAAATGGTCTTCTGCGATATGCAGACCATTCTGCACTTCATGACATTCAATGGAAACACCTGGCCCCATCACTTCGCTCAGCCCGTAAATGTCCACGGCTTTAATGTCGAGCTCATGCTCCAACTGTACGCGCATTTCTTCTGACCACGGTTCTGCACCAAAAATCCCGTACTTAACACTCGTCCCACGTGGATCGATTCCTTGCTTCTTCATCTCTTCCACGATATTGAGGACATAGGATGGCGTTGCTGCAATGCCACGTGGTTTGAAGTCCTCGATCAACGTAATTTGACGGGAGGTATTGCCACCGGATACTGGCACTGCGACTGCGCCCATGTGCTCGATGCCGTTGTGCAGACCCAAACCTCCTGTAAAAAGGCCGTAGCCATACGCGTTATGGAAAATGTCTCCCGGCTCTCCGCCTGCACAGCAAATGGCGCGCGCCACGATTTCTGCCCAATTCTCCAGATCTTTTTTGGTGTAACCGACAACAGTCGGTTTTCCTTTTGTCCCGGATGAACCGTGAATGCGTGCTACTTCCTTCATTTCGACTGCAAACAGATTGAACGGGTAATTTTCTCGCAAATCTGTCTTTTTCATAAATGGAAGCTTCTGTATGTCTTCGATTGATTGGATATCTTCTGGTTTCACACCAGCCTCATTGAATGCTTTTGTGTGGAAAGGAACGCGCTCATATACGCGTTTGACCGTTTCTTTCAAGCGTGCCAGTTGCAGTTCCGTCATTTTCTCTCTTGGTAGCGTTTCCATTTCTGTATTAAAGATCATGTCGCTTCCCTCATTCCCTTGCGTTATGACTCAGTAGGAGTACGTATTTGAAAATGTTACTCGCCCTTAAAAACTGGTTTTCGCTTTTCGCGAAAGGCTTCCAATGCTTCCAAACGATCTGTCGTGGGAATAATCACTTCATAGCACATGGTTTCGATATCCAGACCTGTCTGCAAATCGACACTGCTTCCGCGATCAATAGCTGATTTTGCCTGATAAACCGCCAGCGGAGCATTTGCCAAAATCTCGTTTGCCAGCCCCATTGCCAGTTCACGAAGCTCCTCTGTATCTTTTGCAATCGCATTGACAAAACCGATTTGATACGCTTCCTCCGCTTGGATGCGCCTGGCAGTCAGGATCAGCTCCTTTGCCTTCGAAGGTCCGATCAAGCGAGAAAGCCGCTGCGTACCACCCGCCCCAGGAATGATGCCCAAGCTCACCTCTGTCAGACCCATTTTGGCATCTGCGACGGCATAGCGGAAATCACAGGCCAGTGCTAACTCAAAACCCCCGCCAAAAGCAAATCCGTTGATCATGGCAATCGTCGGCTGCGGAAGCCTCTCCAACGCAGTAAATACATCGCGGATTTTGCGGACATTGCGGCGTACCTGCTGTTCCGTCAGTGTACGGCGCTCCTTTAAATCTGCCCCTGCACTAAATGCTCGCCCTTCTGCCTTCACGATGACCACGCGAATCTCTTTTGCATCCAGGCGCACCTGCTCAATCAAGTTTCCCAGGCGCTCCAATGTATTGTAGTTCAGCGCATTCAGCTCGTCTGGGCGATTTAGTGTAATCAGTCCTATATGTCCTTCACGTTCAAAACGAACGCTCTCTTCCATCATCAACGTCCTCCTTGTGCAGGCGGGTTAACCCGCGCATACGTGCCGGTAGCAAAAGCCACAAGCTTGCCATCACAAGTCACGCGTGCTTCCATCACGATCAAGCTTTTTCCTTGTTTCAATACATGGGATTGTGCCTCAAGTATCTCACCGCGAGCGGGGTGCAGGTATTGAATCTTGCTCTCCACCGTCACACATTGCTGTACGCCATCCACATGAGGTGCTGCCCCATGCCCCATTGCCACATCGGCTAATGTCGCCGTAACGCCTCCGTGTACGACACCTTCGATGCTATTGAACAGCTCGGGGCGAATTTTCAGTGCTACCTTACAGCCCTGTTCATCTCGGTGCACAACTTCTATGCCCAGGTAGTGGTTGAATCGATTACGGATCTCCACTGACATCTTTGCCCCCTTTCTCGTATCGTCTTGAAACAGTGAAAGGAGCCTAAGCACATGGCTTTTGGCATCCTTTCTCCGTTTTATTTTCGCTGTCAGTTATTCGTTTTCGTCGATCTCGACGAAGTAATCACTTTTCCGGTATGCCAGTGCATCCAATGTCGCTACCAGGCCATGCTCCGTTTCTACACGGATACGATACCAGGCTGTGCGATTGTTTTTCTTCTCTTCTGTCGCTGTTGCCACTAAGCGATTCCCTTTCATGGCAGCAGCCAAAAATCCGATGTTCATCGACAGTGCCACAGACGTTTTCCCATAGGAATTACAGGCTGCTGCAAAAACAAAGTCTGCTAGGGAGAAGATGATCGCGCCATGAGCGGTGCCGTGCGCATTTAGCATATGCTCGGCAACTGTGACTTCCGCTGTCGCCGTTCCTTCTCCCAGCTCAATCAGCTTGATACCTAAAAATTGTGCAAATGGATCTTGCTTTAGCTTTTCACAAATCTCTGCGTAATGCTTCTGATGGAGCGCTTGTTCGTCTATCAATCTTTTCGTGGTCATGATTAAACTACTTCTGCAAAATGCATGGACACAATTGGTCCAGCGAAGCCACGGAGGTCTTTTCCTGCTGCGCGACCTTCTGGAGATGATAACGCTTCCATCAAAGCTTCTTTTGATTCAAAATACATTTCTGCCATCAGATGCAGGTCGGATTCTCCCATTGGTGTTCCGTAGATTTTGCTCACTTCCATTTTGATTAAGCCAGGCATTTTTTCTGCCAATGGGCCATGTACCTCGAAATAATGCTTGTCAAAAGCATCGATATCTTCGGGCTTGCGATAAATTGCTACCAATTTCACCATCATGATCCCTGCTTTCCTCAGATTATAGTCACAATGTGTGACGACTAATTCATATAACGTTATTTTAACGCATGTTAATATTTTTATTATATAAAGCCTTCGTGACAGGTGCAAGTATTTTTCAAAAAGCAAGAAAACTCTGTCGGATTGTATCCCCCCTTTTCTTCATGTTTATGACTGGAAAAAGGCTGACAGAATATGCTTCGATGGGGAGTCTTCCAGCTTTTGTGGTCGGGGGAGCCCTCCCACCTGTTTTCCAGTCGCCTGTATCCTCTCTTCGTTCGGAGGATCTCCTTCCAAGCATGTGACAGGACTTTCGAACAGATGTGGCTGTCTTCGGTTTTTCAAACATTTGTTGGGGAATTTCAAGGAATCCCCGTTGAAATAGCTTTCTCGGAATTTAATAAAAGCCTCGTGGGAAGAAGCGAATTTCCAGTCCAAGCGCCTCTGGAGCCCGACCCAGCGTAGGGATGAATGGCGGGAATGGTTTTAGCTTCAACCTCTGCTACCCCTTCTTCGAAACTGCTACTTTTGAAGCGTTCCCGCCATTCATTCCGGAGCGGACAGTCGATCTCTCAGCGGGGCGTAGGCCGAAGCGTAGACTGGAAATTCGCTTCTTCCCCTCCACTACAGCTACTTCCAAAACAAAAAAGAGGACAGACCTAATGTCTGTCCTCTTCTATTCGCTCCACTTCCTAGATCCAAACCCAGAAAATAAAGACGAAAATTGCCAACAGGATTACGAATAACCCTGCAAAAATACTGATACGTGCAAACTCATGACCTTTTTGATCCATGTGCATCCAGACATACAACTGGAAGAACGCTTGAACGAAGGCCAAAGCAACGATGAATGGTACGGTAAAACCTGATGGAATTGCTTCATAGGCCACTGCAATGAATGCCAGTGCAGTCAATACGAGAGATCCGATGAAAGCAACTAGGTGTCTTTTCGGACCCTCGTGTTTGACTTTCGGCTTGCGTACCTCTTCATTATGAGCTTGTGCTCCCATAGATTATCCCACCTTTCCACCGATCATACCCATGAGATATACCACGGTAAAGATGAATACCCATACAACGTCGATAAAGTGCCAGTACAGACATGCCAGATAGAACTTCGGTGCAGTTACTACCGTCAGGCCCTTTTTCGTTGCAGATACTTGCAAAAGGATGATCCAGCTAATCCCGAACGCTACGTGAGCTCCGTGGAATCCAACCAATGTGTAGAAGGCAGATGCAAATGCACTTGTAGACATTTTCAGTCCTTCATTCACATAGTGTACGAACTCGTAAATCTCCAAAGCAAGGAAGCCGAGACCGAGTAATACAGTGATGGTCAGCCAAAGCTGAATCTTTTTCAGGTCTTTTTTGTGCAGAGCCAGTGTAGCCATAACACTTGTCATCGAGCTGGTAAGCAAGAGAAGTGTTGCCACGGCAACGAGATTCATGTCAAACAACGCTTGGGACGTTGGTCCACCATTTGCCTGATCACGAAGAGCGATAAATGTTGCAAACAAGGAACCGAAGAGAACTGTCTCCCCACCGAGGAAGAGCCAGAAGCCAAGAACCTTATTCTTGCCTTCAAGGGTGGCTTTTTCCGGTTCGTCAGGCAATACTGCATGTGCGTGATGGTTAGCCATTAAGCCTTAACCCCTTTCTCTTCGAGTTCATCCTCATGAATGTGATAGCCTGGATCGTCTTTCACAGAACGGGTAAACATGCAGCCGAGTGTAAAGAGCAATCCAATGACTACGACCACATAGTTGTGGTAGATAAAGCCGTAGCCTGCTACGAACAATCCGAGAGACATCAGGAATGGCAAGAACGATGGCGATGGCATGTGAATGTCGCCAATAGGCTCCGCAGGCGTCATGCCTTTGTTACCAGCCATTTTCTCCACCCACAACGCATCCAAACCGCGAACGAGAGGCGTTTGAACGAAGTTGTACTCAGGCGGCGGCGAAGGAATCGCCCATTCGAGTGAACGTCCATCCCATGGATCAGCAGGAGCGCGTTTGGAGCTCTTCGCTGCAACGACTACGTTGATCAAGAATAGGATGGTACCGATCGTCATACCAAATGCACCAATCGTACTGATAAAGTTCCCCATATCCAGGTTCTGATCTTTGAGGTATGTAAAGACGCGGCGCGGCATCCCCATCAGACCCAGGAAGTGTTGCGGGAAGAATGTAAGGTGGAAACCAATGAAGAACGTCCAGAAGTTCCATTTACCGATTGTTTCGTTCAGCATTTTACCGAACATTTTCGGCCACCAGTAGTAAAGACCAGCGAAGAGACCGAATACGAGACCCCCTACGATAACGTAGTGGAAGTGAGCAACTACGAAATAACTGTCATGGTATTGGTAGTCAGCCGGCGGAACCGCAAGCATAACCCCTGTCATACCACCGATTGTAAACGTTGGGATAAATCCTACTGCAAACAGGTTTGCGGTAGGGAAGCGGATTTGACCGCCCCACATGGTCAACAGCCAGTTAAAGATTTTGATACCTGTAGGAACAGCAATCAACATGGTTGCAAGTCCAAACAGCGTGTTTGCAATTGCACCCAAACCTGTTGTGAACATGTGGTGAGCCCACACCATGAAGCCCAAGAAACCGATCAGCGCAGTTGCAAATACCATGGAGCTGTAACCAAACAGACGCTTTCTTGAGAATGTAGAAACCACTTCAGAAATGATACCGAATGCCGGGAGAATCAAAATGTATACTTCGGGGTGACCGAAGATCCAGAACAAGTGCTCCCAGATAACAACGTTACCACCTGCGTCAGGGTTGAAAAAGTTTCCGCCGAACAAACGGTCAAACATCAACAGAACCAAACCAACCGTAATCGCAGGGAATGCGAAGAGGATCAAACCGGATGTAATAAAGGACGACCAGGTGAACATTGGCATGCGCATGAATGTCATGCCTGGAGCACGCATGTTGATGATGGTAACCAGGAAGTTAATACCACCAATCAGCGTTCCGAGACCGGCAATTTGCAAACCGAGCACGTAGAAGTCTACGCCGATTCCACTGTATTGATTCAAAGCCAAGGTTGTATACGATGTCCAACCAGCATCAGGTGCGCCACCCAAGAACCAGCTTGTGTTCAGTAGCACTCCCCCGAAGAAGAATAGCCAGAATCCGAGTGCGTTAACAAACGGGAATGCTACGTCGCGAGCACCGATTTGAAGGGGAACGATCGCGTTCATCAAAGCAAAAATGACCGGCATAACCGCCAAGAAAATCATCGTAGTGCCGTGCATCGTAATTAATTCGTTAAAAGTCTTTGCTCCAACTAATTCAATCTCTGGGTACATCAACTGCAAACGAATCAGCAGGGCTTCCAAACCACCGGCCAAGAAGAAAATTCCACCAGCAATCAGGTACAGGATCGCAATCTTCTTATGGTCCACTGTCGTAAGATAATCCCACAGCCCCGAGCGATTTGGTGCATGAGAAGCATGTGCAGACACGGGTTTACCTCCTTTTTAAGCGTCACTGCCTATGACGATTGTCAATGCAATAAGTTTTATGAGGTTTTACTTTACTTTTTCTCGCTTACACTCAATGTCCCCATATACTCTACAAGCGCTTTCACTTGGTTGTCATCGAGGTTGAGGTTAGGCATTTTGTTGCCTGGCTTCATTTTTTGCGGATCTTTCAGCCACTCTGCAATGTTTTGCGGCGTATGTGCTTTGATACCTGCTACACGTTCGCGATCTGCAAAGTTCGTCAGGTTTGGCCCCATCTTACCGCCTTTACCTGCCACAGCGTGACATCCCAAACAGCTCTTATCGAAGATTTGTTGACCTTCTGCAGCCAGTGGAGAAGTTGCCGTTGCAGGTTCTTTTGCCTGAACGCCCTTCATGTTAGCTACCCAAGTGTCAAAATCTGCTTGTTCCATTACTTCTACCTTGAAGTCCATCAAGGCATGGGACGCTCCACAGAGCTCCGCACATTTACCGTAGTAAATGCCTGTTTTGTCTGCTTGCAGCCACATTTTGTTTTCTTGCCCTGGGTTCGTATCGATTTTACCGCCCAATGCAGGAATCCAGAATGCGTGCTTAACATCAGACGCTGATAATACGAATTGAACCTTTTTGCCAACTGGCAATACCAAGTCTTGTGCAGTCGCTACTCCAAGATCAGGATACTCGAATTCCCACCAGAATTGGTGCGCGGTAACCTTTACTTGAACAGCTTCCTCTTTCGGGTACTCCTTGTGCAGTGCGAAACCGGTAGTAACAGTTGGAATCGCCATGATGATGAGGAGCAAGAATGGAATTACCGTCCAAAGAATTTCAAGTGCATGATTTCCTTCGACCTGCTTAGGAATGCCTTGCTGTCCGGGACGCTTACGATAACGGATAAGGACGTACGTAAAGATCGTCATAACGACAATGAAGACGCCGATCATGATAGCGGAGGACAGCTTCATCAGGTCAAACTGCATCGCAGCTACCGGACCAGAGGGCTTGAGCGCTGAGAGCTCATCTTTGCCACACCCGGTTAACACTAGCGCCAGCAGAGCAAACAGGGAAAACTGACGCCAATACTGTTGCCAACCCTTCATACCAATGAACCCCTCTTTCTTCGTGTTGGTAACGTTCTAGCCACGCCTACAACTAGAAGTTTTCGAACTTTTCTATTTGCATTAAGAAATCGCATTCAATACTTTCCACAACTATAATACCCAATCAGGAAAAGTATTAGCAGCTATTCCAAAAACAAACAGCAAAGTAAGGGGCAGTATTGTACACTTCTACCCAAGCGTGGTAACCATTTAAGTATACATAAATTTTCCTTAATACAAAGGCTATTTGTTATGATTTTGTTAACAAATTTATGAACAAATTTGTGAACTTTGCAGTTAAATACTACCATAACATCCAATTAAAAGGAGAAATCCATGCAAAAAAGACCAATTGCACTAGTCACTGGTACCTCAAGTGGCTTTGGCAAGCACGCATCAGTCGCTTTAGTCAAGGCCGGTTTTCAGGTAATTGCTGCTATGCGTGATCTAGCAAAAAGGGACCCTCTTGACAAATTAGCAAGCTTGCACATAGATTCTGAGCATCTGGAAGTCATTTCCCTTGATGTTACGCATCCGGAACAAATTCAGGATGCGATCTCCTCCATCATTGCAAAGCATGGGCGCATCGATCTGTTGGTGAACAATGCCGGTTACGCGTTGGGCGGCTTTGCTGAGGAAGTCACGTCTGAGGAATGGCGCAAGCAGTTCGATGTAAATGTATTCGGACTGATCGACGTTACTCGGGCGGTCTTGCCTTATATGCGGCAACAGCATTCTGGACGAATTATTAACGTCAGCAGCATCAGTGGGCGATTTGGTTTCCCCGGTCTCTCGCCGTATGCCGCATCCAAGCATGCAGTCGAAGGCTTCAGTGAATCGCTTCGCCTTGAAATGCTACCCTTTCAGGTTGAAGTCGTGCTTGTTGAGCCCGGCTCCTTTCGCACAGCAATCTGGGAGAAAGGAATGCAAGACCAACAGCTTGATGAAGCCTCTCCTTACGCCTCCCAAATGAAACAACTGATGCGTCACGTAGAAGCGATCATAGAAAAAGCACCTGCACCCGACGCAGTCATCTCGACGATTGTCCATGCGGCCATCACTCCCAAGCCACGATTCCGCTACCCGGTTGGCCGAGGTGTGGCACTCACGATCACCGCAAAAAATTGGCTTCCGTGGTCATGGATTGAACGGATCGTGACAAAACGATCATAATGATTGATCCATAAAAGAAACACACCCCCTGAAGAGTGTGTTTGCGAGTTGAACACTATGCACTTTCCGTTCGTCCTGTGCGTATCAGCCAAACATGTTGGATATATTCAGCTACGCCAAAAAATATCGCAACAAAACCGGCCCCGATTGCAGCGATTTGAGCCGTCGGCAAAAACACAATGCTTCCATAAACGATCAAAAAGCCGATAATCAAGTCAAACATGGTTGTCAGCCAAAGACTCCCTGATGTAAGAATCGCCCTGTCCAAAAAATATCCGGCGACTGCCAAGACAAATCCGACTCCGATGGACTGATATAGATTTGCGAAATTCACTTCTGGAAAGAGAGCATCTGCCAAAACGACCAACACCGGACTAACGAGCAGCTTCATCAAAAGACCGTCCACGTCTATTTACTCTCCTTTACTGGGGGTGTACTCAGTATGCCCCTCGTTTACTTCAGCCATGTCATAACGCCGTCATATACCGGCTTGTAAACCATTTCCATCCAATAAACAGGATTGGGAACAACCCCTTTTTCGGCTCCTGCGTACAAGCCAACACTAATGACAATCAACCCGAGAAAGACAGCGATCTCTTTGCGCTGCCGCTTCCGAATCAATCGGGGCAGCTCGTATGCACAAACGATGATGGATATAACGATGACAGCAAATGTCGACATACAAACTCCCCCTGACCCTGTTACACAATCACTTTTCTTCAAAGGCATTATTGATGGTTCCTAAACGTCTGATTTTCACATCAGCTATGACATGTACAGGCAGCTTGGAAAATTCCTTATCCCAATTGCTCCCTATCTTCTTCCATACTTTCGGATATTTTCGATGGATCGCTTCTCCGAATCCATATATGTCTACTCCATTTTTCTTGGCATTGGCAATTGCTTTTGTCGCCAATGCTACCATTGATTTTTTCGACTCTTTTTCCAGCTCCTTGATCGTATCCTCCTCTGTCAGATCTAGCTTGCATTGCACTTCTCCAATATCATTTTCCAAACCGATGTGAACGATGACTTCAGGTGCGCCATTTTTCATGGTTGCCTCGATTTTGGCGTCGGCGTGCATGACTTCCATCGTCAAGAGTCCTCCCCCCTTGCAAGGCAAGCTTCCGACCGTGCTTTTTACTTTGCCTGTAATGTAACTATACGCTTTGCTGTCCGCTTCACTCAGCCAGTTGAACATCTTGTCTCCCCGAAAAGTAGCCAATGTCGTATATTGAAGAAGCACGGGCGTATCTATTTGCTCGACATTTTTCCGTTGATCCCCCTCCCTTGCAGGTCCGGTTAGTCGCACGCCTGTCAATACAGCTTGCTTCCCTTTGCTGGTAAAGTCGGTAATCAATTGATCCATCGTAACCGCTGCGGTAGGCGCCCATACTTTTGAGGATGTCTCCAAAGAAGCAAACATTTCTGTCGAAGGAATTTGCTCAAGCGGTGTGATCACTCTCAGAATATTGCGTGCCGTCGTTCCTCTTGCGATAGCGACATAAAAGTCAGTTCGAAACTCGTGGTCACGCGAGACAAAATCGACGACAGGAGCGATCCCTTCTCTCGCAACCTCCTCGCCAAATATGAGCATCCGCGTGTGCGCCATATAAATTTTCCGGGGAGAGATCGTGGTCATTTTCCTCACAGCCTCAAAAATCGTCGGAGCGTTCATGGTAAAGAGAGTAACAGGCGAACGTCCTGGCTTCCCCTTGTTGGCCGCTACCTCCGCAGGGTCTACTACTTGAACCGAAACTTGATAGCCTCCCTGCACTTTATCAATGCCGATCCCGACAGCAATCGCCAAATCGTTCAGTTCTTTTCGATCCCAACAACCAGGCAGGATAATCACGAGCGCGATGCAGAGAAGAACTTTTATCCCTTTCACTGGTGCCCACTCCTTTACATGCTGTGAAAAGCCGCTTACTTCTGGGGCGGTAATGGCTTTATCCCTTTAGATTGGCGGCGCAAATTGTTTTTGGTAATCGATTCAGGACGTTTGTCCAAGGCCCAGCGAGGCAAGCGAAAGATCGTGTCTCTTTGCTCTTTCAAGGAAAACGGAGCAAACGATTCCATATACGGTACGCCAAACGAGCGTAAACTGCATAAGTGCAGCACTAAGCCAAGCATCCCTACAATGATTCCGTATATGCCAAAAGAAGCAGCCAGAACCATCAGAGGAAAACGAAGAATCCTTACGGTAATCGACATGTTGCTCGCTGGGAAAATAAAGCTGGATATGGCAGTGATCGAGACCACAATGACCATTGCGGCAGAAACAATCCCCGCTTCCACCGCTGCTTGTCCGATGACCAGTGTTCCCACGATGGAAATGGCTTGACCTACTGCACGCGGCATGCGGATTCCAGCCTCTCGTAATATCTCAAAAGCCACTTCCATCATGATCGCCTCAATAAAGGCTGGAAAGGGCACTCCTTCTCGCTGTGCCGCCAAGCTGATCAGCAGCTGTGTCGGGAGCATCTCTTGGTGAAAGGTCGTAATGGCGATATAGAGGGATGGAGCAAGCAATGCTATTAAAAAACAGGCGAATCGCAGCATGCGAATCAACGTACTAAAATCAAAACGCTGATAGTAGTCTTCCGCAGAATGGAAAAACTCCACAAAGAGAGAGGGCACGGTTAAAACAAAGGGAGTCCCATCTACAAGAATTGCTACGCGTCCCTCCAATAGATTCGCGGCCACGACATCCGGGCGCTCCGAGTTAGAGATGGTGGGGAAAGGTGTGTAGGCTTCGTCCTGGATCAGCTCCTCAATCATTCCGCTTTCCATGATGCCATCGATGCTGATTCGATCCAGTCTATTGCGTACTTCTTCTACAACACCCTCTTCTACAATCCCTTTCATATACACAATTGCGACTTCTGTCTTGGTTTCCTCGCCGATTCTGTTGATTTCAATCCATAGCTTTTCACTGGTAATCCGTCTCCGCAGCAACGTAATATTCGTGCGAAGTGTCTCCGTAAAGCTCTCCCGCGGACCGCGAATGACTGTTTGCGATGACGGTTCGGTGACTCCTCTATCCCTCCACTCCTGCAAACCTATATGAATTCCTTCTGAGCTGCCATCCACGAGAATGATGACACAGCCAGACAGCAAGGCTGTAAACAATGTGGGAAAATCGAATAAATCTCCCATATCTCCTACGGTCAGGATGGATTCTTTTAAAAAGGGAACGAACTCGTCCTTGCGTATCCCTTCCCATTCCTTCAAGCGCATTTTGTATAAAAGGCTATCGATTAATACGGCTTGTACCAGGTACGAATCGACCATGCCATCCGCATACAAGACAGCTGCCCGGACGGGTTCTAGGCTATTTAGGACTACCTCTCGAATCACAATGTCATTGCTGTATCCGAGCGATTCTTTTATATAGTGAACGTTTTCGTCTAAGCTGCAACCAATCTGAGCCATTCGGATTGCTCCTCACATCGGCAATTATGAACACAGTTTCTCCGATTGCTCCCATTACTAAACAAAACGTTCATGTCCCTTTCCACAGAAAAAGACCTCGCACTCGTTGAAGAGGACAAGGTCTTTTCGTATATGTTCCACACTATGGTGCAGGTGTTTGTGCATCACCTGGCACTGGTGCATCGTCGAAGGAAGGGTCGTGCCATTCCACTTTATGTTTTTGCTGAAGCGTATTTAACCAGGTACCGTAGTTCTGACTGCGATTTTGGTCAGTCAGCATCATCTTGATCTGATCTTTCACTTTATCAAACTCAGGTGCCGGTGACCCCAGCTGTTCTTTATTTGTATCGTAGTAGGTTTTGATTTGCTCATCGGTAACCGGGAATGCTTTATCCAACAACTTATCCCGTGTCATGAGCACGCTCAACTTATCCCGCAGTTGGGCCTCGGTCATTCCCATACTCTTCAAGTAGTTTTGGAATGCCTCAGGTGAACCTACCTGTTGTTTCATCGAATCAATCTCTTTATCCATATCTTCTTGCGTCACCGCGACGTTTTGCGCCTTGGCTTCCTGCTTGATTAACGCTTCCGCAACAAGTTCATGTATCATTGGTTTTCCGTACATTTTCTTCATTTCACCGTAAAGCTGATTTTGTGTAATGGAGGTATCGCCGGCCGTTACCAATACAGGGTCATTGCCTTTTGCCCATGATTGATAAAACCCTAATACAGCTAACCCCGTTAATAATATGGCAACCGAAAGCATGGAAATATCAAACTTCTTCACTTGGATATCCTCTCTTTCTCTAATCTGCCCTCCAAGTATAGAAAGAAGTTATGGTAGAAAAATGGAAAGCGTATTACACAACTTTTCCACATTCTAAACATATTATGCGCTACATAAAAAATCGGGTAAAAAAAGAGGAGAGAACGGAGGCGATGACAGGACCTAAAACTGCCCAAACCTGTAAAAAGCGTTCTTGTTTCCTGTCTTTTTCTACTTCCATAAACTGAGCGAGTGCTTCCTTGTCCCGATTTTCGTTAGCCAGTAATTGCAGGATTATATCTTTGTCTTTTTCCGTCTTCTCTGCTTTCGTTTCTAATTCAGTCTGCAGCTTGTTCAAAACTTGCAGTACATCATAACGCACATCCTCCATGCGTCCCAATTGATGTTCAATTCGTTCCAACCACTTCGTAACTACTATCATTTGTCCCTCAAGCTGATCGATTCGTTCTTCGAATTTGTCTAATTTCAAATAGATACGTTGTATATGCTGATCTATATTTTTCTGATTTTCATATGGTCCTGCTGTCATAGGTTCCACCTCCCCCGTCCGTCCTTTATACTACTGTTTATGTAGCGGAAAGGAGCATTGCTTGTACGGTTATCCCTCTTTGTTCAGTCTCGTGTAAAAAAAGGCGGCAAACAAATGTATTTCCAAATCCTGAATTCAGCTAAAATAGATGGAAGACTATCTAGCATTTCTCTCAAATAAACGGGGACACGACCGTTTCTTCATAAAGGAGGATACCATGACAACCTTGTTGGAGGTAAAAGGAGTAACGGGTGGGTACTCTTTCAACCACGCTGTAATCAAAGACGTCTCCTTTCACATACGCGAAAAAGAAATTGTGGCGCTAATCGGGCTGAATGGCGCAGGTAAAAGTACGACAATCAAGCATATTTTAGGACTCCTGGAACCAATCGCAGGTGAAATCAGCATTGCAGGGAAGACCTTTCAATCAGACCCCGAAAACTATCGTTTGTCTTATGGGTATATCCCTGAGTCTCCCATTTATTACGAAGAGCTTACGCTTTGGGAGCATATCGAGTTAATGGCGATGAGCCATGGGCTAGACCAGGAAGTTTTTTATGAACGAGCACGTCCTCTCTTAAAAGAATTCCGCATGGAAGAAATGAAAGACCGATTTCCGCAGCAGTTTTCCAAAGGCATGAGACAAAAGCTCATGATCATGATGGCTTTGCTCGTACAACCGCCTCTGTACATCGTGGATGAACCGATCCTGGGTCTGGACCCTCTGGGGATTCGTTCTCTGCTTACGTGGTTGAACCGTTGCAAGGAGCAAGGGGCAGGCATTCTGATGTCCACACATATTTTGGCCACCGCCGAGAAGCATTGTGACCGATTCATCATTTTGCACAAAGGCGAGATTAGAGCCCAAGGAACGCTAGAGGAGCTTCGGCGTTTGACAGGGCTCCCAGATCGCTCCTTGGACGACATATACTTGCATATCGTAGAGGATGACGGCCAGTGAAAATAGACGTAGATCAATTATTTCGCAAACGGTTCCATGCCTTTTCAGTAGAATTCATTCGCTATGCCCAGTACATGGCCAATGGCGGCCTGATGTTCGTCGCGATTTTTTTGATGGGGTTGCTCGCCTTTTACTACCGCAGCATCATCGCGATGATCCCACCCTGGTTCCCTTTGCCGTATGCTATGGCTCTCGTGATTGCTATTGTCGTTGTGAGAAGCCCCTTGCGCACGTTTTTGCTGGAAGCGGATTTGCTTTTTTTGACTCCGCACGAAATAAGACTGGATCGCTATTTCCGGAAGGCGCTCGTGTACAATTTTGCCATTCAGAGCACAGTAGTGTTTATCGTCCTGCTCCTGCTCATGCCTATGTATACAGAGGTCGCAGGTGCACAAGGCGTGCAGCTTTGGGTCTATTGGTGCATTCCCCTGCTCTTGAAGGGCTGGAACATTTACAGCAGTTGGACGTTCTTACGTTTGCCCGATCAGAAGAAGATCGGATTCTATACGCTCGCTCGTTTTGTCTTTTCGTATATCCTCCTCGCTTGGGTATTGAGTGAAGGACAATTCTTGGTCGTGGGTATTCTCCCATTCGGTGCTCTGATCTGCGCTGCGCTCTTGCTCTGGCTCCATTCGCGAATGTTGGCCTATAAGAAAAAACATTCCATACAATGGTATCGCCTGCTTGCCATCGAAAGCGGCTTGCGTCACCGCTTTTATCAGTTCGCGAACAACTTCAGAGATGTCCCTGCCATGCAGCACCAGGTGAAGTCACGCTCGTGGCTCATTGCCCTGACGAAGCTGCTGCTGCCTTACCGTCAAACCAAAGCAGGGCGTCATTTGTTTACCAAAAAATTTATTCGCTCTGGTGACTTTGCGGGCATTTATTTCAGACTCATCCTGCTGTCAGGCTTCGTCGTTCTCATATTGCCCGGCCCCTATGCAAAAATCATCGCTGGCCTGCTCTTTCTCTTCATGACTGCCAGCCAGATCGGTAGCCTCTGGCGCCACCAGAAAAAGCGCAACGGGTACGCAATCTTTCCGATTCGGGATGGTCAGATGAGACAGGCTTTTAGCTGGCTGCGTATGGTTCTGTTGGGTTTGCACGGTGCAGTGCTTGTGCTGATTGGGTTATTGTAGTTAATATCAAAAGTTGCTTGGAAGAAGCGCATTTCCAGTCCAAGCGCCTCTGGAGCCCGACAAAGCGGAGGGCTGAATGGAGGGAGTGCTTTTAGCTTCAACTCTGCAAACTCCTCATCGAAACTGCTACTTTTGAAGCGGCTCCCGCCATTAAGCCCGGAGCGGCCACCATCCCTCAGCGGTGCGCTTCTTCCCCCACTACAGCCACAAAAAAACAGCTCTTCCCGGCAACAACCTGCCAGTAGAAGAGCTGTTTTTTATTTACCGATAAAGTAATTTATCTACAATCGGAACGTATCCACTTTGCTGCGCAGCTCCTGAATGCTGTCTGTCACCTGCTCCGTTTCAGACACGAACTGATCAACGTTTCCACTGACCTCATGCATCGTAGCAGATACTTCTTCGGTAGCCGCTGCTGTTTGTTCCGAGATGGCAGTAACCGTCAACACGGATTCATTCACCTTGTTCTGACCTTGCTTCATCGTCTCTACGCTTGCCATGACATTCGCAAGCGACGTCTTCAAAGTATGTGTCATGTCAGACAGAGCCGTAATGCCTTGTGTAACGGAATCCAAACGTTCTGTCCCCGCGTTGTAGCGATCCAGCGTCGCATTTGTCTTTTCCGTGGCTTGTCTTACCTGATCTTGAATGTCTTTGATGCTCTCCTGAATGACGTGGGTTGCCGCACCTGTCTGTTCGGCCAGCTTGCGAACTTCTCCCGCTACCACAGCGAAGCCTCTGCCCGCTTCTCCAGCACGTGCACTCTCGATGGCTGCATTCAACGCCAACAGGTTGGTCTGTCCGGCGATTTGCTGAATCGTTTCAATCACGTCGTTAATTCGGCTCGATTTTTCTTCGAGAATCGCCATTGTATTTTGCACTTCATGAAATTGTTTGTTCGTCTCTGTTCCATCTGCCAAAAACTCTTGCAATACTTTGTAGCTGCTCTCTCCGATAGCGGACACCTGATTGGATACTGCATCCATCTCGTCAATCGCCGTATTCAATTCAGCCAGCTCGCTCAAGAATTCTTGAACCGTTTGCACCGTCATCTCCATCGCAGTTGCTGTCTGCTCATTCCCCTGCGCAATCTCTTGGCTGGTGACCACGATATTTTTGTTTTGCTCGCGGACAGAGTTGGCACCTTCCCGAATAGAATTCGCCATGCTGTCAATATGCTCGGTTGTCTCTTTTACTCCGCCAATAATTTGACGCAGTTGTGTCGTCATCTCACCAAAAGCAACGACAATTCGGCCAATCTCGTCTTTTTTGTTGGAAACAGAAATCCCTGTAGACGTGAGATCACCAGAAGCAATGCGCATAGACGCCTCTTGTACAACTTGCAGTGGACGCAGCATCTTCTTGATCAAGAAGAATACAGCAACCAAAGCAATAATCGTTACGACAATCATAGCGATAATGATGCGTGGCATGGTTTCATCCAGAACCTGTTCATTAATCAGTTCAACTTTATCTGCCGCAGTATCCACACCAAGCACCGCAATCACTTGACCAGATGGATCTTCAATCGGTGCGAATGCACTTAGGTAATCCCCGTACACAGGGTCTTTGACGATTGGCGTACTGTTCGATCCACCTGCCAGAACAGGAGCAATATCAGCCATGCCGGTTGAGGACGTCTCTTGACCGATTGTAGCTGCTCCCTCTGCTCCTTTCGCCATTCCATCCACCATAATTTTTACCTTTTCACCGTCTGTATGAAGAATATAAACATAAAGGGCACCTGTTTTTTCGGTGTACTCAAACAACGCATTTCGGATAGTCCAATAGTCATCTGTTTCTTGTGGCTGAGATATAAATTTCGCTATCTTCTCTGAGTCAAGCCCTTGGGAGATATGCAATGCTGTGTTAATGCTTGAGCGCGAGAGTGTCTTTTCTACAGTAGTTACGCTGTTTTCGTAAATCATGATAATATTGATTGCCATCATGACGGCAATGATCACCGCTACAAGAGCAACGACTCGTGTTGCCAAGCTCTTACTCATCCTGTTTCACTTCTCCTTCGCCGGTTACGATATGTGTACTGCGGCCCCCCACCTGGGAGCGGACGCATTGTTGCGGGAGGTTTTGCCTTTTCGTAAAAGGATCAGCAGTGCTGCTCTCACACGGTGTTACTCGATAAAAAAAGCACCCAAAAAGGGTGCTTTTCCTAAACACTCCCTACCAGTTTTATCGACAATCGGTAGTGGTTTAATTAGGACTTTTGTTGGGCAATCATGAGAAATCGATGGGTAGGTATATCGATATAACCAACCGCTTCGATTTTCTGGTGCAGATCAAGCAAGGCATCGGCGTACTTTTCTACGGTAAAGTCGCGAATCTGCCATTCGATAGCCTTCAAGTAGTAAACAATGGCACCTATGTCGTAGAAACGGGAAAAGCTCATTTCCTCTCTTTGCTCCACAATCGTAAGGCCGGCTTCCTCCAGTTCATTCACTGCATAGGCCAGATCCCAGTGCAAGTAATCTGGCGGAATCGGAGCGCCCAGCAATCGATTCAGGTCAAGATTGTCTTGCCCGCCCACTTGCTGGGTAACAAATGTGCCACCTGGCTTCAACAGTCGCTTCATTTCAGATGGCAAATAAGCTTCATGTCGATTGATAATCAAGTCGAGTGACTGATCCTCAAAAGGCAATATTTCTTCCCCATCTACCGGAAACACACGAACTCCCAAGGGCTCCAAATTGGCTTTTGCCACCGCTACATTCGGCTCGTAGCCTTCTGTCGCATACGTCTCCAAAGGGAACGGCGCAAGCCTAGAAAACAGTTCTCCACCACCTGTTCCCATTTCCAGCATAGAGCGAATCCCAAGCATGTTCTTTTTCACGATATTTACGTAGTTCCAGCGAAGTGGTGCATCCTGCATCCTGCCTGTCGCAGTCAATCTGGCAAAATCCCATCCAGCGAATGGTGCCTCTACTTCCTCTTGAAAGCTTTTGATCCAATCCTTATTTTCCATATTTGCTTCTCCTCTCGTTTATACCAGTCTGTTCACGTCCAAACCAGACGAAGCAGGAGGAGCTCGAGAGCGTTGTTACGTTTGTACAAAATCAAAGGACATGAGAAAAAGCCCCCTTCCCAATATTCTGATAGGCCGAAAAGGAATACCAAAATTGTAATGTATATCCTGTTTATAGATCAAGTGCACTTCTCCGACTTAAGACGGAGTGAAAATACTGCCTCGGTACGTTTGGTACTCAGCCGTTTCTCTATATCATTAGTATCGAACTAGTAAACAGGAGGAACTGATCATGGCTGATTTTGAAGTGCTTGCCGGGATTCATCAAGGATTGTTTCTGGTCCTTCTCATCGTCATGCTGGTCCCGACAATCATGGCAAACCAGCTCGTTTTCCGTCCGACGAAACGGGCTTTCATAAACAGCGCTCGCATCACTTTGTGTTTTTCATGGTCGGCCCTTTTTGTATTAGCAGGGCATTTGGTGATGACGTGGGTTTTGTTTGAATCCTTTGGTTGGCTTTACATAAAGGATGCGTTGCTTGGCTTTTTACCTTTTATTTTTGTTCCATTGCTCTTTTGCCTTCTTTCTACTTTTCCACGATTGTGGGAGCTGACCGGGAAAGGCGGCAGAGAGTCAAGGCAGTCACAAGTAGATACGGATTATACCCACATTTTGTTACAAGAGAAAAATGTTAGGTCTGCAAAAGCAAACTCGCCGGATCTAGGCGACGCATTAGATGCGGAGTGGCGAGGAGACGCATCTTGCCCCGAATTGCTCGTTCCGCTGCAAGCTAGCCTCTTTGGCTGTCTGATTGCACTCTTCCTTCAAGTCTTTTTTCCGGCTGTTACGCTGGAACCATCCATTTTATTTCTCGCTTGGGGCGTATTATTAGCCGGGGTCTCCCTGCTCTGGATTCGGCAATCGTGGAAGCATCAATACCACTCCACTGTGGAAAATTGGGTAAAACCACGCCGCCTGCACCGCTTTATCCGTTTTGCCGCGTTTCTCCTGACGACTGCTTTACTCGCGACGATCTGGGGAAATCAAGCGATGATAGCGAGTCGCCTTCCCGAGCATTCACCTATGGGAGGGCAGAATCAGGACGATCACGCTCTCCCCGATTTCGTTTTCCCTGTAAAGGCAAGTGCCCATTCGATGCCTTCCACAGGGAAACTTAGAAATGTTGATGGACCAACAGAACCAAAACAAGAGACCCCTGATCGGGTGTTTTCGCTGAACGCACAGAAAACAACCATCCCTCAAGCATCAGGCAAAACCGTAGAAGCATGGACCCTGAATGGACAATATCCCGGACCTGAGCTGCGCATGAAGCAAGGTGAGCTCGTCGAAATCATCCTTCTGAACAAGGATATTTCCGAAGGGATAGACATCCACTGGCATGGCATGCAGACTCCCGCTAGCTATGATCGCATTGCAATAGGAGAAACATCTGTTTATCGTTTTCGCGCGGAACAAACAGGAACGTATTGGTATCATTCTCATCAGCAAATTCCTGAGCAAATAGTGAATGGGCTGTTCGGCGCCTTTGTGATCGAGCCAGCCGAGGCTACGGCTACAGGCGCACCTATTCGCGACATCGCCATGATTCATCACAAGGACGAAAAGGCAGGCGCGACGTTAAACGGCTCACATACACGAAAAATCGAAACAGTTCCTCCTGGCACAACGGTTCGCCTTCGCTTTATAAA
The DNA here is from genome assembly GCF_001039275.2 of Brevibacillus brevis. NCBI lineage: Bacteria > Bacillati > Bacillota > Bacilli > Caryophanales > Paenibacillaceae > Brevibacillus > Brevibacillus brevis. Next base: position 5,343,836 of record NZ_CP030117.1, read on the forward strand.
CGCCGAAAATGCTCCTGTCACCTATTTGCTGCAAGGAACTCCATTTCAGGTAGTAGAGATTGACGGAACCGAGGTAAACGAACCGAATTTGATTGCCAATCAAGCCTTGCAGCCGGGGGCAGGGGGTCGATACGACATTCAGTTTACGATGCCGAATCGTCCCGTGCTATTTGCTCCCGCTGCAAACCAGCATGACAAAGGGCTGCTCTTAAGTCCAGATGGGTCCGAAGATGCTGTGCCCTTCTTAGATGCAGAGCTTTCTGTCTTTGACCCTGCACGTTACGGCAGTCCGATTGCGCTTCCTTTTGATCTCTCTTCCCAATTTGATCGGGAATATCAACTGCTCATTGATGGTCAGTACGGATTTTATGACGGTCAATTCGAGCGTATGTCGACCGTAAATGGCGACTTGCTTCCTGAGACACGGATGATGATGGAAGAGGGTGATCTCATAAAGCTGACCTTCGTCAACCGCAGCTTCCAGGATCAATCGATGTATCTGCACGGTCATCACATGCTCATCCTGAGTCGGGACGGCAAAAAGGTTACAGGAAGTCCATGGTGGACGGACACTCTCCAGGTAGCGCCAGGTGAAACCTATGAAGTAGCTTTCCGTGCGAATAATCCTGGTGCATCAATGGAAGAGAGCCTAACGAAAGGTGAAACTGCTTTTGGTATAGCAATCCCACTCGTGTATGAAGAGCATCTTCAAAAAGAAAACAGCAGTCCGTAGCGATTTTCGCCAGGCTGCTGTTTTCTTTTATCTGTTACTGAGACTTTTTCCGGTTCTTGGCCGCCAATAGTCTGTTTAACGTTTCGTCAGGCTGCGTCTGTGTTTGCTTCTCCTGTTTCTTTTTTGCCTGCTCGTTCTTGTCTGTTGCTGGCTTCACCCGATTTCCAGCCGCCCCTACCGAATGAATTAGGGGAGCAGACACGACTTTCTGGTCATCTATCCGCTCTTCGCGTGTCCGTCTTGTTGCAGAGCGCTTCTCGCCGAGGCGAGACAATACTGCTTGTTGTTCAGAATCGGCAGACGTGGATTTGCGCAGTCTCCACAGACTAGCTAGCCTTGCCCACCATTGATCCGGCAACTGCAAGCGGCGAACAGCGATATCGATTGGCAGCAGCAAAGCCGCCAACATCAGCAACCACTCACTGATTGACTGTGTGTCCCATTTATCAGGAAGCGTGCCGCCAAAAGCCTCGTCCGGTTTGGTAATCTGATTCCCTCCACCGGCACTTAGCCACTCTTGAAGTTCTTTCTCTCCATCGGCATGTATTCCGTATTCCGGCGAATAAGAAACGGTCAATCCTGTCGTTTGGCTCGCCATGACTCGACCTTGATTTTTTTGTGAGATCTGAATCATGTAAGTGCCCGGATCAGCCGTCTCGAATGCACCCTCCATGACTCCTGGCGCAACCGGCTTTAGCTTGATGACTTCTCGCTTCATCTCTTGATTGAGAACGACTGCCTCCATCTCTTGAGGCATGCTTCCACTAGCTGGCATCGTCACCCTCACATTGCCTTTTGCACCGTTCACACTCGTGGTCGTCTTCCAAGTGCCTTCTGTAATTTGCGGGAAAGTCCATGCCACGATTTCGTTCCACAGACGGCTGTTTCCTCCCCAAGCCACCCAGTCCGGTGACCACTTCCCTTCCAGATCACTCGTCCAGGCGACAGAACGCCCCAGACCGTACTGCCAACGGGTGAGAATCGGATCATCGTCAGCACTCATCAAGGATGATTCGGCTGTTTGCTTCGGAGTCGTTGCGATATACGCACGCACCGGAGGCAATTTCTGCTTCAGCGTAGGCCATGCTCCCACTCCTGTATAGCCTGGTACTTGGGGCTTCTCCACAATAAACGTGCGACTGGCTAACGCTGTTTCTTTACTGAAGATTTTCGGGATAGATTCGGCATCGTTGGCAAAGTAATATCTGCCTTTTCCTAACTCGGCAATCATCTCCAGCAGCGATCTATCCGAATCATCCCCCAGCGCCACAGTTGAAACGGTAATATTTTCAGCCGTCATTTGTTGTAGGAGGCCCTCGTAATCATCGCCGATTGCAGACTGCCCATCTGTGAGCAAAATAACATGCTTGCGCTGGGTGTTCATCGCCTTTACACGTTCGTAGCCCAGTTGTAAGGCAGGGAAAATATCGGTCCCGCCATCCGCTTTGATTCTGCTGATCTGCTGTTGGATTTCATCCAGCTTCGTGACAGACTGCGGAGCTACGACATCCCATGGTGTATCGTCAAATGCGATCACCCCGATGTAGTCTTGTGCATTCATCATGGTTGTCGCTCGAATCGCAGCTTCCCTAGCCAGTGCCATCTTATCCGCCCCTCTGGCATCGGAGCTCATACTACCCGACTTGTCGATGACCAGTTGAAGTCCGAGCGTAGGGAGCTGTTCCTTCCCTTTTAAATCCATGTGAACAGGTAATGCCTCTTCAATTGGTGTCTGGAACCAGCCACCCATACCGAAGCTATCTTTACCGCCTGTCATGATCAAGCCAGTGCCCAAATCACGTACAGCGGTCCGCATACGTTCCATATCCGCATCAGTCATGCTGGTGGCGGGCACATCTGCCAGTATAATGGAGGCAAATTGCTTGTAGCCCTCAAGCTCCTTTGGCAGCAGTGCGAGATCGCGCAGCTCCACCTTGATATTGCCCGCTTCCAGCGCCTGAATGAGGTTGCTGGCGGCACCTGGATGCCCTTCGGCTACGAGTACGACTGGTGCCCCGGCTACCTGTGTATAGGCTGTAGCCTGATTGTTCGCCGCTACGGTATCTTGTCGCGGCTCGATTTCCACACGATAGCGATGGAAGCCCTGCTGCATCGCTTTTTGCGAAAAAACGAAGCGGTTGTTGCCCTTGCCGATCTGTACTGTTTGCTGGCCCGCCTCGCGATTGCCTTCATACAGGCGTAGGATTGCCTCGGTTGCTATCGTACTCTCCACATCTACGGTGATGCCGTATTCCTCTCCCGCATACAGTCTTTGCGGTACCTGTACAGATGTAAGAACGACCTCATCTCCGCGTGGCTGCTGCAAGGAAACAGCCTCTACAGCGATTCCTCGCTCCCTCGCCAGTCTCGTCTGCCGTGCCGCATCTCCGTTTGTTTCCAGACCATCTGTCAGCAAGACGACTTTTCCTCTGGCATTGGTAGGGATCATGGCAGACGCCAATCGGATTCCTTCTGCCAAATTGGTTGCATTCCGGTTGACATCCACGCCCAAGGGCTGTACCTCTTGGCGGATTGTCAACGGTTGATCGACCGCTGCCTCTGCACCTACGGCAATGACAGCATACTTATCCGCTGCTTGCTTTTGCCCGATCGCTTCGCGCAAAAAGGAGAGAACCCGCGGATCGTCCTTCATGGAAGCGGATCGATCTACAACAAACACAATCGTTTTCGCCTGAACAGGGGTCAGCAGCTGTGTCCCTGCCAACGCCAAAACCAGAAGGAGGAACAAGAGCGAGCGAATGGTTGCAATTGTCGCCTTTCTGCCGATTGGCATTTGCTGTTGATGTCGCCACCAACTGATGATGACGTACGCAACGGGAAGCAATAGCAACAGGAATAGCGGCTGTATAAAGTTAATACCCACGCTGATACACCCTCCATTCCACCAATAACACCAAGAGAGCAAACGCCGCCAACCAATAGGTCAACTCCTTCGTTCCCAGTGCTCCTGTTGTGTCAGTCGCTGTTGCTTCCTCACTCTCCTTTTGTTCATCGGTATTCTTCCGTGCAACGCTCACAGACTTCGGTGCAATATTCGATTCTTCCTCATTCATTTGGACTGTAAAATACGTACTTTTGGTCCCGGTATCTATCCCTTCGTCAAGACGATACAATCCGGTCAGCTCCGGCAACTGCATCATTTTCGACGTGGCGTCCTCCGTAAGAGACTGCTGATGTCCATTCGGATACGTCAAGGTACGTGTTGTCGCTCCCGGTGAGAGTGGGATCGTCAAGACCTCTCCCGGATGTGCCGTGGGGATTGGGGCTGTTTGACCAGGTGACAGCCAGTTGACGACATTTTGCATGAAAATCGGAAAGGCAGGACGCAGCGGAAAGTCCGATGCATGCAAATCAAATCCGATGATGACCATTCGTCGACCGTCTATAATCCCCGCTCTGACCAGATCGACATCGCCTGCGCGTACCAATGGCTTCATACCAGGCATTTCGTCCAATACGTATCCTTTGGCGACGTGTACATCCCGCCAATCTACGTGCTTGAGCAGCGGGTCATCCGGAGAAACTGGCCTTGGCTGTTGATCCAGTTCTTTTTCTCCAGCAAGCGGCAACCACTCTGTTTTCTTGTTCGGAGCAATCAACAAAATGTTTCCTTTTGGCAACTGGTCTGGCACGACTCCGTCAAAAACCCACAGATCACGCGCAGCCGCGGCAGCATCCGGTGCCTGCTGAATCGTTTCCACCTCAAGACTTCCGACTGTCTGCAATACTTGATGGAGGAAGCGGTTCCCCTCTGGCGAATACAACGCTGCTTTTCCTTTCCCCGCAGCGAATGGCACGCTCCACATGACATTATCTTGGGAAAGTCCGTCCTGCTCCGGTTCGATGACTGCACGATAGACACGAGACATCGCCAGCTTCTGAAACGAAAATGTCTGGGAGCTGCCTGCCCCAACCGAAAAAGAATCCGTATCCAGTAGCTTGTCTTGCTCATCAAAAACAGTGACTTTTCCTTTCGCAGGCATACTGCCATGATTGTCCACCCGCAGCAGTCCCTCTACCCCTTTTTCTGTAGGCTGGGTCACAAAAACACCGATTGCGGTATTCTCGCGAGTGCTTCCCATCTGCATGAACTGAAAGCTCCCGGAAAAGGTAGGAACCGGGCCTCCATCCAGCTTGCGTTCCCCGCTTCCGTCCCCCATCCAAACCACTCCACTGCCTGGTTCATTCTCTGCAATGGCTCCTGCCAATGACAAGGCTGCGATTTGATCGGATGTCCCGGAAAAAGGCGCGAGCTTTTCGATGGCTTGCATGAGCGGCTCTTTATCTGCACTCTTGGAAACCAAAACATTCGGTTCAAGCCCTGCCTCGATGAGGGTCATCGTCTGGCTGCTTCCCAGCTTCTCTACGAGTGCTTTTGCCTGTGAAATGGCTCGTTCCAGCCGCGTCTCGTTCCCTTCCTTCGCCATCATGCTCCCGGATGTATCCACGACCAAAATCGTATGGTCGGATGTGATTCCCTCAGTGGGCACGGACGGTCGTATCAAAGCCAGCACGAGCAAGCAGGCAGCAAGCAGTTGCAGCAGCAGCAACAGGTTGCGCCGCAGCCTTTCCCACGGTTTCACCGCTTCCCAGTTTTGCATCGTGCGCTGCCACAGAAGTGTACTTGGTATGATTCGATCCTCTACTTTTCGCTTGAGCAGGTAGAGGACGATGATGGCCGGGATAATCAGCGCAAACCACAAGTTGCCCAAACCCATCCACTGCATGTTGTCTCTCTCCTCTCTAGCGAATCATGCCGGCCTGACGAAAGACATGGAAGACAATCGATTCCAGCGATTGTTCCGCCTCTACAGACACGAAGGCGATCCCTCTTCCATAAGCAAACGCGGACAGTTCTTGTTGATAATCTCGCAAGCTCTTGTGGTACTCTTCCATCAAAGGGCTGGTCAGGGATACTTCTTTTGCTTGCCCGGTCTCTGAATCGATCAATCGCAGTTCTCCCGCATACTCGGGTGCAAGCTCTTCTTTGGAAAGCACCTGAACCAGCGTGACCTCTTGTCTGGCCGCCTGCAAATACGCGATGCCTTCCGTATAGCCTGACTCGAACAAAAAGTCCGACAGCACGATAGATGTTCCCGCTTTGCCGCTAACAGCTCCTGGCTGGCGCATTGCCGTCTGAATATCACCTGTTCCCCCTTCTTGCAGGGAAGATAAGAAGCTGAGCAAGCGATGCGCCTGGCTCTTTCCTTGCAGCCCGGTAAGTGCTGCCGTAATACGGCTGTCAAATACATAGACCGACACATGATCGAGGTGGCACAGGGACAAATAGCCAAGAGCCGCGGCAATTTCGACAGCACGGGCCATTTTGTTCGGTTGTCCGTAGCTCATCGAACGACTGCAATCGATATACAAGTTCACATGCAGCTCTGTTTCATCCAAGTACTTTTTCAAAAACAGCTTGCCTGAGCGGGCATACGCATTCCAATCGAGCTGCCGCAAATCATCTCCGGGAACATACGCCCGAAAGTCTGCGAACTCCATGGAGCTGCCCATCTGTCTCGCCCTTCGCTTTCCTGCCTGGCTGCCGCTGACCGCTTTGCGACTAGCCATCTGCATTCGTTCCAGTCTGGCGAGCCATGACGGATCAAGCAGGTTTTGATTCATACCTTCTGCGTCCCCAGTTCGTCCAAAATATCCATGATGACGCGGTCAGGCCGGATGCCGTTCGCCTCTCCTTCAAAATTGAGGAACATGCGGTGGCGCAACGCTGGCAGAGCAACTGCTGTCACGTCCTCGTACGCCAGATTGTATCGGCCAGCCAATAACGCACGTACCTTTGCCAAGGAGACAATCGCCTGCACGCCACGCGGACCTGCGCCGTTGCGCACATATTTGTTCACCGAAGCAATTGCCTGTTCCCCCGGATGCGTCGCTAAAAGCAGCTTCACGGCGTAATCCAGTACCGCATCAGCTACCAGCACTTCACGCGCTGCCTGCTGAATCTCAGCAATTTGCTCGGCAGAAGCCACTTTTTCCACGGTGATCACCTGACTTGTGGTCGTTTGCCGCACGATCATTTTCAGTTCTTCTTCCGTCGGATACGGCACGTCGATCTTCAATAAAAAGCGGTCCATTTGCGCTTCTGGTAACGGGTATGTCCCTTCCTGCTCCAGCGGGTTCTGTGTCGCGAGAACGAAGAACGGCTCTGGCAGCGGACGAGTCACTCCCCCGGCTGAAACGGTTCGCTCCTGCATGGCCTCCAACAGGGCGCTTTGCGTCTTTGGTGTAGCCCGGTTGATTTCGTCAGCCAGAACGACATGAGCGAAGATTGGCCCATGTTGGAATTGGAAGGACTGCTGTCCCTTCTCGTCAACCAACAGGATGTTCGTTCCGGTAATGTCTGTTGGCATCAGGTCCGGTGTGAACTGAATCCGCTGAAATGACAGCTCGAAGGCTTGGGACAGTGTCCGAACAAGCAGCGTTTTTCCCAATCCGGGTACACCTTCCAAAAGCGCATGTCCTCCTGCAAATACGGCCCACAGAAGTTGCTCGACCACCTCTTTTTGTCCTACCAATACCTTTCCGATTTCCTGCCTGACAAGCTCTACTCGCTGCAAGCAATCCTCTAGCGTTTGCTGCGCCATCGCCGTGTCTCCTTCCTGTTGTTGAATGATCTAAGGCTCTATTTTGCTGAAATAATCCTTCACGATCTCTTGATAATCGCCGGGAATACTGCCCTTTTCCATACTCTCACGGGCAAATTGCTCATACTGGCCGTACACTTCCTCGTACGGTAGCGTGCCACCTGAGGAGACTTGTGTGTTTCCACTTTGCTGCGACTGGGAAGGTCCTGACCCGAGTGGGCCTCCGACTGTATCAACAGGTCCGTTTTCTCCACCTATGCGATTTGCCGGGACGGTAACGAGCTCGTGTTTGCCTTTTCCCAACCCAGCCCCGCCACCTTGACCGCTTCCTTGGCCGCCAGAGCCATTTCCGTTGCCGTTGCCGTTGCCGTTGCCATTGCCGTTGCCATTCCCTTGCCCCGAGCCATTATTTCCATTTCCAGGCTGGTTTGCCGGGTTCGCCCCTTGATTTGGGGTGGTACCTGTTCCCGGTGTTGCCGCAGTTGGCTGATTCCCCGGTGACCCTGATGCTGGAGTCGCCTGTCCTGTTGCTGCTGTTCCTGTCACAGCTCCACTCGCTCCAGCATTTCCTGCTTGTGCGCCTGCACTGGCAAGCGTCATTTGCGACTGATTGAGCGAAGCAGCGGCATGTATAGCTGCGAGCATGGCTTGCTGAGATTGTTGGATGCCTGTCATCGCTTGCATCAAGCTGTTCTCAAGCGCAGTCATCGCTTGAGGCACTTGTCCTTGGGCTGTTTGCTGGGCTGCCTCCGCCAGTTGTTTGGCGATATCCTCCAGCTCCTTCGAGTCGGCAGACTCTGCCTCTTTTTTCAATTGCTCTGCTGCACTTGCGAGTTCGCGGGCGATCTCTTCCCGCTCTTTTTGCGGCATGCTTTCCATGGCTTTTGCCATTTGTGCAAGGGCCTCGGTCATCGCTTGTCGATCTTTCGCTCCCATCGCGCCAGCCACGGCCTTTGTCCCTTCTTGATTACCCAAGCTGCGCTGGAGTGCTTGCAGCGCTTTTTCTTTGTGCTGCTCTGCATCTCTGACCTTCTCCAATTGTTTTTCCGCAGCGCGTAATGCATTTTGACGTTCTGCCGGGTCGTCTGCTTTCGCCAGAGCCTTTTTTGCCTGCTCCAGCATTTCCTCCAGCTGCTTTTTCTGCGCGTCGGTTAAGCCTGTATTCTTTTTCACGTCTTGCTTGATTGCCTCTACTTCTTCCTCGACCTGCGCGATTGCTTTCTTTTCCTCTGCCATCTGAGCCAGTCGCACGTCTTGAGGATTCGGCCAAAGAAACAGCACCAGGCACACCAATAGCAAGCTGCTTGTGACATATACCTTTCTTTGGACCAGCGACCAGATGCGGACGCTCTCAACGATATGCGGCAAATTTTTTCGCAGATGATGCAGGGCGTCTTCCCTCTGCATACCCGCTACCATCGACTGATTCTCTTGATTCTCCCATGCCGTGACGACTCGCTGAGCCAAACCATTGCCATCTGCCACTAGTGCACATTGGACCCAGGTAGGACGCATCCAAAACGCACGCACCAGACCCGTGATGACAACAAGTACTGGCAGCGCAACCGCGATCCATTGGTAAAACGGAATCGACCAGATGCGGGCAAGGAGGAGGAGCGCCAAACTCGCCCCCATTCCCCACAAACCATAGACCGTTAGCTGCTGTATCCATACGCGCAAGCCCAGTTGCTTTCGAATGGGGGCAAGCAGTGACTTCAGCTCGTCGTTCGATTTAGCGGTAAACATGGCTTATTTCTCCTCTTTTACTTTGCGAAATCTCGGTTTCACTGGCTGAATGAGATAGATGGAAAGTAAAAGGCAGAACAGTGTAATGATCCCGAAAAACAGGCTGTAAACCGCATACGGGTCCACATTCCCAATCCTGATCTGCGGCCCTTCTTCAAAAATATTTAACATCGCAAACAATGGATTGAAATTATGCAGGAGATCAGGCCAGTCTGGCATAGTCGCGGATGATATACCACCCGACCTGCGCTGGTACCGAATGAACTCTTTGATAATTTCCGCCAGTATGCTCGATCCAATCGCATATCCGAACACCACGGCATAAGTGACAACCGTAGCGATACCTGTCCGTTTGATCAGCGTGGACATGAGCACACCGATGCTGCCGATTCCAAACATCGTAATGACGTAAAAACCAAACACCTTGATCACTTGTGCAGGTGAAATTCCTCCATACAAAAAGACGATGGCATAGAGCGGGATGGTCGCTATAACCAGGAAGGTCATGAAGCTGAGCGACGCCAGCCATTTGCCTAAAATCAATCGTGTGGCGCTGACATTCGTGGTCAACAGCACACTCAACGTCTGGCGTTCGCGCTCACCGGAAATCACACCTGCCGTCAGTCCTGGCACGACGAAGCAGATCATCCCGAGCTGAAACACTGACAGCATCATGAACAACTCGCGTGTATCATTCGGGTTGTAATAGCTGCCGCCGTTTGTCATAAAGAAAATCAGCGTAAGCGTCATTGCGCCCAAAACAAGCAAATATAACAGGATGATCCACGGTGACCGATTGGTCCGCATTCTCATTTTCCATTCGTTGAACAAGACAGGGTTGCGAAATCGTCTCAAGTCGCTCATGAGCCCACCCCTTTCGTAATTTCCAGGAAGATTTCTTCCAAATCACCAACTGCCTCATTAAACGCGGCCACAGGATAGCCTGACACCGCAAGCTCCCGCAGCAGCTCAACCTGTTCTTCGTCATTGCCTGAAAAGCCCGCAACGACCCAGTTCCCTTCGCGTGTCACCCTGGTAATAACGGGCATCTCACACAAGCGCGTCATTGCTTCATCAACCCGATCCAACAGGCGGATGCGCAATACCCGCTGTTCTTGCATTTTCGAGTAAATCTCATCGACTCGTCCAAAGGCAACCAGATTGCCTTCCTCCACAATCCCGATGACATCGCACATCTCCGCTAGCTCAGGCAATATGTGCGAGCTAATGATAATCGTCTTGCCCATGTCCCGCAGTTCCTTCAAAATCTCCCGCAGTTCGATACGTGCCCGCGGGTCCAAACCAGAAGCCGGTTCGTCCAAAATGAGCACTTCCGGATTGTGAACCAGCGAGCGAGCCAGTCCGAGGCGCTGCTTCATCCCCCGCGACAACGAGTCGACGTAGGCATCCCGCTTGTGCGTGAGATTGACCAGCTCCAATAACTGCGGAATGATTTGTTTTCGCTCTGCTGCCGGAATATCGTAGTTCGCGCCGTAAAAATCGAGGTACTCTTCTGCTGTCAAATTGTCGTACACACCAAAAAAGTCAGGCATGTAGCCGATCAGCTTGCGTACTTCCTTTGGATGCCTGGTCACTTCATAGCCGCCTACGTATGCTTTCCCACTGGTCGGCTCCAATAAAGTCGCCAAAATGGACATCGTCGTCGATTTTCCTGCCCCGTTCGGACCAACGAAACCAAAAACGGTACCCTTGTCAATTTCGAGCGAAAGTCCTTTTAACGCTTCCATTTTGCCGTAGCGCTTGCGCAAATTTTGGATCTGGATCATTTCTTGCTCACCTTCCCTTCCACACTGACACTTGGAACCCCAATGTGGCGTTCATCCTCAAACTGGTGGGCAAATTTGATGCGGACAATGCCGTCGCCCGAAACATAAGTAGTGGTCTTGTCGCTTGTCATCACGTTGTTCATGAATGCTTTTTCAAATGGTTCGAAAGCTTTTGTCTTCCAGTTGTAAACCTCTTTTTCAAATGTCGTATTGTCCTCTGACCAGGTGTACAGATACAAATTGCTGATGGCAAGCTCCTGTCCTTCCTGATTCAGATTGATGTCAAAGGTAATATCCCCCGCAGGAAGTCTAAAGCCATCGCCGAAGTCATCTACCGGAACAGAACTGCCTGACATCGTCACATCAAACGATCCCGTCGGATAATAAATGTGTCCGTCCTTGGATGGATTCACTTGCAGCGTCGAAGTGACCATAGCAATGCTGCTTTTCTCCGTATTTTCGTTTGGTACGACAGCCTCAACAACTTGCTCATCGGTCCAGCCCACGAGTTTTACCACTTCTGACGGACCACTACGTTTGTCCATCATGTCCAGCATTTCTACAATGAGTTGCTCACGCGTTTCTCTTCCATAGCCATTCGATTGCATATGCTGCGGCAGTGCATGCCCCGTATTCATCCGATGTTGGTTCCGTCTTGCTTGTTGTTGAGGGGCAAAGGGCAAGTTCACTTCGATACTGCTGCCAGCCGCCAACTGTGGAAACTCTTGTACCTGCATACCGGTTGAGATCGTCACATCTCGCAGCGAGTACTTCGTATTGTTTGTCACAGTTCCTTTCAGTGCGCCGTTCTCATAGGACAGATTCGATTCTATCTTCCCTACTTCCGATAAGGATTGCTCCGTCGCAACCTTGCGCATCGACCAGAATTCTACATCTCGGAAATCAATATGGGTCTGATCTGGCTGTATGGAAATCCACGTTTTCGGAACTTGATCAATATAATTGCTTTCAATGATGGGTTCAGTCATACCCTCTCCCTTTAAAGTCAAACGATAGTCGTCATTTCTCGGTACGAATAATGCGGATACGCTTATCGCATTCGCCTGTCCATTGTTTTGCAGCTCAACATAACCTACCTGGTGCAGCTTTACACCCACACCGCGTTGGATGGCACCAATCGAGAAGATTCCGATTCCCGCCAGCACCGAAAGGGCAGGGACGATGACCCACATGTAGCTTTGCTTGCGTCCTCTCCGCAAAATATAGAAAAGAACTGGGCCTACAACCAGGGCATAAATTCCGAAAAATACAGCGAACCAGCCAACCTCCGGAATTTTTAAGGATGGGACTCGATCAGCAGCATCCCGAAGCGGCCATACGTTGTCGATCATGCTCATATTGGAAGCGTTGAGGGAAGAACCGAAAGCCTTTACTAATGTATCTGCCCAAAAGCGGCTGTTTCCTGCCCAGCTCGCTACTGGTTCTGCGGCCAAATCATAGGCGACGTACAATACTTTTCCAGCTCCCACGGTATGTACGGCCATCAACGGAATATTTCCTTCGCTGTACAGAACTTTCCCTGCCTTCAATGTCCCATTGCTTACAGTAAAGGGGGATGTCAGTGCAATCGGATTGGTCTTATCCACTTTTAAACTGGAGAGTGTCTGTACGCTCGTCACTCCTGTCACTTCTACTGGTGACAAGTCACCCAAAACGCCTCCGGATTTCTTGTACTGTGCTCCCCCGGCTAAAATCAGCATCCCGCCAGATTTCGTCCAATCCCGAATCGCTTTGATCTGCTGTTCATTCAATGAATCCAGAGCAAAATTGTTGATGACGAGCATATTAATCATCTGGAGCTGTGTACCTGTCACTGGCATATTTTCTGCCTTCATCGTCAAAAGCTGGACAGGGTTATGAATAGAGCCTTTCGGCAGTACACCAAGGAAGTTAGCTGTGTCGGGGTTTTCTGCCAACACACCGATCATCAGCGTATCTTCGCTGTATGAATTGCCTGTTACCGGCGTTTGCGCGATCATCTTGTTATTTTGCATCAAGGCCACAAAAGAACTGCCACGCAACTCTGATCCAGGAACGAGAACCGTTACCTGCTTGGTCACTCCGCTTGCAATCGAGACCGGCTGATAATTGGCAACTGCGAAGCGTCTGTCCCCCCGTTCGTCAGTGGCGACAAACAGTTCCCCTTCGATATCCGCCCCTCCATTTTTCACCGTGACGACAACGGGAACCATTCCCGTTTGCCTGTACTTTCCTTCAATTCCGACTGTTACTCCCAGCTGAATGTTTCCCTCTGCCAAGGCTGTCCCCGTTAATCCTAAAGGAACACCTGCTACCATCAGGAGGAACGCACAGAAGGCCAGGAGCAATCGCTTGCACTGCGCTGTTTTCATTCGTTCAAAACCTCCACGGACCATTCTTTTTTCTTCCTATCTTTTCATCTCATACAGTTATTGACGTTATTTCCAGACAAATAGCTACAATTTTTTTCAAAATGAAGTCGATTGATCGACAAGTGCAAAAGGATTTTAGACATCTGTTGGAAAATTATTCTCCTAACATAGCAGGCATGAACAAGAAAGAGTGGTGAAATGTAAATGTCTACGTTTTCTTGGAATTTGCGTGATGACTTGCATGAATTTGATCTCGGAGAATCACAGGCAAGCCCAGACGTATGGGCAAACCGCGAAGCCCTTTACTTGGAGGGGATGGGAGCTCCTGTTTTCCTTCGTCAGGCTGTCCCCTATCCCTGCTTTCGACTGCAAGCGGAAGTCGCCATACCAAAACAAGTAGGATTTGTCGGGCTCGTTTTTGGTGCGCGAGATGTGCATAATTACGAGCTGGTGTACCTCGCTCCGGAAGAAATTCAGTATGATCCGATCATGAATGGGTCCATGACGTGGCAAATTTATAACGGCCCTGGGTATCAAAAGCCGTTGTCTTACACAATTGGGGAATGGAAGACGCTTGCTGTGGAGGTTCAAGCAAACCAGGCTGTCGTGTATTTGGGAGAAGACCCTGCGCCTCAGTTGTTCATTTCCCATCTACAGCATGGAACTTCACTTGATAAAATCGGCTTCTGGAACTACTTGCCTGCCTACATTCGGAATCTATCGGTAACAGAAATCGCCCCGACCGATGCCTTGCATACCAAGACAGATCGGCAACAGCTCACAGCGGAGGGTTATCTTACGGAATGGCTCATTTCAAAGTCGTACATCGCTAGTGATCAGTCTGTTGTCTTGACAGATTGGACAAGTGCAGTCGTCGAAGAAAATGGGACACTCAATTTCAATCGACTCTTCCCAGCAAAGCCTGGGATGACTGTACAAGCCAAAAGCACGATTACGGTTCCCCATGAGACTGTGACTCAACTCCATTTTGGCTACAGCGATCATCTGCGACTTTGGGTGAATGAAGAGGAAGTGCATCAGGGCGTGTGGAGATGGAATCCACCAGTGAGTGACGGACGAATTCGAAGCAAGTACGCCCAAGTATCTGTTCGCCTCCACGCAGGGGTAAACACGGTTCGGGCAGAGATCATGAATCAAGAGCAATTTGGCTGGGGAATTTGTGTGAAGGCAAGACAGAATGAAAAATAGAAAAAACGTCAGGATCATGCTCTGACGTTTTTTCGTAATCCTTCTATGACATGCCATACCCTACATCCTGAAGTCTCGCCGTATCAAACATATCGGCTATCGCCTGATGCACATGAGGCGGATACTCCGCCAGTCGATGACACAAGTACAAGTACCACTCTGTCCCATATGTGAGGTACAAGCGCACTGGAACCCCTTTTTCTCGCAAAACATGAGCCAGCTCAGGGCGAACCCCGTATAACAGCTCGACCTCTACATTCGGTCGATGCAAATAGTCTCGACCGTCTAGCTCGTCTACAATCGCTTGGTCGTGCGTGGCGAGTGAGCATTCACGCCCAGCTCGTACACACATATCAGCCAGCTCCAGGTATCGTTCGTTCAACTCCACTGAACGCCCCAATGCGATTTCCTGAGGTTCCTTGAATGCGCCTTTAACCAAACGTATTTTCCCAGGGAGTCCGAGCACCCTTTTCACATCATCCAGCGAGCGGTGCAAGTGTGCTTGAATCGTAATGCCCACATTTTCGTGTCGCTGTGCCAAGCGCTCATACATGCTAATGATCGCCTCTGTTTTCGCCGATTCCTCCATGCTGATCATCAAATAGTGGCCGCTATGTCTCGCCCGCTCTGCCAACTCTTCTACGTGGGCAAACGCCAGCTCTTTATCCAGTAACAAGCCGAGATGGGACAGATCAAAGGAGATTCCGACTGGTGTATGTAGTTGGGAGCAATCCGCAGTTAGCGCAAGAAACTCCCGCTGCGCTTCATGTACAATCTGCGAATCCAGCGTATTTTCACCAATGTGTTCAATTGATAGACGGTAGCCCAATTTTTCCAGGCGTTGGGCTATTTTTATTGCATCCGCACGCGTTTCGCCTGTCACATAACGTTTCGCAGCAGTCAAAAGCAACGGATATAGCAAGGGCGATGTTTTGACGGCTTCCTTGATTCGTTCATCACGGGCGATTGTACGTAAAATGTCTGCGGTTCTTCTCTCTTCTGGCGTCATCCTTCTCTCTCCTTTGGCAGTGGCATATCTCTTCTCTTCTATCACCCTACCATGGTACGCTTGTATGGATTAGGTCCAGTTTCCCACAATTTCGAGAGGACCAGTTGCGTAAGGAGGCTCACACAGCTTGCTCTGGATAACCATTGACCGAGAGAAACCGATTCCGTTAATCAGACAAATTTATTCTGAATTGCGCACAAAGATTTTGAGCGGAGAACTTGCAGCCGGCTTCAAGCTTCCATCTACCCGAAAAGTAGCAAGCGAACTGCACCTCTCTCGCAATGTGGTACTAGAGGCATACGAGCAGCTACTAGCCGAGGGCTACATCGAGAGCAGACGTGGCTCCGGGTATTTCATTGCCTCGGGCATTTATTTGGAACAGCACGCCCGGATGACAGAGGCAGGGGCTGGGTTGCCGAAAGTGGACCAGCATTTCAACGAAGACGAGAGCAAGCTAATCGATTTTCGTTCTGGTGTTCCTGCTCTGGAGCGTTTTCCTCGCAACCTCTGGGGCAAAACTGTCCAGCGTGTCTGTCAAGAAGCACCGCTATCAGTCTTTGGCTATAATCGTCCCGAGGGACGTACGGAGCTGCGCACGATTTTATGTCGCTATTTGTATCGAACACGTGGCGTGCAATGTGACCCCGAGCAAATCATTATGACATCCGGGGCTACTCAGGCGCTCACCCTGATTGCCAATGTGCTTCTGCGTCCTGATAGTCACGTAGTCATCGAGGACCCGATCACGCACGATATCCAAAGTATTTTCACCAGGACAGGCGCTCGTTTACTGCCTGTTCCGACAGATACCTACGGGATGGATATGGAACAGCTACCGTCATTGTCTGCCCATCGCCCCCGCTTCGTATTTGTCACGCCTTCCCATCAGTTCCCGCTAGGCGGCACCATGCCCATCCAGCGAAGACTTCAACTCATTCGTTATGCACGGGAAGCTGACTGCTACATTGTCGAGGATGATTACGACAGCGAGTTTCGTTACGAAACTGCTCCTATCAGCTCCATTCAGGGACTTGCCTCGGAGCGTGTTATCTACATCGGTTCCTTTAGCAAAATCCTTTCTCCCGGACTGCGTCAGGGATACCTCGTCCTGCCAAAAGCATTGGTAGCCTCCTACCAGCAGGCAAAATGGCTATCCGATTTGCACGCCCCTTCGATTGATCAGCTTGCCCTCGGGGTTTTTATCGAGGAGGGGCATCTAGAGAAATTCGTGAATCGCGTAAAAAAGCTGTACAAAAAACGCCGTCAATGCTTGATTGATGCTCTTCAACTGGCTTTTGGTGATGGCATTCGCATTTGGGGGGAGGCCGCTGGACTGCACATCGTAGCTGCTTTTCCCATGGTTCACTTCACACCTGACGTCCTGGCTGCGCTGGAGCAAGCCGGAGTGCGTGTCTACCCGGTCGAGGAGCACGCCATTGTCAAAGGCAATCATACAGATAAAATCATTCTCGGATACGGCAATATCAATGAGGCACAGATCGAAGAAGGGGTCGAGAGGATTAGGGCTGTTTTAACGAGAATGCTTGCAGATTCTCCATGATTTCCACCCTCTTTCCTTCTCAATTCCCCAAAAGAAGAGCCAAATCTCTCGAATCCATCTCAAGATTTGGCTATCGTTCTCCTATTTATCTGTTAGCGAAAGCGTCCGCAGCAGCCAGGGGGGCACCAACGACAGTGATCCGGGCATCTCCGTCTGTGGTCAAACTCCCAACTCCGGTAAGGTCTCTGCCATTCTCCTCCACGATCCCATCCTGGTGGCCGTTCCCGATCTCTTTGCCAAGGGTAATAAGAAGAATGTCCTTCCCGCGAAGAGTACGAGGATTGCCATTGAGAGCTTTGATAATTCACGCAACCGCCTTCTTTCCTCTTATTTTTGCTGACTATATGTGTATATGCACGGTGACGTTCATCCGCATAGACTACTGACCGTTATACAAAGAAAAGGGTATCTACCTACCTCCTCTATCATCGTCATCTACCTATTTTCTTATAGGACAAACACCAAAAAACCGGTATTCCTACGAACAGGAATGACCGGCTTTTGACTACCCTGATATGCTCTTAAGATTTCGTCCACAGCTCTCTGCGAGAAGTGGTTACAGATGTCGCACCGGCAAGAATAGCGCGATCGACATCTTCCATTGTGCGAATAAATCCTCCAGCGATAACTGGAATCTTGGTTCGTACAGTGATTTCTTCGATCAGATGGGGAATGATTCCTGGCAAAACCTCGACGTAATCCGGCTTGGTTCTCTCCAACTGAGTAAGGCTGCTATCTAATGCCATCGTATCAATGAGAAAAAGTCGTTGGATAGAAATGAGTCCTTTTTTCTTGGCGGCAAGAACGGCACTGTTCCGTGTGGTGATGATTCCTTCAGGCTGTGCTTCTTGCGCAAGAAACTCCATCGCATACTCATCAGACTTCAAGCCGTCTATGAGATCAGCATGGATCAGCAGTTTTTTCCCGAACGCTCTGGCCCGTTTTCCCAGCGGCTTTACTTGTGCTACATGAGCATTCAGCAAAATAATGCGCTCGTAGCAGCTTTCCATGAGTTCATCAAATTCTTTTAATGTCCGGGCTGCTGGAAGTATGACTTGATTGATCTGGTTTGCCAATCACGAATCACCCCTATTGAAATGTTTTCGCAAGATGATATTCCTCTTCAAACGCTTTTATTTCATGTTCTTTCCTCTCATCCGACCATTGCAGCTCTTGAGCGAGCTCTTCTCCCACCAATCGATACACAGGCTCCAGTGTATCCCTCTCAAAGAATAGTCTGCCACTACGACGAATCAGAAAATCGCTCATGGTCATGACCATTTCTTCCTTTACAGCGTAGCGCAGTTCTGCTTTCAGCAGTGCTTCGATCGGAGACACATTTTGAGCATTTTGTGTCAAAAGCTCCTGGCACATCGTTACGATTTGCTCACTGTTGCTGCCATATTTCCCGACCAGGACGCGGATTTGTTCCTCGGTGATTCCCCATTGGCGAAGTCGCTCTGCCTGTGCTTTCACAAATACAGGAATCTTGGCTGCGGAGTCAAATTTTCCGCCAGCGAGGACGATTTTGTCTGTCCGACAAGCTTCAAATGCTCTGCCTTCTTCTTCGGTCAACTGCTTGACCACCACATCCACAATGCGCTCGGCCATTTTGCGGAAGCCCGTCAATTTTCCACCTGCGATCGTAATCAACCCGCTTTTGGAGTAAAAAATCTCGTCCTTGCGTGACAATTCGGATGGGGATTTGCCATCTTCATGGATTAGCGGTCTGAGTCCTGCCCAACTGGAGCTGACATCCTGTTCCGTCAGCTTCACAGAAGGGAACATCTCGTTCGCGGCATTCAGTACATACTGCATGTCTTCTCTCGTCACCGTTGGCCGCTCCAGCACACCTTTGTAATTCGTGTCAGTGGTACCGATATACGTACTGTTATTGCGCGGAATGGCAAACAGCATGCGCCCATCGGATACATCGAAATAAACGGCCTGCTTCAACGGCAGTCTGTTATATGGTACGACCAGATGGACACCTTTTGTCAGGTGGAGGCGCTTGCCGTACAGGGAGTGGTCTTTTTCTCGAAGCTGATCTACCCAAGGACCTGCTGCGTTGACGATTTTTTTGGCATGGAGGGAGTACTCCGTACCTGTAAGCAAATCCTTCGCGCGAATCCCGATGACTTTGCCGTTTTCATAAATAAAGCCAATGGCTTCCGTATAGTTCACGCAGAGCGCTCCGTACGAGCTTGCTGTTTTCATGACCTCAACTGTAAGCCTAGCATCATCTGTCCGATATTCGAAATAGAGTCCGCCGCCCTTGAGAATATCGCGGCGCAACAGTGGTTCTGCCTCCACGGTTTTCTGTTTGTTCAGCATGATGCGTCGTTCTTTTCTCTCGACTCCAGCGAGCACATCGTATACATACAACCCAATAGAGGTTGCCAGCTTGCCATAGGTACCATTTTTCACGATAGGCAAAATCATTTTTTCCGGGATGACGATATGTGGCGCATTGCGATACAAAATAGCTCGCTCTCGGCCTACTTCCCGCACCAGTTGCACATCGCCCTGCTTCAAATAGCGCAATCCTCCATGAACGAGCTTGGTAGAGCGACTACTGGTTCCCGCAGCGAAGTCCTGTTTTTCCACCAGTCCAACGCTCAGACCTCTCGCGGCTGCGTCGAGGGCAATCCCCGCTCCCGTCACCCCACCGCCAATCACCAAAAGATCGAGTTGTTTGCTTGCCATTTTATCCAGACAAGCCTGGCGTTGACTTGATGATAGTGCATGTTGATCGTTCATCGTTCTTCTCATCCTCTCTAAAAGAAAAAGACAGCCAATATCCAAAAGAAGCAATGCAATGTCATTGCTCTTCTGATACTGGCTGTCTCCGTAGTCTCCACAGCATGATTAACTTATCTTTAACTTTAGACCTCTTTTACACAAAAATCAATGCCTAATCTTGTAACCCATCGTTGCCGTAACAGCTTGCTTCCAACCTGCGTACAGCCCCTGGCGCACTTCCTCCGCCATATCTGGTGAGAAGGAGCGCTCCACCACTTTATTATTCACAATATCTTCCTTGCTACCCCAATACCCGACGGCAAGCCCTGCCAGGTAAGCTGCTCCCAGCGCGGTCGTTTCATTGACACGCGGACGCTCAACCTCTGTATTCAGGATGTCGGACTGGAACTGCATCAAAAAGTTATTCGCCACGGCTCCACCGTCTACTGCCAGCTTTTGCAGCCGGATGCCGGAATCAGCCTCCATCGCTTCAAGCACATCCCGTGTCTGATAAGCCAGAGACTCCAACGCTGCCCGAATCAAATGATCTTCCGTTGTTCCGCGGGTCAAGCCAAAGATCGCGCCTCTTGCTTCCATATCCCAATACGGTGCTCCCAGTCCGACAAAGGCTGGAACCATATAAACACCATCTGTCGTGTCAACAGCGAGTGCGTGCTTCTCCGAATCCGATGATTTTTCGATCAGCTTGAGTCCGTCACGCAGCCATTGAATCGCCGCACCAGCCACAAAAATACTGCCTTCCAGGGCGTACTCTACCTTGCCATCCACACCCCAGGCAATGGTCGTCAACAACCCGTTTTTGGATGCAACTGCCTTTTCTCCTGTATTCATCAGCATGAAGCAACCTGTTCCGTAAGTGTTTTTGGCCTGCCCTTCCGCAAAGCACGCCTGCCCAAACAAAGCAGCCTGCTGGTCTCCGGCAATCCCGGCAATCGGAATCTGGAATTCGAAGAGCTTCTCGTCAGTGTAGCCATACAATTCGCTGGAAGGACGGACAACTGGCAGCATGGCTTTCGGAATTTGCAGCATGTTCAACAGCTCGTCGTCCCACTCCAGGGAATGAATATTGAACATCAACGTGCGCGAAGCGTTGGAATAGTCGGTCACATGCACAAGGCCATTAGTCAGCTTCCAAATCAGCCACGTATCAATGGTTCCAAACAAGAGGTCGCCTTTCTCGGCTCTCTCCCGTGCTCCCTCCACATGATCGAGCAGCCATTTTACCTTTGTCCCGGAAAAGTAGGCGTCAATCAACAATCCTGTCTTTTCACGAACGGTTTGCTCATAGCCTTGCTCTTTCAACTGGTTGCAAATATCGATGGACTGTCTGCTTTGCCATACAATCGCATTGTGAATCGGCTTGCCCGTGTGCTTATCCCATACCACCGTGGTTTCCCGCTGGTTGGTAATCCCGATCCCTGCGATTTCTTCCGGTTTCACATGATTTTCCAGTAAAACCGCTTTCAAAACCTCTAGCTGCGATTCCCAGATTTCCTCGGCATTATGCTCCACCCACCCCGGCTTCGGATAGATTTGCGTGAATTCCTTCTGGGCAACACCGATAATGGCACCGGATTTATCGAATAAGATAGCGCGAGAGCTCGTCGTTCCCTGATCGAGGGAAAGCATGTATTTATTTTCCATGATAACTGTTCCTCCTTCACTCATATGGAATCGCCTTCATTCTTACCTTTATGTCTAGGAACGCGCACTTTCGGATGCGATTCGCTCCTTGCTGTCGATTGATTTTTTGGTTGTCATTCCGACCACGATGGCAATCACCATGAAAGCCGCTAATGCTATTACACCTGTCAGCGAATGATCTGTAAACGTCCATTTGTAAAAAAACGCTCCACTTACTGCTCCAATGATAGGTCCAACAACAGGAATCCATGCATAGCGCCAGTTGGACTTTCCTTTGCCGTGGATGGGCAAGAGAGCATGAGCGAGACGAGGTCCCAGGTCACGGGCTGGATTGATCGCATAACCAGTAGTACCACCAAGAGACAAACCGATTGCGACAATCAGAAAGCCGACGATAAACGGATTCAGTCCTTCTGCAAATTTATTCGCTCCGATCGCCAGTAGACCGAGCACCAAGAAAAACGTACCTAAAATTTCGCTAAACAGATTCGCGACTGTATTAGGAATCGCTGGACCTGTTGCAAATACGCCTAATTTGGCTCCTGCATCACTCGTCTCACGCCAATGCGGGTAATAAAATATCCAGACGAATGTCGCTCCCATAAACGCCCCAATCAGTTGAGCCGCTACGTAGCCCGGCACATGCTCCCACGGAAATTGACCGATGCTTGCCAGTGCAATCGTAAGTGCCGGATTCAAATGCGCTCCACTAATGCTTCCTACTGCATACGCTCCGCACGCAACTGCCAGCCCCCAGCCCAGTGTAATCACAATCCAGCCGCCGTTTTGGGAATACGCCTTTTTCAAGTTCTGTCCGGCGCAAACACCTGCCCCCAAAATGATCAAGATCATCGTCCCGATCAATTCCCCTACATAAATAGACATGCCCCCATCCTCCCCCTTTTTGGAAAAAACGTAAACCCATTCCGGTAAAGCGCTTACAATACGCTAACTCCTTTGTGGTTTGTTTGGAGAGAAAATAAAAAAGCTAATACTCGCTAAACAAGAGCCAATGCCCTCATTTTGCAAATATTAGCTGATCTCCCAATCTCCACAGCACTATTAACTTAAGACCTACTATATAGCCACTGCTCAAAATTTGTCAAGAATTCCTTTCCTTCGCTTTTGCCAGTTCTCGCATCAAGCCCGGCAAAAAGAATAACGGGTAAATCAGCAGGTACAGGTTCGGAATCCACCAGGACCAATCGAAATCTGTTTTGAACGCCCAAAAAGCGATCGCCTGCAAACCCGAGCAGGATGTCAAAACAAGCGACAGCATGGCAAGCGGCTTCCAGATGTTGCGCCCTCTGCGATAGGCGTACAGACTGGCAAAGCCCGTGATGGAAATAAAAATATCCAATGGAAAAAAGGACAGGTTCCATGCGAGCAAATTGGGGTCGTAGTAATCCTGATACAGGTATTCCACAGGGAGGAGCTCCAAAAAAGTAATGAGCCAGTATACGACAAAAGCCACATCGGTGACCCAGAAGAACACTAGCATTGCCCTTACATTTTTCTCACTCATTTCGCCTCAGCTACTCCTGTATCTTTCGAAGATTGTGCGTGAGAGGAGTCTCCCAGATTCAGCAGCACACAACCTACGATGATCAGTCCGACAGCAATTACTTTTTTGACAGTGAAGGCATCCTTGAAGATCACCACACCAATGACCGCGATGATCGCAGTGCCAAGACCCGACCAGATGGCATAGGCAGTCCCGACCTCCATTTCCTTGAGCGCCAGGCTCAGCGACGAGAAGCACAAAATATAAAAGATAAACATCATCACACTGGGGACAGGCTTGCTCAGCCCGTCAGACAGCTTCATCGATGTTGTTCCAGCCACCTCTAGTAAAATGGCCATTAATAGATAGACCCAACTCATTTTGTTCCTCCTACTTACTTGTTTGAAAACGATGAATCTACGATGCCGCCTAGTAAAATATCGATGACCGCATCCAGTGCATCGCCAATCGTCACATGATGCTGGTTGGCCAACTGCTGATCAATCAACTGGTTAAGCGTCCCGGTATACATCTGAATCAGGATCGGAAGCTGGATTCGACGAAACACGCCCTCCTCTACCCCTTGCTCCAGAATGATCCGAACATGCTCCCACTCCTGTTGGTTGAACTCGTCGATCAGCTTCCATTGCTCGGGATAGAAGCGCTTCAGCTCGTACCATACGCGCAGGTCCGTTCGTGAGAAATTGTTCGGGACCAGTGCGAGCAGCTGCCGCATCTTCTCAACCAAATCGAGGTCAGGATCATGTAAAACCTGATCTTCCGCTTTACGCAAATCCTCGATGTTTTCTTCAATGACTTTGGTAATCAAGGCTTCTTTCGATGGAAAGCTCGCATACAACGTCTTGGTGCTAACGCCTGCGCGCCGAGCTAAATCGGACATGGTAAAACGGACGCCCTTGGTCTCAATCTCATGATAAGCGCATTGTAGAATTCGTTCCTGCATGTTCTTGCCCCCTCTCGAAAACAA
Organism: Brevibacillus brevis; assembly: GCF_001039275.2. NCBI lineage: Bacteria > Bacillati > Bacillota > Bacilli > Caryophanales > Paenibacillaceae > Brevibacillus > Brevibacillus brevis. Next base: position 5,367,778 of record NZ_CP030117.1, read on the forward strand.
GGAAAATATTTTGTTTTTCATATTTTCCAAAAGGTACTCTTAGCATAACGGCGTACCCATGCATTGTCAACTGTCGCCAAACCACGCTTGGCTCAGTGCCTCGATACCGGGATCGATATTTTCCAATGGAATGCCCGCGAAGCCGAGGAAAAACTCTTTTGGCAAGGGATTAGGTGGCACCAGCCATGTAAACGATGCGGACGAGGCTCTCACGCCTGCTTGAATCGCCAGCTTTTTCAACTCCTCTTCACTTCGCACGCTGTTTACCCGCAGCAGAACGTGAAAACCAGCATCGGTTCCGATGACTGTCGCTCTTTCGCCAAAATGCTTGTGCACAGCCAGCAGCAGCGCATCATGCTTTTTACGGTACAGCTTGCGCATTTTGCGGACATGCTTTTCGAAATATCCTTTTTCCATAAAGGCTTCCATCGTCCGCTGATGCAGTCGGGATGAAGATGGTTCCAGCAATGTCTCACGTAGCAGGCTGTAGTAGGTATCCAGCAGAGATTCTGGCAAGACCATGTACCAAATGTCTAGAGCAGGCGCCAATACCTGCGCAAAGCTCCCCATATAGATAACATTCGCATGCGGGAGCAAGCCCTGCATGGACGGAATCGGTCTGCCATGGTAACGAAACTCTCCGTCGTAATCGTCTTCGATGATGTATCCTCCCACATTTTTGGCCCATTCGAGCAATTGCAGCCGCTTGGATATGGGCATGATCATCCCACACGGGTATTGATGAGCAGAAGAAACGGCAGCCAGCCCAACCCCTGACTCATATAGCTCACTGACGCTAATTCCGTCCTCTGTCAGTGAAATCGGCACCACGTCGTATCCGTGCTGGCGAAACGTATTGGCAAACAGTAAATATCCCGGATTCTCTACGCCGATGCGTTGGAACTGCGGCTTTACCATCAAACAGATCAGGGACAACAAGCCAAACTGGTCCGCCCCAATCACCACTTGATTTGGCGAACAAGCGACACCCCGGTACCTGTGCAAGTACTCAGCGATTTGCTTCCTGAGTCCAGCCTCCCCTTGCGGATCCCCATAAAAAAAATTCTCCTGCTGCTCTATGTGAAGCGTCTCATTGTACAAACGACGCCAAATCATGGTTGGAAATAACGAAAAATCATTGCGTGAGAGATGAAAGTCATAGACATACTCCCGCTCGTCACGCACCATGGGCCGCTGGATCGTTTGGGTGCTCGTACCAGCACCCGGTTTCATTTCAGGATCGGGTAATTTCTCTACGTAATACCCACTGCGCGGTTTGCTTTGGATAAAACCTTCCGCCAGCAGTTGCTGATATGCCATCTCCACGGGTGTTGTACTTACGCCCAGCAAGTCAGCCAGCTTGCGAACGGACGGCAGCTTGCTACTCACCGCCAAGCGTCCTGCGACGATTTCCTTTTTCAGATAAGCATAAAGCTGTACGTATTGTGGCTCGTTGTCGTTTTCCTGCCAGTTTGGGGTCAAGAGCATCTCGATTTCCCCCTCCATCTGTCCTTTTCATTTTTACAAAACTGCACATTTTCAAGTATACACTTGCCCGTTATCCTAAGAGAAAGAGTTTTGTACGAACAGGAGGACGACGACTATGTCTACCACACAGGAGAATACAAGTGCAGCGGTTCGCTTTTTGGAAGGGGAACGCGTCTTTTTGCGACCGATCGGCACAGAAGATACTGAATTACTTTACCGTTCCTTGTTCAACAAGGAAACACGCAAGCTGACTGGTACACAAAAGCATTTCACGCGTGAGCAAATTCACCAGTACATCGAGAACAAAGGCCAGGACTCTTCCAGTGTCCTCTTATTGATCTGCCTGTGTGAAAATGATCAAGTGATTGGCGACGTCCAGATCGGGGATATCGATCGGAATAATCGCAACGCCTTTATCCGAATTTCGATTGACCAAAATGCCCATCAAGGCAGAGGCTACGGAAGCGAAGCCCTCCTGCTGATGCTCGATTATGGTTTTGGTATCCTCAATCTGCATCGCATCGAACTAAATGTATTTTCCTTTAACGAACGCGCCATCCACACGTATGAAAAGCTCGGCTTCCAGCGTGAAGGCGTACAGCGACAAGCGCTTTATTACAACCACGCCTATCACGACTCTATTCTCATGTCCATGCTGGCAGATGAGTATCGGGCGAAGTATTTGAAATAGCAAGTGGAAAACGCACCGGGATACGGATAATCCAACCCAGGTGCGTTTTTACATTTCGGCTTGGATTCCACAGAAAAGGATTCACTGTAGGTAAATATGACCAGGGAGGAGTATAATTATTTAAATGGTAAGAAAATCCACCCGTTTCCCAGTAATCCTTTCAAGAAAGAGAGATTGATATGAAAAGAAAACTCCTGATCACCCTAAGCTTGTTCATCGTGCTGCGTGTATTGACGGGTTTCCAATCTGCATCAGCCAACACCTTACAACAGTCATTGCAATCTACCCTTGTCCCTGTTTCAAAAATGGAGCTTCCTGCAAAAACCATCATCGGGTTTGGAGAAGCTACGCATGGCAACAAGCAATTCACTACGCTGAAGCTAGATATTTTTAAGCATTTGGTAGAAAAACAAGGTTATCGCGTATTTGCCATTGAAGGTGATTTTGGCGGTGGTCAAAAGGTTAATGAATACATTTTAGGCGGCAACGGAACTGCGCAGGATGCCGCAAAAGCCATCGGATTTACGATTTACCAAACAGAAGAAATGGCTGCCCTTCTCTCTTGGATGCGCGCCTTTAATGAGCAGCGGGATGCCAAGGACCAAATTCATTTCTACGGCTTTGACATGCAACGCTATGACCATAACAAAAACGGGCTATTCTCCTATTTGAAAAAAGTTGATCCGACACTCGCATCCAAGTATGAGAAGCTGCTTACGAATCTGAATGACAAGACGGTGTATGATCAAAAGATTCCCCTCGTACAGGAAGCGCTCACCCACATAAAAAGCTTGATGGAGCAGATGAAACAAAACCAATCCGTTTACATCGCGAAAAGCTCTGAGAAAGAATATGAGCTGGCTACTGCCTTCGCTGAATCCATCAAGCAAAACGCTACACTCCGCGGAACAAACACGAACTATGGCAACACCCGTGATCGCTATATGGCGGACAAAGTGATGTGGGTTCTATCCTTTGAAAAGAAGCATTACGGTCGCAACAACATGTTCATCGCCGGACATAATGGACATATCGAAAAGACCTCTACTACCACAGGAATGACAACCTGTATGGGGGCACATCTCGCAAAAGCATTGGGGGACCACTATTACGCAATCGGAAGCGAATTCTACGAAAGTACCTTCCTTGCAAAGGACGCCACTACCAATGAGCGCAAAGCGTTTACAGTAAAAAATAGTGGCAATAATCGGCTGGCTGTTCTGTTTGCTCAGACAGGCATGGCGGATGGATTCCTTGATTTTGCCAAGACAAAGCATCATGCGGATTTTTACACCTATCTGAATAAAGCACAGTCAATCAGTGCAATCGGTGATGTTTTTAGTGGATGGTACGGAAAAATGGAGAAGATGTATACGTTGCAGATGATTCCAGCAAAAGCTTTTGATGCGATCATCTTCGTGCGAACGGCTACTCCTTCAGTTATGATAACGGATTAACGGGTAGGGACATTTGCCTGTTTATAAAATTACGGCAGCCGATTAAACAGGCTGCCGTTTTTTGAGGGTGTGCGATTATTGCTCCAATACCTTTTCAAGCTCACCGCACCAATTGCTCCAGCCATACTTGGCTCCGCCCAGTGCTTGAGCATTTGAGATTCCGGTTTGTTCGAGATGAAGGTTAATCTTTCCGTTCCCTAAATCCTGCAACGTCCAGGTGACTGTGTGCTTCTCTCCTCCACTGCACCACGTATAGGACAGCCGGTGTGGTTCTTCTACGATAAGCACTTCGCCGTCAACAATTCCATCCCAATATTCGGTCGGCTGAGTACGAAACTGAAAGTGGTGTCCGATAACGGGCTTAAAATCATTTTCCATCGCCTGTCCGGTGTGGACGTTGACCATCCATTTGGTAAGCTTGTTTGCATCGGTTAAAGCGGACCAGAGCTTCTCCATCGTTGTTTTGTACTGAAAATCCAGGGATAATGTTAAACTCATTCTTCTTCCTCCTCTAAAAATTGGTTTAAGCGCAGCATATTCGTACTCCAGAACTTCGTGTAGAAAGCCAACCAATCTTGAATTTCTCTAAGTGGAGCGGCGTTTAGCCTAAATCGCGTTTCTCTGCCGACTTTTCGGTCAAGTACCAGTCCGGCCTCTTTCAGGATTGTCAAATGTTTGGATACCGCTGTGCGCCCCATTTGAAACTGTGCCGTTAATTCATGAAGCGGTATCTCCTCTGCCTCTGCTAACAAGCGGATCAGTCGACGCCTGGTTGGGTCCGCAATCGCATCAAACACATCCCGTAACGGGTTGTTCTCGCTCACAACACTCCCTCCAAAATCTGATTTTCTGTAGTATGGTGAGGACAGCCGTTAATTTCTGCAACCTCCCTAAAGTTTGCGGCTTATCGGACGTAGCGCCCACGAGGCGATATTTAGCGCAGCATATGAAAGCGGAAGAATCATGTAAAACCCGTACTCTCCATAATCGTTCGCAAGCGCATGAGATAAAGCCGCACCAGTCATTAAAAAGAAGATACCAGCGTGAACCCATTCTTTAAGCCGGGGAAACCCTGGGATAACGAGAG